>CAZLXF010000328.1:279-2508 GCA_964563065.1 uncultured Rikenellaceae bacterium | reverse complement strand
TAGGAGGACAAAACAATGAAAACAAAACTATTTTTTTCAGCAATGGCAATTGTTGCCACAGCAATGGCTTATCAGCCAGCAAATGCACAGATTAACGGACAGCAGGTTATGGAGAAGGTTTACAACAACCCCTCGGGCAACGACACACAGGGAACGCTAACCATGACGCTAACCAACAACAGGGGTGAACAAAGGGTAAGAACCCTAAACCAGTTCATTTTGGATGATGGGAAAATGGAGAAAAAAATTATGTTCTTCGTTTCGCCTGCCGATGTTAAGGGAACATCGTTTATGAACTGGAGCTACACCGATGGTCGCAGCGACGACCAGTGGATTTACCTCCCCGCGCTCAAGCGCACCAAGCGAATCTCGAGCAAAGGGAAAAGCGATTACTTTATGGGTTCCGACTTCACCTACGATGATCTTGGCGATCGCCATCCAAATCAGGATGAACACAAACTGCTTCGCGAGGAAACAGTTGATGGGAAAGCCTGCTACGTGGTGGAAAGCACTCCCAAGGAGGACGACTACATGTACTCAAAAACCATTACCTGGGTAATGAAGGATAACTACCTTGGGTTAAAGCGTGAGTTCTACGACGATAGGGACAAACTCCTAAAAACGCTTACCATAAAGAAATTCGATAAGGTTGATGGATTCTGGACCATCCTCGAAACCGAGATGCACAATGTGCAAAAGGATCATAAAACCAACATGAAATTTACCGATGTTAAGAAAAACAAGGGCATCCCAAACAGCAAGTTCACTGAGCGCAGCATGACTCTTGGAAGCTAGAAGTAAACCATCAACAACTGCTGAGAAACTAAGATACTGTAATTGAAAAAAAAATAGCTATGAGACTAAAAATAATTCTATCAGCAATACTCCTGTCGCTTTCCTTAATGCACGGGTATGGGCAGGAGCAAGTTAATATATCGGGCTACGCCCGAAACTACACGGGGGTTTTAACAGGTGGCGATAACAACTTTTCAATAGTACAGAACACCTTTAACCTAAGCTTTGAGCAGAACCGTGAAAGGATTAGCTTTAAGGTTAATCCATACATCTACCATTACTTCGATCGCGATTTGGAGCTGGGCTTACGCGAGGCCTACCTCGACCTTAGGTTTGACAAAATGGATATACGTGTTGGGAAACAGCAGATAATTTACGGAAAAGCCGAGGGTGTATTCATTACCGATGTGGTTGCGCCAAAGGATTTGCGAGAATTTTTGCTGCCCGATTTTGATGAGATTCGCATGGGCGTAACCTCGGCCAAGCTGAATTACTACTTTGGCAATAGCACCATCGAGGCTGTATGGGCACCAATATTTACGCCCACTCAAATGCCCGATGATGGCTCCATCTGGAGCCCAACAATACCATTCCTCATTACCCCAACATTCGATTACTCAACTGCCGAAATAGCGCCAAAACTTGAGAATAGCGAATACTTCCTACGATTCTCGTCCATGTCGTCAAAAGCCGATTTTGAGATTGTTGGAGGATATTTCTGGGCTGATGATCCGGCGATGCATATTACTAAACAGATTGATCCAGCCACTATGCAGCTTATTGGCTTAACCGTTCGTCCTGAGTACCATCGATTAACGATGGGTGGTGCAAGCATTGGAGTTCCTCTAGGACCATTGGTTGTTAGAAGCGAAGGCGGTTACTACTCCGGAAAATATTTCCAAACCGAAACACCAACCATTCCCGATGCCACCATCGAAAAGGATTACTTACACTACATGGCAGGGATTGATTATACGATATCAGGAGTGAGGCTATCGACACAATTTATTCAGGAATATATTCTTGATTACGAGGAAGGTATCAGAAACAATGAGTTTGAAAACACCATGACCTTTTTGGTAAAGAAAGATTTTCTTCGCGAGCGTTTATGGCTCGAACTTTTCTCGTACGTTGGATTGAACAATGAGGATGCATTGATCAGGCCAAAAGTATCGTACTCCTTTGCCGATGGTTTCGACATTCAATTAGGAGCAAATATCTTTATAGGAACAGAAGGAAGGTTTGGGCAGTACGATGCCAACGATATGGTTTTTACTAAACTTAAGTACAGCTTCTAGAAACCCAGTCTTTATAAGAGCCAGCAAGAGGCTGTCTAAAAAAGTTCATTTGTCTGATTTTCAATCCTATCACTTCATACTTGACTTTTTAAACAGCCCCTTGTTTTCTGTTAAGCACTAACTAACTTCTGAATCT
>CAZLXF010000328.1:0-269 GCA_964563065.1 uncultured Rikenellaceae bacterium | reverse complement strand
TCTTTCTAGGAGCAGAAGGAAGGTTTGGGCAGTACGATGCCAACGACATGGTTTTTACAAAGTTTAAGTACAGCTTCTAAAAACCCAGTCTTTATCCGAGCCAGCAAGAGGCTGTCTAAAAAAGTTCATTTGTCTGATTTTCATCACTTTTTTTACCCTTGATCCCTAAAGGGAAAGTGCTGAAAATCAGGCTTCCTTAAGGTATGGGGTAAACCTGATTTTCAATCCTATCACTTCATACTTGACTTTTTAAACAGCCCCTTGTTTTC
>CAZLXF010000327.1:0-2546 GCA_964563065.1 uncultured Rikenellaceae bacterium | reverse complement strand
TTTGCCTTTGAAATTCCGTAGGAAAGCGCTTCCTTCTTCCCTCTGTTTGATTCAGGAAGCGATAAAACCGAAAGGTTTCCCATTCTCTTTTCCCACTCCTGTGCAATAGCCAAACCCCCATCGGTGGAGTTATCGTTCACCAGAATAACCTCGAACTGTTGATTCGGAAAATCTTGATTAGAGATTGATTCAAGAAGATTACCCAGGTTTTGTTCTTCGTTTCGGAAAGGAACAATCAACGAAAGGTGAATTTTTTCTTCGCTAGTTTTCTTTTCTTTTCTCGTGGATTTCAGAATTCCTATCCAAAAAAGGAAAGCCATTATACTGTAAAGTACGCTCAGAAAAATTATGGGAATCCACAGCCACATGGTTTACCTTTTTAAAATAAATTCGGACAAAAGATTGGCTCCCTGATTAATTTCATCAAATGGCCGTGCAATGTTTATTCTTATCCAATTGCTGTGGTTTTTGCTAAAATGTTCGCCGGGAATTACGGCAACTCCTTTCTGCTGGTAGAGTTGGTTTGAAAACAGGAATCCGTCGGGAAATTTATGGGGAAGTTTGGCCCATATAAAGCAACCTCCCTCAATTTTTGGAATTGAAAATTCCAACGAATGAAGCACCTTCGTCAAATTCGAAAAGTTTTGCTTTACGTTCTCACGAAACTGTGCAACGAACTCGCTGCCAAAATTATGCTCAGCAAGGTAAAGCGCTAGCGCTTCCTGTAGCAACGATGGAGCGCAAAGTCCAATGTAATCGTGAATTGCCCTCAACCCTTTCCTGTGCGTTTCGTGAGCATAGAGATAGCCAACTCGCCAGCCTGTAATGCAAAGCATTTTAGAAAAGCTGTTTACATAAAACACATTGGGCGAATTAGCTGCCAATGGCAAAAACGGAGAATTTTCAAAATATAGATCCTTGTAAACTCCGTCAAAAATCAGGTAAAAATTTAGCTTGTTTGCTAACTCAACAAGTTTGTTTACCTCGCTCTCACTCCAAACTTTTCCAAACGGATTTCCAGGTGAAGCAACGAAAATAATCTTTACGTTTTGTTTTTTTATTACCGATTCTAAATTGTCGAAATCAACAGAATAGCTACTGTTCAACGGAAAATCGATGTACTTTTTCCCGAATATTGTGGGCAGCTGGCTGTAGCTCTCGTAGGCTGGCTCGAAGCTAAGCGTAGTAAAATCCTCCTTTAAAAAGCCATTCAGGTATGTGAAAATTAGCGATATCGCTTCGGTTGCTCCCTGAACAATCAGAAAATTTTCCTGATCGACTGCATAATTTCGGGTGTAATTCTCGTAGAGAAGATTTCGCAACTTGAAATTGCCAACTCCCGGAGCGTACTGGTGAACGTTGCCGTTCAAAATTCCTTGCAGATGGTTTATCAACTCCTGTGGCGGCTGATAACCGGGAATTCCTTGAGCAAGATTTATTCCGCCTTTCTCCTTTACCAAATTGCTAAAGTAGCTGATATATGAGCCTTCTGGTTTTGCTATATTCTGTTCCATAAGTACAAAGAACGGAAAAAGTTCGAATTTCGCCATCTTGTATTCGATTCAATTTCATCAATTCTTCATACCTTAGTCAGTTCAACTTAATGTAAGAAACTGTTTAAATTTTTGAATTTTTAGATTTCTCACTTCGTTCGAAATGACAAAGAATATTTTTTTGGGGTGGGTGGAAGGTTGGCGGAAGAAGCGGGCGGTACCGCCCGCTTCTTCCGCCAACCTTCCACCCACTATTTCAAACAAACAATGTCATTTCGAACGAAGTGAGAAATCTTTTTTTTAAACAAATTTGCATGACATAATTATAATATGAAATTTAAAATTCTAATTTCCTCTACAATTTTTTTAGGTGCAGTTTGCTTTTCAGCACAGGTTAAAGCGCAACTCAACTTCGACATTGAGGGCGGAATTTCAACAACCGTTTACAACGATGTACGGATTCCCGGTTCTGGAGGAACATTCATTTCCCTTTACGATGAATTGGACTCGAAGAGTATTTTTTTCTCAAGAATTAGAGTTGGTTACCAGTTTGGGAAAAGAAGTGAAATATTGGCACTGTATGCTCCATTAACGTTTAACTACAAAGGCTCTGTTGATAACGATATTATTTTTCAGGGCGAAACCTACCCGACCGGAACAATTATTAACGCAACCTATAAATTCAACTCGTACCGATTAACCTACCGTTACTACTTGTTAAAAAACGATAAACTTACCGCAGGTATTGGCTTGACTCTAAAGGTTCGCGATGCGTTAATTGGTATACGAGGAGGCGGATTAGAATCGCAAAAAACCGATTTGGGATTGGTTCCATTAATAAATTTCAACCTACACTGGAAACCCTTAAACAGATTAGGAATTTTAGTTGATGGTGATGCATTGGCTGCGCCGCAAGGAAGAGCCGAGGATGTATTGGTTGCTTTAACCTTTAAAGCTACAGAAAATTTTACGGTTAAAGCGGGCTACAGAATCTTGGAAGGAGGCGCCGATAACGCAACGGTTTACACTTTCTCTATGTTTCATTACGGAGTG
>CAZLXF010000326.1:0-2566 GCA_964563065.1 uncultured Rikenellaceae bacterium | reverse complement strand
CGGGCTCTCCCCTCGCCCATGGTTTCGTTCTACAAAATCTTTGGATTTGCTCGCCTTTTCCCAAAATCGAAAGTTTTTTCAAAGTAT
Source organism: uncultured Rikenellaceae bacterium (assembly GCA_964563065.1). Classification (GTDB taxonomy): domain Bacteria; phylum Bacteroidota; class Bacteroidia; order Bacteroidales; family Tenuifilaceae; genus DAOSWM01. Next base: position 2,479 of record CAZLXF010000326.1, on the reverse strand, counting down.
CATCTTGGTTACCTTAATGAGAATGAGGTTCATGAAATAGAGATTCTGCCCGGAGCGTTCATGTTTATGCGAAAATCGGCGCTCGATAAGGTTGGTCTGCTCGACGAAACCTTCTTTATGTACGGCGAAGATATTGACCTCTCGTACCGAATTCTGAAGGGTGGATTCAAAAACTTCTACTTCCCCGAAACCACAATAATTCACTACAAGGGCGAGAGTACAAAGAAAGGCAGCATTAACTACGTGCTGGTTTTTTATAAAGCCATGATGATTTTTGCCCGCAAGCATTTTACAAAAAAGAACGCATCGCTTTACGTTCTGCTAATTTACATTGCAATATATTTCAGGGCTTTCCTCAGCATATCCAAACGATTTTTCAAGAAAATTTTCGTTCCTGCCCTTGACGCACTGCTAATGTTTTTGGGATTCTGGGTAATTTTACCTTTTTGGGAACAGGCAAAGTTTCATACAACCAACGCTTACCCCGATGAGCTGGTTTCAGTTCTTACCATTTCGTACGTAGTAATATGGATTCTTTCGAGCTGGCTACTTGGCGCCTACGATAAACCCCAAAAACTTTTTGCTGCTGCAAAAGGTATTGGAGTTGGAACATTGGTAATTCTTGCCGGGTACGCGCTTCTGCCCGACACCATGCGGTTTTCAAGAGCAATTATTTTATTGAGCGCTGCCTGGGCGTTGGTTTCAACTCAAACGTTGCGCTTTATTCTGGCAGCATTTCAAAAGGATATTTTCCCATCACTTCGAAAGAAAAAACGTATTGCAATTGTCGGAAATCCTACTGAATCCAAGAGAGTTCAGGAAATTATTCTCGAAGCAGGAGTTGAAAGCGTAATTGTTGGAGAAATATCACCAACCACTGAAATTACTGATTCTACTCAAATTGCTACCATCGACCAGCTACCCGAGTTTACTCGTGTTAACGGTATTGATGAGGTAATATTCTGCAGCAGCGATATTTCTTCGCAGCAAATAATTCGAAACATGCTTCTGCTTGTTGGCGCAGGAACCGATTACAAAATTGCGCCTCCCGATAGCCTTTCGGTAATTGGAAGCAACTCAATTGATACGGCTGGTGATTTATATTCTGTTACTATTAGCGCAATTTCAAAACCTGAAAACAGGAGAAGCAAACGAATTTTTGATGTTGCATTTTCATTCCTGTTTTTAGTGTTATTCCCGCTAGTTCTTCTATTTGTAAGAAAACCAAAACGAATTTTTTCTCCGTTGCTGAGCATACTTTTAAATAAAAAAACTTGGGTTGGATACATTGAAAATCCCCACCAGGAGTCAATGGGGCTACCAAAGTTGAAGAAGGGAGTTTTTGCACCTTTAGTAAATTCGGAAGTTGCCAGACTAAATGAAAAATCGAAGGAACGTGTTAATATTCTTTACGCAAAGAATTACAGTTTTTTTAACGATACAATGATTCTTTGGAATCATCTTTTTCAGAAATAATTTTGCATCAAAAAAATGAAATTTAAATACTTATTTTTTATTTCCTTTGTTTTTGTAGGCATTACAGCATGTAACCAGAATGCTCCCAAGGAATACTTCAAACTCACCGGTTTCACTCAGGGAACAACCTACGGGGTTATTTACTACGATTCGCTAGGTAGAAATTTTTCAGATGAAATAGAATCAATCCTCTTTCAGGTTGACACATCCATGTCGGTTTACAATCCCGAATCGATCATTAATGAATTTAACAATAGCAAAACGGGTACTGAAGTTGACTCGCTTCTTGCAGATGTTGTGAATATTTCTCTTAAAATTTCAGCAGAAACTAACAATGCTTTTGATATTACTGTTGGCCCGCTTGTAAAAGCCTGGGGGTTTCATATGAAAAAGGGCGAAATGCCAAGCGATGAACAAGTTGAAAAACTTCTTGCAAGTATTGGCTCCGATAAAATTAGTATTACAAACCATTTTCTCTCGAAAATGAATGGCGACGTAATGATTGATGTGAATGCCATTGCTCAGGGCTACACGGTAGATGTGGTTTCTGAATTTCTGGAAACAAACGGAGTTAATAATTATTTGGTAGAATTGGGCGGCGAAATTCGTTCAAAGGGGGAAAGTCCAAGAGGCGACAAGTGGATTGTTGGAGTTGACAAGCCCTTTGACAATGCGCTATCGGGAGAAACGTTACAGGTTAAGCTGGCCATTACAAACAGTTCGCTGGTAACCTCGGGTAACTACCGAAAATTCTTCGAAAAAGATGGTGTAAAATACAGCCATACTATTAACCCGAAAACGGGTTACCCGGTTACACACACGTTGCTAAGTGCAACCGTAATTGACAAAACCGCCGCACGCGCCGATGCGTTGGCTACTGCTTTTATGGTTATGGGAATGGATTCAACGAAAAATTGGTTAGCAAAAAATTCTGAGGTTGAAGCCTACCTAATCTACTCAAATGAAAACGGAGAATACGAGGTTTGGATGTCGGATGGTGTTA
>CAZLXF010000325.1:0-2568 GCA_964563065.1 uncultured Rikenellaceae bacterium | reverse complement strand
TTTCTGTGGACTATAGTTTGCTGGGTAGGATTGCATACACCCGAGGCGATTTGAAGGGAGCAACTACATACTTTACAAAAGCACTTGAAATTCAGGAAGAACTTAAAGCAGGGCATGGTTTAGCAAAAATGTATAACAATTTGGGGTTGCTATATCGTCAGCAGGCAAACTATTCTCAATCAATTATATATCACCAAAAGGCGCTCGATTACTTTGAACAAAGTGGCGATAGCAATAGCATAGCAAACGTAATGGTTAATATTGCTGTTGTGGCTAAAGAAATTGGAGTTTACGATTTGTCACTTCACAATTTCTTTCAAGCAGCCGAAATATTCAAAAAGTATCAAAATTTATCTTCACTTGCCACAACTTATCTTAACATTGGCGATGTTTACTCCAATGGCAGTAACTGGCCCAAAGCAATGCAAAATTACAATTTTGCGAAAAACACTTTCATTAAGGTTGAGGATAAGAAAGGGTTGGCCAACAGCTACCTCGATTTAGGAGTATGTTATACAAAACAGGGGCATTTAGACTCAGCCCTATACTTTCTTTCAGAGTCGAAGGATATTTACGAAGAAATTGGTGACAAAATTGGACTAGCAGATGTTTATCAGGAGCTAGGACAAGTATATTTTGAAAGGAAGAGCTACAATTCTGCACTACGTTTCTTTCAGCGTGCAGAGAAATACGCTGAAAGCGCTGGCGTTTACCTTTTAATCTCAAAATGCAAGCATAGTATCTCGGTAACATACTATATGCTAGGAAATTTTACAAAAGGGCTTGAATATGCAAATAAGGCTCTTAGTATTGCCAATGAATACGATTTGTTGCTTCAAAAAAGAGATATTCATGAAACACTTAGTAAGATATACAAGTCACAGCAACTTTTCGAAAAATCGTTGCTGCATCATGAGGAGTTCTTTAAACTCTACGATAGCATTAACTCAAAGGATATAACCCAAAAGTTCTCAGATATTGAGACGCTTTATCAACTTGAGCAGAAACAACGGTTGATTAATGAGCTTGAAAAAGAAAAAGCGTTAAAGGAAATTGAGCTAACAAAAGCGGAAAGTACCATTTCGTGGCAACGAATACATTCCTTCGTATCGTTAGCAGTGCTTGCATTTCTTACATTCATTCTTATAATGCTTTACATTCAGTTTAGAGCCAAACGAAAATCGAACAAAGATTTAGAAATTCAATACGCTGAAACTCAACAGAAAAACGAAGAAATTCTTGCTCAGAAGGAGGAGATTGAATCGCAACGAAACGAGTTGGAACGTCAAAAAGAGATAATGAAAGAGAAGAGCGACCAGCTTGAAAAGTTCAACTGGTTACTAACCGATAGTATCGATTACGCCTCTAGTATTCAGGATGCTCTTATGCCTGATCCGAAAATTGTTGAGCATTTTTTCTCTGATAGTTTCATTATGTATTTTCCAAAGGATGTTGTAAGCGGTGATTTTTACTGGGCATATACAAAGAACGATACAATATTTTTTGTCCTTTCCGATTGTACTGGCCATGGGGTTCCAGGCGGATTTATGAGCATGCTAGGAATTTCCGCATTAACAGAACTAATGGTGAGAGGAATTACTGATCCTGCTGATATTCTTGATAATCTTCGATTGCTCGTTATTGAATCGTTTAAGCAAAGTGGCAAGATTGGAGAGCATCAGGATGGAATGGACATGTCAATTATTACTTATAAAAAAGGCGATTCTTTCATTCAATTTGCTGGAGCCAACCAGCCACTTTGGTTAGTAAGAACTGGAAAAACAAAGTCCGAGAAGAACTTTTTTGAGTTTAAGGGCGATAGGATGTCAGTTTCGTATCATTTTAACATTAAACCATTTACATCGATTAAAATTGAAGTTGACCCCAACGATCAAATTTATTTATTCTCTGATGGTTTCCGCGATCAGATTGGTGGTGAGAATTATCGCGAGAAATATGGTAAAGAAAATTTTAAGCAGCTAATAATAAACAATTCGCATAAACCCATGGACGAACAAAAAGATATAATGGAGGATGCTTTTTTCAGATGGGTTGGTGCTAACGATCAAATTGACGATATAACAGTTATTGGATTAAAAATATAATTTACTTAAAGTTATAGTTTAAATGGGTTCCTCTAGTAATGATCCTCAAATACAAGATACGTGGAAAAAAGTTTTGCACGATGAGTTTAAAAAAGAATACTTTGCTCATTTAAAGGAATTTTTAGTTGAAGAAAAAAAGAATTACAAGATTTTTCCTCCCGGAAGTCAAATTTTCAATGCCTTTAATTTCACTCCATTTAACGAGGTTAAGGTTGTAATCTTAGGTCAAGACCCTTACCACGGTGTAGGGCAGGCACACGGGTTATGCTTTTCGGTTACTCACGGGGTAACGCCGCCACCTTCTTTGGTTAACATATTTAAGGAGTTGAATAGCGATTTGGGTATTCCGATTCCAAAACATGGAAATATAGAGAAATGGGCAAAGCAAGGAGTTTTACTCCTTAATGCAACGCTAACTGTTAGGGCTCATCAGGCTGGTTCTCATCAAAATAAAGGTTGGGAA
>CAZLXF010000324.1:0-2586 GCA_964563065.1 uncultured Rikenellaceae bacterium | reverse complement strand
AAAGTTCTGAACCTTATTGATGCTTACCGAAAACGTGGACACCTTTTTACTCAAACAAACCCAGTTCGCACCCGCAGAAAGTACTCACCAACACTTGATATTGAGAACTTCGGCCTTAACCAGTCCGAACTTGAAACAACCTTCCAGGCTGGAAAAGAAATTGGAATTGGACCAGCAAAGCTGAACGATATTATTGGCTACCTTAAGGAAACTTACTGTAAATCAATAGGTGTTGAGTACTTGTATATACGCGATAATGAGGTTGTTTCGTGGATAAAGGAGAAAATTGAATCCTCGAAGAACCAAACCCAGTTTACACCCGAACAAAAAAAACACATTTTTTTTCACTTGAAGCTGGCCGTGGGTTTCGAACAGTTTATTCATAAAAAGTTCATCGGACAAAAACGCTTTTCGCTCGAAGGAGCCGAGTCGCTCATTCCTGCTCTCGATGCAGTGGTTGAACGTGGAACAGAACTTGGAATTGAAGAGTTTGTTATTGGAATGTCTCATCGCGGTAGGCTTAATGTACTAGCAAACCTGATGCAGAAACCCTACGAACATATTTTCAACGAGTTTTTGGGCGAGGAGTACGATGAGAGCGTGGCACTTGGCGATGTGAAGTATCATATGGGTTATAGCAGTACTGTTAAAACCGATGACGGAAAATCTGTTGTGCTTAATCTTGTTCCAAATCCTTCGCATCTCGAAACGGTTGCTCCAGTGGTGCAGGGTTTGGCTCGCGCCAGAATAAATAAACTTTACGGAAAAGATTTCAACAGGCTTGCTCCAATAATTATTCATGGCGATGCTGCCATTGCTTCGCAGGGAGTTGTTTACGAAACCATTCAAATGTCGCAGCTCGAGGGCTATAAAACCGGAGGAACCATTCATGTTGTAATCAATAACCAGGTTGGATTTACAACAAACTATCTTGAGGCTCGTAGCAGCACCTATTCAACAGATATTGCCAAAGTTATTAAGGCGCCCATTTTCCATGTAAATGGCGACGATCCCGAGGCGTTGGTTCACACCATTAGAATTGCCATGGAGTACCGACAGAAGTTTCATACCGATGTTTTCATCGATTTGCTTTGTTACCGTCGTTACGGACATAACGAGGGCGATGAACCACGCTTTACTCAACCCATTCTTTATAAGGCCATTGAGAAACACCCAAACGTTCGAGATATTTATTCTTCAATTCTTACAGGTCACGAAATTTTTTCGGCTACTGATGTGAAACAGGCAATTTCCGATTACGATGAGCTTCTTGAGATGAAGTTGGAACTGGCACGAACCATTGGGAAAGTGAAAATGAAACGTTTTCTTGAGGATGAATGGGACGGGATGCAGTACTCAACTCCCAACGATTTCAATCAATCTCCAATAACTGGGGTTGAAAAGGAATCGCTGCTTCAGGTGGCTGACCGAATCAACAGTTTTCCCGAAGGGAAAAAATTCTTTCGTAAGCTTGAGAAGCTGGTTAATGAACGTAACCTAATGGTTGCCGAGGACAGGATTGACTGGGGAATGGCAGAACTCCTTGCCTACGGAACTTTGGTGAACGAAGGGTATCCGGTTCGGCTTAGCGGACAGGATTCGGAGCGAGGCACATTCTCTCACCGGCATTGCGTGTACTCCGTTGAGGATTCGGAGGAGAAGTACTATCCAATTAAAAATATTTCTCCAAATCAGGCTGCTTTTCACGTTTTTAACAGCCCTCTTTCGGAGTACGGCGTAATGGGTTTCGATTACGGTTACTCGTTAGGAACGGCCAACGGACTTACCATATGGGAGGCTCAGTTTGGTGATTTTCATAATGTTGCTCAGGTAATCATCGATCAGTACATAAGCTCTGCCGAGGACAAGTGGGGACTAAGTTCAGGAATTACGCTTTTACTTCCTCATGGATTTGAAGGGCAGGGTCCAGAGCATTCCAGCGCACGAATCGAGCGTTTCCTAACTCTTGCCGCTAGGCAAAATATGCAGATTACAAATATTACAACTCCAGCAAATTTTTTCCACGCTCTGCGTCGGCAGGTTAAACGACCATTCCGTACTCCGCTGGTGGTGTTCACACCAAAAAGTTTACTCCGCCATCCAAAGTGCACATCATCTGTATCCGATTTTACCAGCGGTGGTTTTCAGGAAGTAATTGACGACCCAAACACCGATAGAGAAAAGGTTCTCCGTGTAGTTTTCTGTTCCGGTAAAATCTACTACGATTTGCTTGAACGCAAGGAGTTTTTCGAGGCTCGCGATATTGCCTTGATTCGCATTGAGCAGCTTTACCCATTCCCGGCATTGCAAATTGAACAGATTATTAACAATTACCCGAATGCTATAAAATGGCTATGGGTTCAGGAGGAACCGAAGAATATGGGCTCATGGAATTACATCCGCGACAATATCACAAGTGTTCCACTTGAATTGGTTTCTCGCCAGCCAAGTGGCAGCCCTGCGGTTGGGCTAAGTAAAATTCATGCGAAGGAGCAGCAGGAGATTATCGGAAAGGTTTTCCGTAGGTGCGATTGTGAGTTAAAGAATAAGTACTGCGGATTGCAGTGCAAAGTTGGTAGCCGCAAG
>CAZLXF010000323.1:0-2586 GCA_964563065.1 uncultured Rikenellaceae bacterium | reverse complement strand
TTAAGAGTTGGCGATATTTTAAGACCCGACTTCATGGATCGGTACAAACAACTCAAGAACAAACACAAGGATGTTCTCAAACAGTACGATTACAAGAGCAACATTGAGCAGCACGAGGCAGTTTGGTTCGAAAGTTTAAAAACGCTGAAAGAGTTTGACATTGTTAATTCAGAATACCTTATCAACTCGTACCTCAAAGAGGATAAAAAAATACTCGCCGAAGGTGCACAGGGCACGCTTCTCGACATCGACTTCGGGTCGTACCCGTTCGTAACCTCATCGAGCACCATTTGCGCTGGAGCCTGCATTGGACTTGGAATTTCACCACACACCATTGGAAAAGTTTACGGAATAGTAAAAGCCTACTGTACCCGTGTTGGTTCCGGACCATTCCCCACAGAACTTGAAGATGAAACTGGACAAAGGCTCAGAGATATTGGCCACGAGTACGGATCAACAACGGGTCGTCCTCGTCGCTGCGGTTGGCTCGATTTGGTTGCCTTAAAATACGCTGTAATGCTAAACGGCGTTGACGAGTTAATCCTTACCAAAGCCGATGTACTCGATGCATTCAAAACAATAAAGGTTGCAACCGCATATAAAGTAAATGGAGAAATTACCGATGAAATTCCTTTCGATATCGACACAAAAATTGAACCAGTTTACGAAGAAGTTAAAGGCTGGAACAAACCCATTACGGGGTGCAGAAAAACGGAGGATTTGCCAATGGAACTTGTTGATTACACCAAGTTTATTGAAGCAAAAGTTGGTGTGCCCGTTACCATCGTTTCTGTTGGCCCAGAAAGGGATGCAACTGTTTTTTTGAACCTGTAACAAAAACCCAATTCGTTTGTTTATGCAGGAAACATTTGCTGCATGATAAATTTTTCAAAGAATTCAGGTGTTTTCAGACTTGAAACCAAACAGTTTTTGCCTATAACGCTTGATATGGCCTGGAATTTCTTTTCGTCGCCTGCCAACCTCAGCAAAATCACCCCTCCTGGAATGGGCTTCGTAATTACATCACCAGAAGAGGGACGAACCTACGCAGGTCAAATAATTACGTATAAGGTTTCTCCTATTGGAAGAATAAAAACGAATTGGGTTTCAGAAATAACCCATGTTAAAGAAAAAGAATATTTCATTGACCAGCAACGCTTTGGTCCCTACTCATTTTGGCATCATAAACACCATTTCTTAGAAGTTGAGGGAGGTGTTGAAATGACCGACGTTATTCACTACAAAATTCCTGCATGGTTTCTGTCGGGCATTGTGAACAGGCTGCTCGTAAAACCAAAGCTCCGGCAAATTTTCACTTACCGGAGCAAAAAGTTAATTGAACTATTCGGGGAGTAAACTACTCTAGTTTTGCAACTTCAACTGCTTTAGCAATGGCTGCATCCAATCCGGCTGCATTCTTGCCACCAGCAGTGGCAAAAAATGGCTGACCGCCACCGCCACCCTGAATCTCCTTGGCTGCTTCTCGTATTATTGTTGAAGCATTTAGGTTTAACGATTCAATAAGTGAGTTCGAAATCATAACCGAAAGCAAAGGTTTCCCTCCAATTTCAGCCCCAAGAACAAGAAAAAGGTTCTCGGTTTCGTTTTTTAGCTGGTACGATAAATCCTTCAAGGCATCGGCATTCTCAACATCAACCTTGCCTGCAATAATTGTTTTCCCATCAACGTTTCTAGCCAAGGATTTAAGTTCCGCTTTCAGTACCTTCAACTTATCCTTCATCATCTCCTCCACTTGCTTATGAAGCAAACTGTTTTCCTCAACCATTTTCTCCACACCTTGAATTAGGTTTGGTGGATTGCCTAGCATCAACTTAACCTGCTTAATGGTATCGAGCTGTTCGTACAGGAACTCCTCAGCCTTGTAGGCTGAAATTGCCTCAATTCGTCGAACCCCTGCCGAAATTGCACCTTCAGAAACAATTTTGAACAATCCTATGTCGCCAGTTCTTGAAACGTGTGTTCCTCCGCAAAGTTCAACCGAATCGCCAAACTTAATTACACGAACGGATTCACCATACTTTTCACCAAAAAGGGCAATTGCACCCATTTGCTGCGCATTCTCCATGGTAACGTCCCTGTGTTCATCAAGTTCGGTATTCATTCTTATTGCCACATTTACCCGGCGCTCAACTTCGCGAATCTCTTCGTCGGTCATTTTCTGAAAATGAGCAAAATCGAAACGCAGGTAATCGGGATGCACAAGCGACCCCTTCTGTTCAACATGACTGCCAAGCACCTCTCGCAAAGCGTGGTGAAGCAGGTGGGTAGCCGAGTGGTTATTGGCAGTACTTTGCCTGCGCTCTAAATCCACTTTTGCAGTGAATTCTATGTTGAAATCGGATGGAAGCTTATCAACCAAATGGATAATTAAATTATTCTCCTTAAATGTGTTAAGAACGTTTACAACAATCCCATTTCCTTCCAGAACACCGGAATCGCCAACTTGACCGCCCGATTCTGCGTAAAATGGCGTTTTATCGAACACCAAGTGAAATTGCTCTTTCCCTTTAGTTTTAACAGTTCGGAAGCGTGCAATTTTTACTGGCACAGTAAACCTATCGTAGC
>CAZLXF010000322.1:0-2596 GCA_964563065.1 uncultured Rikenellaceae bacterium | reverse complement strand
AAGAACAAAAATGCTTTTCTCGTTGCAAATGAATGTGTTAGTATTTTTTTTATTAACATTAATTGTAATTTTCAAAAACTAGTAATTAATGTTTTACATAACAATCATTAAAAATATAATAAAGAGTTGTATCTTCCTATACTTTATTGATATTTAATACTAATAATTATTCTTTTAACTTGACCGAAGTTTCTTCAAATTATATATTTGTTAAATATTGTAAAAGATGCTTTTATGAAAGAATTATCCTCTTCTTTATTGTTCACATTCTTTTCCATAGCATTTTGTTTACCAACCTTAGCGCAAAACGACTCCATTAATATTTATAATCTCAGTATCGAGGAGTTAATGTCTCTTGAGGTTGAAGTTGCATCGTTGGTTGAGACGGACTTAAAGAAACAGCCCGTTTCATTTACAACAATTAGCCGCGATCAACTTGTTCTTAGCGGAGCCCGAACACTAGCCGATGCATTGTCGATGTTTGTTCCCGGACTTTTTGTAGTTGAAGATCAGGACGATGTTATTGTTGGGTTTCGTGGGTTAGCCCCCGACAATAATTCTAAAGTTATGATAATGGTAAACGGGCAAAACCTCAATATTGAATGGTTTTGGGGGCCACCACCTTCACTGCTAAACACAACCCATTTTCAGTTTATTGAAAAGGTTGAGGTTATTCGTGGTCCGGGTTCGGTAACTTTGGGTCAGGGTGCATTGTTGGGTGTGATAAATATTGTAACATCCGATGGAAAAACCAATTCAATAAAATCGGCTGCTAGTAGTATGGGTACCTCCAACGTTTTTATTGGAATGAATGAGTTTTGGGGCGTGCAAGCCGATGTGAGTTTTTCTGATGATAAATCCCACGGATATTTTTATTTAGGACGAAATGAGTACGGAGGACAAACACTTAGAAACCAGGGTTGGGCAAACGATAAAACAAACGAAGGTTACAAGGGCGGATCGGTAATTAATATTGGAACTCGATTAAAACGAAGTTCAAATACTTCTTTTGTAGGAAATTATTCAATTAATGGTTTTGGTTTAGACATTTTGCTTGCTGATCACAAGCAGGATTTATACAACTTTTATCGCGATAGAAACAAGTTTGGCGAAACACTTATCTCTTTAACCCCCTCTTTTCAGCATAATTTTACTGAAAATTTTGGCATGAAAGCAACACTCAATGCCGCAGTTGATAACTTCGCCCTTCAATCGGTTGACGGTTACACCATGGGAGGAACGCGAGAAAATAGGTACGGGAGCAAAATAGTGTTTAATGTAAACGAACTTTTTCCCCGCAATCGATTAGCAGTTGGTATAGAATTTAGGCGATTTGAGTTTGGCAAATCGAATTTTAGTGGTAACAATTTTATTAGTAACGTTGTTTCTGTTCAACAAGTTGAAAATAGTGAGGCTTTTTACAACGAAGCAAACCTCAATAAAATTTGGGGTTATAAAGCCAACATTAACGTATTAAGTCTTTTTGCCGAAGATTTTTATTCGGTTTCACAAACCGTTGACCTATTTGCCGGTCTTCGTTTCGACAACCATCCAAACTGGGGCTCGAATATAACGCCAAGGATTGGTACAATTGTTTACCCATCGCAAAATTTACGATTTCGATTATCCTATCAAACAGGATTCAGGGGGGCGGTAGGTTTACACTATGGAGGTGGGTACAGGCAAGATGGTTTACTTAGCGAGTTAAACTTTAGTCAAATTGTTTCCACCTCAATTCCCATTTTCGATGAAAATGGAGCAACCGTTGGTTTTGAGGAGAATTTGCCTAAAACGCAACCCGAAAGCATGCAGGGTTTTGAGATTGCAGGCGATTGGGACATCAACCCAAATTTCAATTTTTACTGTGTAGGTTTCTACAATATTATTAGCAATGTTATTGATGTGGGTGTTATTTGGCGAAATCCTGAAGTTTTTCAAATGACAAATATTGGCACCGATATTCCAGGCGATTGGAACGGTTACTGGTTTTTTAAAAATACACAGGGACAAATTGTACAGAGTGGATTCGAGTCGGTTTTTAGCTTTAAATCAAAAAAGATGATGGGTAACGTTAGCCACTCTTTTGTTAAAGTAATCAACTCATCGGAGCAACAACGTGGAAGTATGTATTTAACAAGCGAAGGGAACTTTAAAGCTTACCCCGAAAACGTTACTCGCGTTAACGTTATTGGCTCGGTTACACCTAACTTTTCGGTTGGTTTCAACTATGCATACTACTATTTCTGGTATTCACCTAACGACCAAAAAGTAAATGCTAATCATTTACTAAATATTGCTGCCAGCTACAAACTTTTTAAAAAGTTAGATTTAACGGCAAGTTTAACCAACCTGCTAAACCAAACCAAACTATACCCAATGAACAGCAATGTGGGCGATGTTGAACTTTCGGATGGAACTCCATCGGTGGAAAATACTTCGGTTTGGCTTAGCGTTAGATACAATTTTTAGCACTAAAGTTTTATAAAACTTTTTGCTATTACTGCGTTGTTAATGTTCAGATTAATGGTATAAACTCCTTTTGGTAGAAATTCCACATTAATTGATTTGTTTGTTGTTTCGAGAATTTTTTTCCCGG
>CAZLXF010000321.1:0-2636 GCA_964563065.1 uncultured Rikenellaceae bacterium | reverse complement strand
TAGCTATTATTGCCAGTTATTCTTGTAATAATTCATGGATCAAAAACTATTTAAAGGTAAATTCTTTGCAGTTACACTGCAACAGCACAGGATTCTGGGAAATTCGTTCAACGCTCATATTCTTCAACTTCTTAACGAGAAAGCGGGAATATATGAGGCGTGCGACAATATTTCGGTAATTAATCACAAAAAATGGGAATCGCTACTACCCGCTAGCGGCGAAAAGTTCTTAAAACTCGTTGACCAGATAAGTGAAATTCAGCTTTTTAAAGTAATTGGAAAAGGAAAGGGAACCATAGCCTCGTTTTTCAACGAAATTCAGAAAAATGAAACTTTGCACAACTACTTGTTTTCGTACGTTGACCAGCGATTATCGAAGATATTCGACATTCTAATTAGCGAGGAAATTCCAACATTCCTAAAGGACAAGAAATTCAACAATATTTACCACGACCAGCTGCTAAAACTTTACAAAGAAAACGCACAGCCAATATTCAGGTTTACACGAACTTCCGAAGACTTAAAGTACACCCTGCTGGCAACCTGTGAGGGAGAAAAAATTAATCTTAAAACCAGCAACAGCGAGATTGTTTGCAATAATCCTTGCGTAGTTAGGCTGAATAGAAAGGTGCTTCGATTCGAGGGAATTGACGCTAAAAAGTTAAGTCCATTTTTTCAGAAAACACATATTTCAATTCCAAAGCAAACCGAAAAAAAATACTTTGAAACCTTTGTAAAGAATGCTGTGCGCGATAATATTGTTGAAAATGAAGGTTTTGAAATTATTGAAACCAAAATTTCAGCGCAGGCGGTTTTCTCGCTTGAGCAAACTCTTTCGGGAAATATGGGCTTGGTGGTAAAATTTTACTACGGTAAAAAATGGTACTTAGGTAACTCTGCTCCGCAAAACGAAGTGAACCTGCACGAGGAGAACGGTTCATATATTTTTACAAAATTCCGAAGAAATAAGGAGTGGGAAAAGGAAATGCTTTCGCGATGCGAAAAACTGGGACTAGCAGCTACCAAAGAGGCTGATTATTATCCTCTAAAACTTAAAAATATTGATCCCAGTTTGAAGCTATACGCGCTAATAAATTGGATTAACGAGAACAGAGAAACCATTGGTGATTCTGGTTTCTCCATTGAGCAAATTCCCAGTAGCAGCAATTTTTACCTCAACGGATTCAACCTTTCGTTCAAAACCCAAACTTCGCAGGATTGGTTTGATATTTACGGAACTGTGAAGCTGAAGGGTTTTGAGGTTCCGTTTATATACTTCAAAAAAAATATTCTGAAGGGAATTAGAGAGTTTACGCTTCCAACCGGTGAAATTTTCGTATTGCCAAACGAATGGTTTACAAGCTACAAGGATCTTTTGTCGCTTGGCCAGGAATCGGATAACAACATAAAACTCAAACATCATCATTTTAGAATTGTAGAATCAATATCGGCACAATGCGCTGATGTAGAAACCATAAGCAATCGATTTAAAAACATTTCTAAAATAAGCTGCGCAATTGTTCCTGAAAAGTTGAATGCACAGCTTCGAGGTTACCAAACCGAGGGTTTGCAATGGCTTCAGCTTCTTAATGAGAATAATTTTAATGGTTGCCTGGCAGACGATATGGGGCTTGGTAAAACGTTGCAAACCTTAGCAATGCTCCTTTTTGCGAAGCAAAAAAACGATTTTGGAAATTTGTTTGATGCCAAAACATCGCTGATTGTTGTACCAACCTCGCTCCTATTCAACTGGCAACGGGAGCTTCAAAGGTTTACTCCAACTCTATCGTTTTACCAGTTTACTGGTACGCACCGAGCCAAGAATACTAGTATTTTTAATGCTTTCGATTTGGTTTTCACAACCTACGGGGTTATGCGGAATGATATTGAACTTCTGAAAAAGTTCAAGTTCAACTACGTTATTTTTGATGAAAGTCAAACTCTGAAAAACTCCGAAAGTAAAGGATACAAAGCGGCATTGCAACTAGATTCAAACCACTTTATTTCGCTCAGCGGAACTCCCATTGAGAATTCACTGTCGGATTTGTGGTCGCAGCTAAATTTGCTTAACAGGGGAATGCTGGGAACGCTGAAGTTCTTTACTGATGAGTACATCAGCCCCATTGAGAAGGAAAACGATGAGGAGAAAATTGCGAAGCTAAGAAATTTGGTTGAACCATTTATTCTTCGAAGAACCAAGGAACAGGTTGCCTCCGATTTGCCCGATTTAACCGAACAGGTTGTTTACTGCAATATGACCGATGAGCAAAAGCGATTGTACGAGGAAGAAAAATCGGCAATCCGAAATCATATTATCCAAAACATAAATAGTTTCGGGTACAACAAATCAACTATTCTGATTCTTAGGGCACTCACACGGTTACGCCAGCTGGCAAACCACCCCAGAATGATTGACGCGGGATCGGAATCGGATTCAGGGAAGTTCAACGAAATTTGCCGAAGCGTGGAAAGCGTTGTGGCTGAAGGCCACAAAATACTCGTTTTCTCATCGTTCGTAAAACACCTTAACATTATTGAGGAATTTCTTACTGAAAGCAAAATTGGCTACCAAAAACTTACCGGATCCACGGTAAACCGCAGCGAGGTTGTTACCAACTTTCAAACAAATCCGAATG
>CAZLXF010000320.1:0-2693 GCA_964563065.1 uncultured Rikenellaceae bacterium | reverse complement strand
GAAAAGGAGCTGGAGATTCTAGAAAAATCGCTCGGGAACTGGCAAAAGGATCGATTTATTACCGTTGCCATAGTTGGCGACAAGGGATGCGGAATTACGTCGCTAATAAATTATTTCCTTAAAAAAGCAGATGTAAAAATTGACGTGATAAAGCATACGTTAAACAGTAAAATATTCACCAAAACCTCGTACTTTTCTCTGTTTTCTGAACTATTTGGTGAAGAAAAATTTGAATCCAACGACCAGATAATAAGCTTCATTAATCAGTCCGATAGTAGCCGAGTAGTTGTTCTCGAAAACCTTCAACATCTGTTCCTCAAGCAGGTGAATGGCTTCGATTGTATGAACCTCTTCTTTGAGTTAATGGCTCATACCATGAAGAAAGTGTTATGGATTGGAGTTTACACAAGGCACTCGTGGAACTACCTCGACCGAACCATTCATATTTCAAACTACTTCACCAATGAGGTTCATGTTGAACCAATGAACCAGGAAACCATACAGGAAATAATTTACAAACGCAACCGTTTAAGCGGTTTTCAAATTGTTTTTCAGCCTAATGTATCGGATTTAAACAACAAGAAATATCAAAAAATGAACGATGGCGAGAAGCAAAAGTTTCTACGCCGAAAATTCTTTACAACATTTCACCAAATATCATCGGGTAACATTTCTCTAGCCCAACTTTACTGGCTTCAGTCAACTCAACTGGCCAACGACGAGGAAATTCACATATCGCCCATTAGGGAACTCGATTTTTCATTTATTAAGAATCTTACCAGCGATGAGCTGTTCACCATGCAGGCAATGATAATTCATGATGGTTTGGATTTAAATGATTTTGCAATGGTTATGGGTAAGCCAAACAATGCATCGCGAAACCTGCTTACACCAATGCTCGAGAAAGGCCTACTGATAAAACCAAGGAACAAGTACAATATCAATCCAATTATATTTAAACACGTTGCCAACTATCTTATATCACGCAATTTTGTAAACTAAACAATTTGTAAGAGAAATGAAGAGAATTCTTTTATACTTCACAATCATGCTGCTTGGCGTATCACTTTACTCGCAGGATACCATTCCCGTATCACTCGAAATTTCTGTAAAGGATACAACTATAACCATTGAGCAACCTCAGGATACTGCTATCAAGAAAAGTGAAAAACGAATGCAGAATATCGATGAGCAGCTCACCCAGAAACCTAGCGAAGTACTCGATGCCATTTCATTCTCCAAAATCTTCTGGACCATCGTATTGCTGGCCATCGGTTACTTTATGATAAGGTTTATTATTAAGCTGCTTGAGGTTTTTGCCGAGCGAAGCGTCCGTTACAGGATATCAATAAAAAGCATGATTCCCATTGTGCGAATTGTTATATGGACAATCATAATTTTTGCAGTGGTAAAAGGAATTTACAACCCTCCACTTGAAACGCTTATTGCAATGACTGCTTCCGTGGCAATTGCAGTTGGTTTGGCAGCTCAGGATTTGCTGAAGAATGTTTTTGGAGGAATTATGCTGCTGTTCGATCGGCCATTTCAGGTGGGCGATAAAATTGAAACAGGTAAGTACTATGGCGAAGTTTTAGAGATTGGTTTGCGCGCCACGCGCATTGTTACTCCAGACGACTCAGTAGTTTCGGTTCCAAACATGGAACTGATGAATACTTCGGTATCAAACTCCAACTCGGGCGAACTCAACTGTCAGGTTGTAGCCGAAATCTACCTGCCAATCGATGTAGATACTCAAAAAGTTCGAAAAATTGCCATTGAAGCTGCGCAGGTTTCCAAGTACATCTACCTCAATAAACCAATTGTTGCCCTCTTTTTTAACGAAGTAAAACAGCGACGCTCATACCTCAAAATGCGACTTAAAGCCTACGTAATGGACATTCGCTTCGAGTTCCAGTTCAAGAGCGATATGACTGAAATAGTTATCAAGGAACTTCTGGCTCAGGGGGTGATACAAAAGGATGATTTGTTTTAGTTATTCTATTGAAATCCATTATGCAGGCACTCTGCAGCTAATCTGATATTAGGCGCAGAGCGCCGATAATATTTGTATGGTTGGAATGTGGTCAGGCAAAAAAGGTGCAGCGCACCGATAATATTTAAATACATTAATATTCCAGTTGTTCTGCAATTAAAGTAACACTAGGCGCAGAGCGCCGATAATACTTGTAGGGTAAAGACGTAGGTAGGAAAAAAGGTGCAGAGCACCGATAATATTAGAAATGTTATATTTGATAATCGATATTTAGTGCAAATATAAATCGATAAAAATATGGCAAACACATACACCCAATTCTACGTTCACCTAGTTTTCTCCCCCAAAAACAAGGAAGCACTAATTAAAAGGGCGTGGAAAGATGAATTGGAGAAATACATTACCGGTACGGTGCAGAACCATGAGCACAAAATGCTGGCCATAAATTGCATGCCCGATCACATTCATATATTTATTGGGTATAATGTGAATCATCTAATTCCCGAATTGGTTGAAGAGATCAAAACATCAAGTAGCGCATGGATAAAACACAAAAAATTATCGAGGTTTAAGTTTGAGTGGCAACGGGGGTATGGAGCGTTTTCCCATTCTCGTTCGCAGGTAGATATCGTGGTGAAGTATATCCTAAATCAGGAGGAACACCATAGGAAAAAGCCTTTCAAAGAGGAATACCTGGAAA
>CAZLXF010000319.1:0-2739 GCA_964563065.1 uncultured Rikenellaceae bacterium | reverse complement strand
AAAGTGTAATACCTTTGAGGGAGTAATACTCCTCTTTTTTATACAGAATAATTTTTAAAGGAATGAGCAAATCCATAGAACTATTCTCCCCGGTTGGCTGGAAGGATTACGAACTGATTGATTCGGGAGAATTCCAGAAGTTGGAACGCTTTGGTAATCAAATTGTGGCTCGTCCCGAGCCAAGAGCGCTGTGGGATAAAAGCTTACCGCAGAAGGAGTGGGAGAGAATGGCGCATGCCATGTTTCTTAATGCCAAGGCCTCGCAGGGCTACACCAACGCCGAGAGTGAACGTGGCGATTGGAAACTGAAACCCGGCGCACAGGAGCAATGGTTTATTGAGTACGCATACAAAAAAATGCGACTTAAAATGCGGCTTGGGTTAACGGCCTTCAAGCATGTTGGAATATTTCCCGAGCAGGCTCCCAACTGGAACTTTATTTACGATTCAATTCAACAGCTAAACGAAAAGAACCCTAAAATACTCAACCTATTTGCCTATACTGGCGGAGCATCGCTTGCCGCTAGGGCGGCAGGAGCCGAGGTAACTCATGTCGATTCCATTAAGCAGGTTATAACCTGGTCGCGACAAAACATGGAATTTTCGGGTCTCGATAATATCAAGTGGGTTGTGGAGGATGCCTTCAAATTTGTGGCTCGCGAAGCACGAAGAGGCAATCAGTATCATGGAATTATTCTCGATCCACCAGCCTATGGTCGTGGACCAAACGGTGAGCGCTGGGTTCTTGAGGATGCAATAAATGCTCTCCTAAAAAGTTGTAAAGAAATTCTTTCTACTAATAGTTTTTTGCTGTTAAATATGTACTCAAAAGGTTTCTCGGTGTTAGTGGCCGAAGGATTGGTAAATACAATTTTTAAAGAAAGAGACTCTCAAATGGGTGAACTTTTTATGGCCGATAGAGGAGGGCGAAAGTTGCCCCTCGGTGGATTTGTGAGAGTAACCTAATTCGCTCGATTCTTAAACTAAACGAGTGTTTTTTTGTTAGTATTTGATAAAACTATTTTTTTGATTTGTAAAAAAGTATTTATTTAGTAATCGGTTTCATGTTTTTTTTTGTACTTTTATACAAATTGATTAACAATAAACAACCTTATAGTTATGGAGGTTCTATCAATTAAAGGAACAAGTCAGTACCCCGAGGTGCTTCTCGACAAGAAAAAAGGATTAGTTAGCTTTTCGGGAAACTCCCTACCCGAAGATGCGAAGGGTTTCTTCGAGCCAATTATGTCATGGATTGATGATTACGTAAATGAACCTGAAGAAGAAACTACCGTTAGTTTCAAGATGACCTACTACAATACTCCCAGTTCAAAAATTATTTTTCAAATTCTAAAAAAATTTGAGAAGGCTCACCAACAGGGGTTGAAAGTTAAAGTGTCGTGGTTGTCACCGGAAGACGATCCTGATATGCGCGATGCCGGGGTCGATTACTCAGAGAATGTGAAAATTCCTTTCGAGTTTAAAACGTATAAGGAGTAACTAATAATTAATAGAAAAGCGGGCACCTATAAATGCCCGCTTTTCTGTTTTAACTTCGTTTCAACAACACCCTACCAGTTAGTAGTATAGTTGTGGTTGTAAATTCTGTAGGTTTTCTTCTCTCCTGTAATATTTGAGGTGAAGTGAATGTAACCCGAAATCATAGAAATATTTTTACCAGCCGAAGTAGTAGACTCTACCTGTAAGGGTTGGTTAATGTTTAGCTTGAGGCTGTGATTTCCTTTACCAGAAAAACTTTGACCAATTCCATCGATTATTACTGGTGCTTGTCCTTTGAACTCAACAACAACCTTGTCGATTGTAAAGGGAGCAGCATACTTAGAAACTATGGTTACATCAACAAAAGCTGAGTTAACCGTTCCGTCGGTTACTGCAACCGAATTAAAGTGGAAAGGTTCGCTCACAAAAATGGCTGCTTTGTCGGCAGTAATATCGAAGTAGAAGGGTTTCTCAACGGTAGTATTGCCAAATCGATAGGTAACAAGAATGTTGTTTTCTGGATCCTCGTAGCAGTTATCGTAATCGTACTTAATTAAAGTATGATCGGGATTGTTTAATGTGCTGGTTATACGTGCACATTCTGAACGAACCTTGGGCTTGTCGGAAGTTGTGATAAACCTGTTCGATAGGCGAAGTCCATACTTTAACTCTCCCAAACCACTTTCGAGCTCAACGAGCTCAATGCTGTTTAGTAACGACCTGTAACGGGTTATTCCAAGCGAGCACTTGTCCTTTCTGCCATCCATAAAGTAGTCTGACAATATTTTTAGTTCACCAATGTTCTTTTCAATCTCATCGGTGCTACTCACTTTGTCAACCATACCTAGTAAGTTTTCTAGCTGCTCAGTAAGCTCGCGGTCGCGCATTTTGAAATCGCTAACCAGCTTTTTGAGTTCAAACTCGGGGAAAGGATACTTCAGGTGGTAGTTGAACCTTATGGCACGGGTATCCTTATTCTCGGTTTTTTCCCAGTAAAACTCCTCTACCTTGGAGAGGGAAATCCCCTGTAGGAAAGGAACTTTTCCTGACTCGGTTGTTGTTTGTGAAGCAAACTTTTCGAGGAACTGCGAAACGTTGTTCACGCTTGATTCCTCAACTTTCATCTCCGAACGGGTTTTTACATTCTCAGCAACAGAGCTTACAATGCGTTCCTTAACCACGGTGAGAGCGTTTTGTTGAGCATCCTGTATGGTTTCGCCAGTTCCAACTACAATAACGT
>CAZLXF010000318.1:0-2747 GCA_964563065.1 uncultured Rikenellaceae bacterium | reverse complement strand
CCACGATTTCATAAAGAATAGAAGCATCAATCCGAAAATTTCCAAACGGCCAAGTAGCATATTTATGCTAAGAAGGAATTTCCCGAAATCGGGAATCACAGAGTAGTTTGCGGCGGAGCCAACCTCTCCAAAACCGGGACCAACTGTACTTATTGTTGCTGCCGATGCCGAAAATGCGGTGGTTAAATCAACGCCCATTGCGGTTAACGCCAAACCGTTCACAAAAAGAATGAGAATGTAGAGCACAATGAAAAGTAACACGGAATCAACCGTTTCGTCATCAATGGAATGACCGTCGATTCTCACTGGGATAACTGCTTGCGGATGCTGTAACTTTAAAACCTGTCGCCTAAGGCTTTGGAAAAAGATTACAATTCTGTCAACCTTAATACCTCCAGCAGTAGAACCCGCACATGCACACTGAAACATAAAGTAAAATAGCACCATTATTGAGAATGATGGCCAAAGCGTAGTATCGCAAGTTCCATATCCGGTGGTAGTGCAAATGGAAACAACATTAAAAGCTGAATAACGGAGTGCTTCTCCCCATGTTTCGTAGTTCTGTCCCTTTGTATTGATGGTAACTAAAACAATTCCAATCAGCATTAATATTGCGTACAACCTCACAACAGATGATTTGTACCACTTCGTATTTTTAAAAGTAAACATTGTGAATAGAACCCCAAAGTGCATTCCTGCCAAAAACATGAAAACAATAATTACAATCTCAATCCAAACATTGTTGTAGTATCCAATACTTGCATTTTTAGTTGAAAAACCACCAGTAGCTACTGTTCCAAATGTGTGGGTTATGGCATCGAACAAACTCATTCCCAGAAAGTAGAGCAGAAGTGTTTCGGCAAGGGTTAAGCCTAAGTACACAAGAATTACAACCCTGATAGTTTTATTCGATTTATAATGAAAGTTACTTTTCGCCAAAGGCGACATCTCAAGCCTCGATAAGGACATGCGGGTTTTCCCCATTGTTGGAACAATTACCAAAACAAAAAGGATAATTCCAATTCCACCAAGCCAGTGCGTTGCTGAACGCCAAAAAAGTAAGCCCTTCGGCAAAACCTCAATATCGTTAAGAATGGTTGACCCTGTTGTTGTGTATCCTGCTACGCTTTCAAACCAAGCATTTATAACCGAGAATTCTCCTCCCCAAAGTATGTAGGGCAGCATTCCGAATGCGCATACAAAGAGCCAACCCAACACAACAATTATGTATGCTTCCTTATTCGAAATTTGATGCGTTGCTGGTATAAAAACCATTGGAAAAACACCCAGCAGTGCCGTTAACAAAAAGCTAAGAAAAAGTGGGACTTGTGCCGAATCAGAATTATACAGTGAGATTAGAAATGAAAAAAAAAGTAACCCTGCATTCAGCAACAGAACAAGTCCAACATACCGAATTATTACATATGTACGCATTGCAAAAGTTAATTATTCATCCCTTTGGGAGGATCGAATATGAGATATTAGATTACTAATTGATTCTTTCAAATTGTACAATTCGTCCTTGGTTTCTAGGGGAATGTCGAATGTTTTTTTGTACTTCACGTACTCGTTCACTGCTTTTGTAATTCTAATAATGGGCGACACAAAGTAGTGGTTTACCAAATATGTAAAAATGAGTGTGAATAGAATGCCTGTAATAATAACAATTAACCCTGGTGTAATTGCTCGCTGTGCGCTAGCCTCATGAAACGCAGCAGACTTATACAACTCCTCTTGGTTTAAAATCATCAACTTCTTAATTAATTTTGTTGTTCTGATTTCAACTTGTTGAACTGAATCAAGGTAATTGGTTAAAGTAAAGGAATTGCTAATCATTGCTTTGGAAGAACGCTGCCTGTAAATTTTGTAGTAGTGTGATATGGAATCAACAATAAGCCTTTCTTCTTTATGCGTTAGGTTTAAGCCAGCATTGTATAAATTAATGTTAAACTGATTTACGGCTTCTTCAAGCTCTTTGTTTATCAATGAATCTTTCGTTGCAATATGATATAAAAGATTATTCTTTTGTCGCTCAATTGCATCGAGCATTTGTTTAGAATAATCGATACTCTGGTAGCTATCTGATATTAGCAACTTTACGGCTTTCCCTTGCCGGGTTAGCTCGAAAATAAGCAAGGCTCCAGATATAAAAAGCATGGATGTTAAAATTAGAAAGCCTAAAAGTATTTTTACCCTTATACTCATATCTTCAAAATATTTACACAAATTTAATCCTTTTTACCTCTTTAGAAATAATTAATGAAATAAATAAATAGTTCAAAAAGATTATCATCAACCGCAAGTTTTTTAAATTGCAAGTGTCAAATGGGTAAAGTTGAAACGATTTACTACTTGCAATGACAGACCAACACCTTGTTAAAGAAATTCTCGAAAACAATAGCCAGAAAGCATTCGTTGAGCTGGTTGACAAGTATCAACCGCTGGTTGTGAAAACTTGTCGTGGGTTCGTATCATCGTACCCCGATGCGGAGGATCTGGCGCAGGAGGTATTTATTGAGGTTTACCAATCGCTACAAAGTTTTCGAAGTGAATCAAAACTATCCACTTGGCTTTACCGCATTGCGGTAAACAAATCGCTCAACTTTGTAAGAAAGCAAAAACGCAGCAGCCTACTCTATAGTATCGAAGGTTTCTTTACCGGAAATAATAACAAGCAGGAACGGCTGGAAATTGAGGATGAAAATAATGCTTCGCCCGAGGAAGCAATCATCTCAAAGGAAAAGAAA
>CAZLXF010000317.1:0-2749 GCA_964563065.1 uncultured Rikenellaceae bacterium | reverse complement strand
ATGAAAAAAAATTGCTTACTTGGCATGATAAATGTATATTTGTTTTAACTAACCTTAACTAACAAACGGAGGATTGCCTATCGACTAGTTCTACCTATCTAATCATCTAAAAAAGGAGGTAGTTTTGGAAACTTATATTCCAACTGATAACGAACTCGTTAATGAGTTTGTTTCAGGTAGTCAAAAGGCAATTGAAGTCTTAATCCGTCGTCATCACAAGCGAGTTTACGGGTATATTTTACTTTTAGTAAAAAACCAAACCATTGCAGAAGATATCTTTCAGGATACTTTTATGCGGGTGATTAAATCGCTTAAAGAAGGACGTTACACTGATAATGGACGTTTCGTTTCGTGGGTAATGCGTATTTCGCATAACCTTATTATCGATCATTTCAGGCGTGAACGTCAAAACAACACCCTATCCAACGATAGCTGTCCGATGGATATTTTCAATTCGTCAAAATTTTCGGATAAAAACATTGAGGATAGCCTGGTTTATGATCAGGTAATGAGCGAGGTGAGAGATTTGGTTGATCTTTTACCCGACGATCAGAAGGAGGTTGTGCTGCTTAGGCATTACGCTGGGTTAAGCTTTAAAGAAATAGCCGAGCAAACCAATGTTAGCATAAATACTGCCCTTGGCAGAATGCGGTATGCGCTTATTAACATGCGTAAAATGATAAGCGAACGCAATTTAACGCTAACATTTTAACTTTTTTTAAAGTTTATACAATTTATTGGATAGGCTTATCGTTAATCTGTTAATGGTTCAAGTATTTTTTCTTTAACCTTTAACCTTTAACCTTTAACCTTTAACGATAAGTCTATCCGCCTATGAAGAAAACTTCTACTCACATTATTCTTACTTACCAAAATTACTTCAACAGATCCTCTATGCAGACATTCCCTCTGGATCTGATTTTTGATGCAAGTAGCTGGTTTGAAGAAGCCTTTAGAAAATACGAGGAAAAACTTCCACAAATTAGCGATAAACTCGTTGAGCGTATTTTGCAGGCAGTCAGGTAGTTTTGTGTATTAAAAATTAAAAAATTAAAAAATCGGAAAAATATTTCCGATTTTTTTTGCTTTTTGCATATTTAAAATGATATATTTGTGATATCAAAATAATATCAAACTATAAAACAATGGAAAAGAACACTAAACCCTTGAATGGCTTCATGATGCTCCTAGTATTTGTTATTGTACTGGTTGTAGCAATTCTTGGAGCAGCCTTGTATGAGCAACTTTGGCTCATTGGTATAATGGCACTCACCATTATTATGACTCCAGGTTTCGTTGTGGTAAATCCAAACGAATCTGTAGTTCTAATTCTTTTTGGAAAGTACTGTGGTAGTATCAAAACAAACGGCTTTTTTTGGACTAACCCTTTTATGGTAAAAAAGCGTATTTCGTTGAGAGCTAGAAATTTTGATGGAGAACCAATTAAGGTGAACGATAAGGTAGGCAACCCAATTATGATTGGGTTGGTGTTGGTTTGGAGAGTTGAGGAAACCTTTAAAGCAGCCTTTGAAGTTGATGCTTACGAACGTTTCGTGGTTGTGCAGAGCGATGCGGCTTTACGGAAAATGGCTGGAATGTATCCATATGATAATTTCGACAACGAAAGCGAGGATATTACGCTTAGGGCTAGCGGTGAGGAGGTGAATGCCAAACTTGAGGAGGAACTTCGGGAAAGGTTAAGCATTGCTGGTATTCAGGTTATTGAGGCGAGGATTAACTACATTGCCTACGCATCAGAAATTGCTGGTGCAATGCTTCGCCGGCAGCAAGCCACGGCTGTTGTTGCAGCTCGCGAAAAGATAGTTGAGGGGGCTGTAAGCATGGTGCAGCTTGCGCTAAATCAACTTTCTGAAAAGGGAATTATTGATTTAGATGAGGATAAAAGAGCCGCAATGGTAAGCAACCTTATGGTTGTTCTTTGTTCCGATGAATCGGCAAGCCCGGTAATTAATACAGGAACTCTCCACCAATAATTATTTATAAAACTCGAATGCAAATTTTCGAAGACTATAAAAGAATTGCTCAACACAATGGGTTTAAGTATTTTGATGAGTATAGTAGTCGCAATTTGATAGTACCAAGCGATAGAATACTTAATTCCAAAGTGTGCTGCATGCAGGATGGTGATTTTGTATTTTTTGCTTCCGATTCGTATGCTGCAAAAGCTTATGTGAGTTCAACATTCTCTGGTGTTTACACAACACTGCCAATTAGGATCGATAAATTTGAGGCAACAATTTCGAAGCATTTTTGGTTTGATTTTTTGGTATGTGAAAAGAGGGTAGTTACGGGCGATTCATATATTGATAGAAACCTTAGAATAACTACAAATGATGTTGAAAATACACTTCGTGTTATGAAGCCTCAGGTTGTTGAAAGGTATTTGAATTTGTGGGAGAAATACTCACCAGTGAAAATTGTTATGGGTACGAATTACCTTCCTGAAATAGATACATTCAAGAATAATGTTGTAGTTGGGGTGGAGCAAAAGGAGTGGATAAATCCTGAAAAGTTTAATGAAACCTATAAGGATTTTAAGGATTTAATTTCTACTATGAAAAACATGCTTAGTAAAAATTGGTAGTAACAATTATCATTTTGAATTTGAAAAATTCAATGATTGTGAACTTAAGAATTTTGTTATGACTAAGAAGAAATCATTTGTGCTACGGATTGATCCGGAAAAGTTGGAGGCGCTGGAAAAGTGGTCGTCCGATGAGTTCCGTAG
>CAZLXF010000316.1:0-2764 GCA_964563065.1 uncultured Rikenellaceae bacterium | reverse complement strand
GGCCTTGGAGCAGGTGTAACTGTAAGCGGAAGAATTGGAGTAATGGTATACCAGTCACCCGGTTCAAACTCTAACCACTCCATAAAAGTAACTAATCTTACCGAAGTAACTGGGAGTGAAGACACTGATAGAATTTTTAATGCTACTATCGATAATTTGGGCGATAAGGTTACCGTTTGTAAGGTTCATCTTATAGCATCGAATATTCAAACTGCCGAGGAGAAGCAATTCCCTTCATTTGAAATTGAAACCTACCCCAAAATGACCCGAACCGTTGAGGTTAAACTTCCCAAAGGCGAATTGGCGCCTGGAAAGTACGCAATTGCTGTAATTGTTGATTATGGTCCAAGATATGCCCTCGAAGGGGCACAGCTTATAGTTGATGTGAATTAGTAAGTTTCTGCTGAAAATTAGTGTTTGTAAATTATATTTTTCTGATGCCAAGGTTTAGGCTAATTTTTCTATTCTTCTCATTTTTTGTAATTTTTGAGTCCAACCTTTGGGCTCAAACCATTGTATTTGTTGAAAAATACTACCCCGATAGCACATTGATGGAAAAGTATCAAGTAAAAATTTTTACTAACGATTCCATAAAACAAGGTGCATACTCATTTTACTTTCCGGAAGGCAAAGTTATGCAGGAGGGTTTTTTTGTCGACAATCAACCCGATAGCATTTGGATAAACTACTACAGGTCTGGTGCCAGAAAGAGTTTGTTTAACTACAGGCATGGAAAAAAACTTGGGCCATTCACCATATGGAACGAGGGAGGTTCGTTATATCAAACTGGTAACTACAAGAATAATTTACTAGAGGGAGTGCTTACAACCTATCATCCAAACGGAGGAATCGATTCTGAAAGCAGCTATAAAAATGGTATGCTTAATGGTTTGTCGAAAGTTTTTTCTGATGAAGGAATAAAACTTCTTGAGGCAACCTATGTTAACGATACTATTAACGGATTGTGGGAGTCGTATCATAAAAATGGTAGTATAGAATATAGAGGAAAAAAGGTTAATGGAAATTTTGAAGGACTTGTATACACCTACTACGATAACGGAACAATTAAGCGTGAATCAAACTACATTAACGGATTGATGAGCGGACTGGTTAAGGGCTATTACAATTCAGGTGAGTTGATGAATATTTCGAACTATAGCAATGGTAGTTTGGAGGGAGAATATGTTGAGTATTACCTTTCGGGACAAGTTGCTGAGAAAGGACAGTATCTAAATGACCAGCGAAACGGAGTTTGGACAAGTTTCTATCCCGATGGGAAAGTGAATAGCAAAGGAGAATTCCTCGATGGAAAATTTCACGGTTCTTGGGTTGTGTTTCATCCAAACGGAAAGTACAAGCAAATTGGGAATTACTTTAATGGTGAGCCATCAGGGCGGTGGAAATATTTCAACGAGAACGAGAATTTGGTTCTTTCAGGAACCTATTTAAATGGAAAATTTGAAGGTTTTTGGACTGTTTTCTATGCCAATGGAAATGCTGCTTCCAGAATATTTTTTCGGGGAGGAATGCAGTATGGTCCTGCTTGGATATACACCGAAGATGGTACCATAGAGAAACGTACTAAAATAGAAAGTTTACCAGAAATCCTAACAGGAAAGTAAAAAAACTAGTAAAGTTTAAGTGTACGTAATCAGAACGTTAAAACCTTATCGCACTCAACTGTCCACTGTGCAAATTCTTTCATGTTGCTTAGCTTCACGCCTTCAATAAACTCAACGTTGGCAATACCGCGAGCCTCGGAGCAACCCCCGCAACTTTTCACTTCGCCTCCTTTGCTAATTACCGATTTGAGCATTCGCTCAATATTGTAGTAGCCTGCAGGAGTGTTCTGGTTTGGTAGCCCACAAAGTACGGCATCGGCAAGTAGAAATATTTTTACTGCCACATTTTCACCGTGTTCCTTTTGCAAAGTCATTGCCATGCGTAAGGCGTTATAGGC
Source organism: uncultured Rikenellaceae bacterium (assembly GCA_964563065.1). Classification (GTDB taxonomy): domain Bacteria; phylum Bacteroidota; class Bacteroidia; order Bacteroidales; family Tenuifilaceae; genus DAOSWM01. The sequence continues at coordinate 804 of CAZLXF010000316.1, read as the reverse complement.
TTTCTCTGTTCCGTATGGCGCATCGTTAATAATAATTAAAATTTTCTGCATAAAAATTATAGTTTAGTTAATGGTGAAATAACTATATAAAACCCAGCCCCAAAGCCAACGAAATTACTATTAGCATTATTGCAATTAGTATTTGGATGTACTTAATTGTAACTTTTTTAAGCAATTTATTACCAAAGTACGCCCCAGCAATTGCTGCCAACGTAGCATAAATCACCAGCGCAATATTGTCCGTTAATCCCGATTTTACGAAACGTGTAGCGTAAACGCTGAGGCGGGTGAAGTCAACAAAAGTTGAAACAACCACTGCGGTTCCAATAAATGCTTCCTTGGTAAGTCCCGCTTTTATTAGAAATGCGCTTCGCAAAGCGCCCTGATTTCCCGATAGTCCACCAAAAAACCCGCTTAACGCTCCTCCTAACGGAAGTTTTTCTTTCCCAAACTGAAGTTTACTGAAGTATGGTATTAAGTCCATTGAAGCGAATATGATTAGTAGAACCGAAATTATCAGCTTCACTGGAAAAATTTCGAAGGTTTTGTGAAACATGGAGTAGGTAAAAAGTGGCTCGCTATCGGGGATGTGGAGTAGAAGCCAAGCACCAATAAACGATGCAATTACAGCTGGAATGCCGAAGCGAAGCAAAACGGTTTTGTCGGCATTTTTCCCAACCAGAATAATTTTGAAAATGTTGTTGAAGAAGTGAACTATTCCTGTAAGCGCAATGGCTAGGTCAACCGGGAAGAAAATCATAAAAACTGGCGTTAGAATGGTTCCTAGTCCAAAACCCGAAAAGA
>CAZLXF010000315.1:0-2764 GCA_964563065.1 uncultured Rikenellaceae bacterium | reverse complement strand
CTTCGTTTTGTTCAGCCAAACGAAAGCGTTGCCAATGGTTCAGAAGTAAAGTAGTACAATAAAATCGTGTTGTGTAGGTTTCAAAAAGTATGGAGCAGAAAAAATTTGAAATAGTTATTAATAAAACGGTTTTAAGAGGAATTAAACTTTTAGGTTTAGTTCTTCTTACACTGTTCTTTTTTACTCAGTGCGCAAAAATTGTGGCTCCACAGGGTGGTCCCAAGGACGAAACGCCGCCAGAAATGATAAAAAGTACTCCGCTTCCCAATTCGGTGAATTTTTCGGGGAAGAAAGTGGTTTTAACCTTCGATGAGTACATTAAAATTCCGGAGATAAATCAGAAGCTTATCGTTTCGCCACCGCAGGAGAAGCCACCGAAAGTTACCCAGAAGGGAAAAAGTTTGGAGCTAAGTTTTGAGGAGCCATTTCTAGAAAATACAACCTACACTCTTTACTTCTCCGATGCCATTGCCGATAATAACGAAGGGAACAAAATTCCCAACTTCGAATTTGCATTTTCTACCGGCAACACCATCGATTCGCTTACCTTTTCAGGTAAAATAGTTGACGCCTACACACACGAACCTCAGGAAGGCGTAACAGTAATGATATACAATAGCATGGAGGATTCGTTGCCACTTACTACTCGTCCACGCTACGTTTCCAAAACCAACAAGGAAGGCAATTTTACTTTTAGCAACCTTAAAGAAAACGACTATAAAATTTTTGCGCTGGTCGACATGAACTCGAACTATATTTTCGATCAGCAGAGCGAAGCAATTGCTTACAAGAAGCAACCGGTTACCCGAGATATGCTGAAAACACGAAGTGAACTTTTTGAAGCAACCGATTCTTCGGTTCAAAATACAGCACTAAAGATAGACACAGCTCAATTAAAAAAAGCCAAAGAATACACTTTGCGACTTTTTATGGAGGAAAACCGGGTTCAATCGTTAACCGATTTTTCTAGAAAGGAGCGAAGAAAAATACAGCTTGGTTTTACCCGAAAACCTGAGGGAAGATTAGTGTTAAAACCTCTATCTGATTTTCAGGTTGATGAAAACTGGTACATAGAAGAAAAAAGCGCCAAGGGCGACACGTTAACGTGTTGGATTAAAAGCAGCTACCTTAGCGGGCTCGATACATTGAACGTTGAAATTACCTACGGTAAAACCGACTCTCTTGAGAATTTAGTGGAAACTGTTGATACCCTTAAGTTTATTTACAGGGAGCCAGTTGTATCAATTGCACGACGCCGACAGCAAGAGAAGGCTGAGGAAGAAAGCGAAACACCAACCATGCCGGTTAAACTTTCGTTTCCAAAAGGAAACACACCAAAACCAACCGATAAGTTGCGTATTGCTTTCAACATGCCATTAAAGAGTTTCGATTCAACGCTTGTTTCTTTTCAAAACCTAATTGATTCTACATACATTGACAGCTGTGAGTTTGTAACCGATAGCCTTAACCCACGAGTAGTTTATGCGCAATATCCATGGAGTAGTAACGTAAGTTACAGATTTACAGCAATGCCAGGCGCTTTTACAAACCTTGATGGACTTCCAAACGATACGCTGGTATTATATTTTACGGGAGCCGATCCGGAACAATTCGGAATATTAAATATTAACCTTACCAACGTTGTTCCCAACGTAATTGTTGAACTTTTAACCGAGAAAGGAAATTTTGTTGAGAGAAAAATTGTTGGAACCGATGGCATTGTAAGTTTCGATTACGTAACACCCGGAAAGTACTACTTCCGTTTCATTATCGATTCTAACAAGAACGGAGTTTGGGACACGGGTTGGTATAAGAAGGGAATTCAGCCCGAAATTGTTCTTATTTTCGAAGAAAATGGTATCCCCAATATATCAACTGTTAGAGCATTTTGGGAGTACGATTTAGAGTATACGTTTAACATTGAAAACCAGGAGTGATGTCGGTACTAATGAACTTTGCAATATTTCCAACCGACAAGGGAACAAGCGTTAGCCCTTACGTTGCTAGGATTATTGAGGTTGTTCGTTCAGCAGGCTTTGAGTATCAACTCACTTCAATGGGAACCCAGGTTGAAACAAATACGCTCGACGAAGCTTTACAAATTTTAAGCGAATCAAGCAAAGTGCTTGAACCCGACTGCGAACGAGTTTACCTGTCGGTAAATTTCGACATTAAAAAGGGTGAATTGGGACGAATTTGGAGTAAGGTTTCATCGGTTGAGGAGAAACTAAAGAAGTAATTGAATAAGACACAGGTAATGAAGAAGTTAATTGTAATAACTTTACTTTTCAATTTGCTTGCAACGTTTGGTTTTGGTCAAACCTACATAGGCGTGCGGTCGGGGTACAATATGTCCATAATAAACTTTAAACCCTGGCAGGATACCAAGATGGTTTACCGAATGGGTGGTGATTATGGAATTACTGTGAAGCACTTCGATAATGATTATGTTGGTTTTCAGGCTGAACTCAACTACGTTGAGCGTGGTTACAGGCAACCCTACGGCGAGTGGGAAATTTTTATGCACATGAACCATTACATCGAGTTGCCTATGTTCATGCAAGGGCGATTTATGTACAAAGGATACTTTATTCACCTAAATGCTGGTTGCTACGGAGCCTATTTACTTTGGGCTGAAGAGGGATTAAACACAACCGGTGAATTCGACATGAAACCTTACAAAATCAACATTCTTTACGATGAACGGTTCGACTTTGGCTTGGTTGGCGGTTTTGGGTTGGGCAAAGAGTTTAAGTGGGGAACC
>CAZLXF010000314.1:0-2803 GCA_964563065.1 uncultured Rikenellaceae bacterium | reverse complement strand
CTTGGTATTCAATAAGGTCGCAGTAAACCGAACCGACAAAAATGTCGAACTTAATACGTACGGGAATGAAGTTACTGTCGTTTGAGAACCAAACGGTCATGTCGTCCTGCGATTTAAAAACTCTACCGGTTATAACAATGGGTAAAAACCTCATGCAGTTAACCTTTCCCAAATCGGTTTTAATGGTTTCGTACCCTTGAAAGCGAGCCATTAGGGTATAAATTTCATCGGTGAAGTAGGTTTCAACTGCCAGAGTATCGCCCACCTTAAGCGGTTTCCACATAAGGTGATTGCGCATGTAGTAGAAAGCGGAGAGTATGTCGTTGCTATTCTTTGGTGAAAGAACTTCTCCAACTTTTGTGCTATGTACAATGGTTGAATCGTCACGAGTCCAGTGGTCAAAAACCTGCTCGCTGTAGTGCTTGTAACTTCCTTCCTTAATATCACGAATGGCTTTATAGGGTAAATCGGTTTGGGTGTCGGTAAAGCTTTGGTATGTGTCGTCGACCTTGTAGAGCACGTTGGCCATGCCAACTGTTTTTCCGTTTAAATACAGGTGGTTTACCTGCTTGTTGTTGTAGGTTCCGTTGCGAACTTCCATTACCGCCTCACCGCCACGGATAAAGCCGTAGTGAACTGAATATTTCAATTTTTCACCGGCTTGAAAAGCCTTTTTCTGCTGCGAATAAACGGAATTAACATCAACAAAAAAAAGTATTACGAGCGATAGAAGGACGTTGAGAAAAAAGCTGCTATGGAATTTCGTGCTGCTATCAACCAAAAATATTTTTGGTTGATTTAATTGCAACGAACTCCTTAAGGTAAAGAGGCTCGAAATAGGCAGTATCTTCATACTTTTTCTCTTTTAGTCGCTCAACGGCTAAGGGTATCATAAATCGTGCCGATGGGGAAAAATTATCAATAAATAATGCATTTGTGTGTGTAATAATGGGCTTTGCTTTAGCCGAACCATTCCCAAAAAACACAATACGTTTGTTGTCTAAAATATCAGAGAAACTATTTTCGTCAAGAATCTTCGCCTCAATAGGTGAAAGGCTATTCACGTTGCTATCGAATAGCTGAGTGTAAACCTCTAACCTGCGCGCATCAATCATTGGACAAAATATTTTGGGCGTTGCAAAATTTGGATTCTCCTTCACCCATTCCATTGCTCCGTAAGTCATGGATTCTAAACTACCAATAGCAATTAGCGGTTTACTTGCTGCATAGCAAATACCTTTCGCTACCGAAACTCCTATACGCAAACCCGTGTAGGAGCCCGGACCTTTGCTAACCACAACTGCACTTAAATCGTTGGCAGTTAAGCCACTATCCTGCAATACTTTTTGAACAAAAACAGTTAGCGTTTTTGCATGGTTATTCCCCTGATCGTGAACCTCAACTACATTTAAAACTTCGAGTCCGCTCGAAAGAGCAACGGAACAGGTTGAAGTTCCCGATTCAACGCACAGCAAGTAATCCATTATTTCTTTTTAGGTTTAAAAAGTTGATCCTGGTCTACCTTAGTAACCAACTTCTTATCGGAAAGCTTACGAGAAATGGCACTAAAAGGAGCAACCACAACTTCTTCATCGCCTGTTAACCCTTCCGTAACTTCAATAAATCGGTTATCCTGAATTCCTGTTTTTACGGTAACCATTTTTGCGGTATCGCCAGCGGTAACAAAAACAACCTCCTTCAGCTCTGCTTTTGGTTTTACAACCTCGGGCTCATTCTCGGTAACCTCTGTAAACCCTTTTGCACCAATTGAAATTGAGTCGGAGCGTGTTGTAACGGCCTGAATAGGAATGGTTAATACATTGCTTCTAGTGGTGGTTTGAATATCGACCGTTGTAGACATTCCTGGACGAAAAGGGTTTGGTTTTTTAGCTGTAACCAAATGTTTGTAGGAATCTTCCAGAATTAGAATTCGCACTTCGAAGGTTGTAACCTGATCGGTTGTTCCGCCAGTAACACTTGCGGAGTTGGCTATTTGAGTTACAATGCCCTTAAATTTTTCTTCGGTATATGCATCAATATCTATTAATGCTGTGTCGTTCAACTTTACACGAACTATGTCGTTCTCGTTTACATTAACACGAGCCTCCATGTTTGAGAGGTTGGCAATGCGAAGAATTTCGGTTCCGGCCATTTGTGCAGTTCCCACTACGCGTTCGCCCAACTCTACGTTCAACTTCGAAACAGTTCCGCTTACCGGAGAGTAAATGGTTGTTTTTCGTAAACTCTCCTCTGCCTCCTTCAACGAGGCCTCAGCGCTTTCAACATTAAAAATTGCCGCCTGAACGTCGGCTTTTGCCACTTGAAAATTGGTTTTAGCATTTTCAAATTCCGATTCGGAAATTGCTTTCTGCTCGAAAAGCTGCTTGCTACGGTTAAACGACAATTCGCTTTGCTGAAGTTGAGCCTGAGTTTGGGTTAACCGGGCTTTAGCAGAATTTACCGAGGCAATGGTACGCTCTTTTATTGAGATGTAGGTGTCGGGTTTTATGCGGCAAAGCAGCTGCCCTTTCTGTGCAGTATCGCCTTCCTTTACTGTAAGTTCAATAATTTCGCCGGAAACCTCGGGACTAATTTTTACCTCAACCACGGGTTGTATTTTTCCGTTTGCCGAGATACTTTCGGTAATTGTTCGGAATTGGGGTTTTTCAACCGACACTTCAATGGTTTCGGGCTTTCCAAACCAACCCGCCTTTTTGCCCACAATAGCCAGAACAATTAGGATTACTGCAATTCCGATTAAGTATTTAAGTAGTGCATTGCGTTTCATGGTAGGCTTTTTTAA
>CAZLXF010000313.1:0-2804 GCA_964563065.1 uncultured Rikenellaceae bacterium | reverse complement strand
GCCGATGATATACAATAGGGGTCGGGAGTGCGAAGCACGAAGACACCGTCAAGCGAAGCGTATTGTATATCATCGGCTTCGGGATTGGTTCAGTACAGACCGATGGATTGCGAAGCAAGACAGTAAAGGGCTGTGCTGAATCCTAATCGGGCTGTATTGAATTAATCCTCGTGATGATAACCGTACGCAAGCGTAAAGATATAAATAAATTTTATAATACATACAATTTTTTAGCCCGATTATTCCCGAAGCCGATGATATACAATAGGGGTCGGGAGTGCGAAGCACGAAGACACCGTCAAGCGTAGCGTATTGTATATCATCGGTTTGCAGATTTGCGATGGGCGGGATTTTTACCACAAATGTTTATGCGGAGCACAAAACTTTCGGCTACCACTAAACTGTCTGCGGAGCACGAAACCCCGCCTATTGCAAATGTGCTGTTATAGCCAGTGGTTCTTGTCATTTTGCTATTCGTCTTTTTTTGTTATTGGCAGATATGTCCCAGTAAACTTAAATGAAATTCGGTTACCATCAGATAAGTCAAAGCCCATCACTTTTGTCATTTTACCTTGTCTGTCTTGATGCCAAAAGCAAATGGTAAACGAATAAATTTTATTAGGAATCAATGGCTCTCGTGGATATTCACAAATAAAATGTGGGTCGCCAGTCCAAGCCCTAGTAATAACAATTGGCTCTGCCCCAATATATTTAAAGTATTTAACTAACCGATTATTTTCATTTGTCGGAACTATTTCGCCAAGATTATGAGAAATTGAGTCAAAAGCAAAGTTAAAAACAGTGTCTTTAAAAGTCATATTTAAGGTGTCCACAGAGAGTTTTGATGACTTTCCACCTTGTCCGAAAGTAACGCAGGTCGTGAAAAGAAATGTTATTAGTATAAGTCCTATTATTTTGGTCATTTTCTGTTCGTTTTTAAAAGATGGTTCGGTCGTCCTACCATTGGCTATAACGGATAGCGGTATGTTTTTGTTGCCGATTTCGGAGCACGTCACTGTCAAGCCACGATGAAGTTTGAAGCGAGCCACTGCCGTTGATTTTAACACTATCTCGGCAATAAAATATACCGCATGTTGTATGCTGGCAATTCTTTCATTATCATTAATTTCTCTTTTCAAATATTAGATTCTTTGCTCTTGGATTATTTATTTCAAGGCTTGTAATTTCTCCGTATTTTTCTAAAAATGAAATTGATTGTATTAAACCTGAATTGCTTTTAAATGTCAGGTCTTTTGAGTGTTCAAGAATTATATCTTCTGTGAATACTGTACAATGAATTTTTAACTTCTCATTTTCAAATCTAACTTCGTAATTTACATCAAGTTCACTTGAGTAGAAAGCCCCAGTTAACTTGTCGTAATTTATATTTACTTCTTTTTTATCTTCCTCAACTCTTAATGCCACATAACTATTTCCGTTTTGTTCAAGCGTATGGCTATTTACTTTTCCATTTCTTAAATGAAATACAAATTCAGCTTTTGCTTCCTTTACAAAATATACTGAATCTGATTTGGCATATAACTTATAGTTGTTATTATACATATTCAAAAAATACTCATCACCTTCTTTGAAAAATATTAGATAGCAATTTTTATCATCAACCTGTTGGTATTTACCAGCACACAAAGAGAAAAATTCATCATTTATTTTTTGCTCGGTTGACACTCTTTCTTTTGTTTTATTCTCTGTCCTATCGCCAAATAAGATTTCTGTAATGTCAATTATTATTTTTTTTGGGTTAAGTGTTCCATTATTACTTAAAAAAACAATACCAACACTTTCTTCAGGAAAAAAAACTATTCCTGAGCGGTAACCGCCCCATGCACCATCATGATAATAAGCTTTCTTACCTTTTAATTCAGTTATATATAATCCATAACCATAATCTATGGTTTCGCTATTGCTTAAATTACCTTTTTGGGTTATTTTATTAAAAGCAACATTACCACCTATTATCTTATTATTAAAATTTGTCATCCATTTTAACATATCGGAAGTATTGCTCATTATCGAACTAGAACCATAGGCATTGAGATTATTAGCAAAAGGGATGTATTCGTTTCCATCAAAATAATACGAATTTGCTACAATGTTTTCTTCTGAGTTGCTGTTTTTAACAAAGAAAGTATTCTCCATTAGTAAAGGAACAAATATGTTATCATTTACCCAACTTTCAAAAGATGTATCTGTAACTGCTTCAACTATCTTTGCCAAAAGATTGTAATTTGAGTTACTATAAGAAAATTCAGTGCCAGGTGTAAAATTTAAACTCTCTTGTTTTTTTATGATTTCATAAATATCATCCAACGACAGTGGCTTTTCAGGCTGCCAGCCTTTCAACGCAAATAGAGTTGGCCAGTCTCTAATGCCTGATGTATGATGAACAAGTTGATTTACTGTAATATCGTTCATAGTCTCAGGTAAATCAGTTAGATATTTAATGATTTTATCATTAACATTTATTTTACCTTGTTCTTCCAAAAGAGCGATTGCCATTCCTGTAAATTGTTTACTTGCAGAGGCGATGTCAAAAATTGTAGTTTCCGTTATTGGCGTTTTTTTGTCTAAATCGGCAAAACCGAAATTCCTTTCATATATTACAGAATCCTTCTTTGTAATTATAATAGAGTACCCGGGCTTATCGCCTTCACTTAAAGTTTCTTCCTGCTGTTCAAAGTAAGCATCAAATTGTGGTTTTACCTCTTTTACCTGCACTGTCTTGCACTGAATAAGACTAATAATTATAAGTAATCCTAATCCAATTGTTCCAATTTTTTTCATTT
>CAZLXF010000312.1:0-2816 GCA_964563065.1 uncultured Rikenellaceae bacterium | reverse complement strand
TACCGCGACGAGATGCTGGAATTAACAAGATTGCTGGAAGAAAAGAGAAAAGGGTGACAATTAATTCATTATCACCCTTTAAAAAGTTCTATTAAACCCCTAGATATCTATCCTAACTCCAACGTTAATCCTAATTGGATCCTGTGGCGATCCTGTAAATAGTTCTCCAGCGCCCAAAGTTGGATTGTAATATTTTGCGTTAGTTAGGTTAATTACTTTCACCAAAACAGAGCCTTTAAACTTATCCTTATTAATTAACCGGTACGTGGCAGTAAGGTTTAGCAATGTAAAACCATCAACTTCAAGCGGATTTCCGTTAGCATCGTTTAGTAGCCCATGTAACGATTTTGATCTGTTAATAATTCTGGCAGATACGTTGAAGTTATTAAGTTTCCACGCCAACTCTGCTTTTACTGTATTTTTTGCAGAATAAGGAATTGCTTGGCCATCAATATCGCCATCGGAATAGATGTAGGATAAATTTGTGTTAATTACTGATTTCCCTATGTTTATCATATAATCACCCCTTACGGTGAACCCAAATGTAGTAGCACTTCCTTTATTAACGGGTCTTTCAACAAAATCGATGGGAATGTCATGGAAAGATTCTCCAACAAATCCATCAATAACAATAAGGTTATCGATCATATTATAGTAACCATTTGCCGAGAAGATTAAATTTTCGGAAGCGGTAAATCCAGTTCCTAATTCAATTGAGTTAAGCTTTTCTGGCTCTAAATCTGGATTAGGCAAGTGCCAGAATGGTCCTGTTAAACCGTTTACACCACCAGCGTCAGTTGTAGGAAGAAATGCTCCGTAGTGCTGGTAAGCAGTATATGGCGATGGAGCCAAGTATGCCTGACCGTAAAGAAGTTTGAAATTCAACTTCTTGGTTGGCATAAAAGTCACACCTGCTCTTGGATTTACAGTTAAACCGTACCTAGTATTGTAGTCAACCCTCCCGCCAAGTGTTATACCAACTTTCTCGCTAAATAATCCCTGAAACTGAAGATAACTTCCATAGTTTTGGTAATTCAGGTAGTAAAAATCCTGATAAACCGTTAAATCATTGCCGAACTGGTCGGCAATATTTGTACCCAAATAGTAAATATCCTGCAAGTCGGCAGCCATATTAACATCAAACATAAATGGAAGATCGCCAGTTTTTGGAAGTGCGTTAATATCTTCAAACGAAAAACCACCAATTAACGAGATATTCTCTTTTAAGTTCCAGGTTAACTGTTCATCAAACTTTGTGATGCTCTCTTTCCCATACTTAAAACCATCCATATAGGAAGTGAATGTGTTAACAAACTTCGACTCCGGCTTAAGCTCATGTATTCCGTGCGAAATTGTAGATTCAACCCCAAACTTCTTACTTTCTGTAATGTAGCTGTGTTTTAAGTAGAAAGAAGTGATTCCTATGTCGTAAGTAGCATCTTTATCGTAGATATTGTACTCAGGTCGGCCTCCAACGGATGAACTGTGCGACTCAAAGTTTTTCATTACGCCTAACTCAAAATCCTTGAAGTTGAAACGGGCATGAAGGAAATATGCGTCGGTGGGGGTTCGGTACTCAACAAGGGGAGCGTTTACAATTATGTCCTCAAGAATTGGTTGTGGCGCTAGCCGAACCTGGCCGTTGTTCTGGTACTCATTATTAAACCAGGAATACTCATTTGGATATTCCTTAGCAAAGTTTGGTTCATCGGAATGGTAATATTTCCCATTTAAGCTAAACTTTATTTCTCCTGTTTTACCACCGATGCTAATATTATTTTCTGCTGTATTAAACGATCCGTAATTTGTGGCAACCTCAAGTCCAGTAAAATCTTCGCCTCCTTCACGGGTAATTATGTTTACAATTCCTGAGAATGCATCGGCACCATAAAGCGCAGAAGCGGGACCCAAAATAACTTCAATACGTTTGGCGTTAGCTATTGAGTAATTATTTGAAATTGCGTGCGGAGTACCCACAATGGAACTTACCCGAACACCATCGAGCAGGACAACAAACTTATCGTTCCCTGAAATGCCCCTAAATGAATAGTGATTTGATGTTTCGGTAACTGCTTTGCGCTGAATTTCAATACCGGGAATATCCTCCAGCGCCTCCTCCAAGTTGAAGTAACCTTTGGATTTAATTTGATCAGCGGTGATAACAAAAATGGTTGCAGGAGCCTGATTTACACTTTGCGAACTTTTTGATGCTGTTGTTATGTCAACGTTAAGTAAATCTTCAAGCGACATATCAAGCAAATCATCGGAATTTTCTTGGGCAAAAGAACTTGTAGAAACAAAAAGCAGTGTCGCAATTGCAGCAATAAAGTTAATTGTCTTTTTCATAGTTATTATATTTGGTTAGGTTACCCAAATATAAAGTTTTCATATTTCCATATTTATTAAGATTAGGTGACATATATCATTTTTCATTTATCAAACCCTATTCTTAACTATCAATCAACGATTAACAAACTTTCATTATATTAGGTTTTAGATTTTCCCTCAAAAACAACCGATAGTATTTTAAGCAAACAAGAATAAAAAAAATCCCTCCATTTGTATGGAAGGATTTCAACAAAAATAAATTAATTAAATATGCTCCCTCTAAAATCCGCTCAGCTGCATATAAACAGTTGGGATAAGTAGCAAAAAACCAACAACAATAAGAATCAAGAGCAAAGGCATAAACCACCTTAACCATTTATTGTAGGGAATTTTTGCAATTGAAAGTACACCAACCATAACCCCCGATGTTGGTGAAGCCAAGTTAGTAAAACCGCCCCCAACCTGATAAACTGTTACTGTTGCTTGCC
>CAZLXF010000311.1:0-2833 GCA_964563065.1 uncultured Rikenellaceae bacterium | reverse complement strand
CCATTTGCCAAGGAAAGCGACGAAGAGGAGGTTAAAGAAGAAGTAAAGGATGAAAATGCCGACAATGGAAAATCGAAGAAAGACAAGAAAGACAAATCCGACGAAAAGACAGATGTAAAAACCTTAACCATTGACTTCGAAGGAATTGAGAACAGGATTATTGATATTCCTGTAAAAGCTGGCAACTTCTCAAATCTTGGCGCAGCCAAAGAAGGCGAAATTCTTTACATTGAACGGGAATACAACTCGCGCAAACCCGGAAACTTGCATAAGTACGACATTAAGAAACAGAAGGATAGTGAAGTGATGGAAATGTGGGGCTATACCATTTCTGCCGATGGCAAAAAGATGCTTTACAATTCCAACAGCGGATGGGGTATTGCAAATGTTGGCGAAAAACCCGAACCAGGCAAAGGTGCTCTAAACATAGGCGCAGTTAAAATAAAAATTGACCCCGTTGCTGAGTGGGCACAAATTTTCGATGAAGCTTGGCGAGTAAACCGCGATTACTTCTACGATCCGAATATGCATGGTGCCAAGTGGGATGCCATGAAAGTAAAGTACTCGGAGTTCTTACCTCACCTCTCCTGCCGCAGCGATTTAAACCGCGTTGTAATGTGGATGTGTAGCGAACTTTCCGTTGGACACCACAGAACCGGCGGAGGCGATGAGTTGAATAATCCCGAACGAATTAAGGGAGGATTGCTTGGCGCCGATTACAAAATTTCGAACAATAGATACCAGATTACGAAAATTTACGGAGGACTAAACTGGAACCCCGAAATGCGCTCGCCGCTAACCGAACCAGGAGTTAACGCCAAGGAAGGTGAGTACATTCTTGCCGTAAACGGCAAGGAAGTAACGGCTGACAAGAACCTGTTCAGCTTCTTTGAGAATACTTCAGGAAAAATAGTTGAGCTAACCATTGGTCCAAATCCGAACATTACAGGCTCGCGAGTTGTAAAGGTAGTTCCAATCGACAGCGAATACTCACTTCGCAATCGCAATTGGGTTGAAGGAAACCTTAAAAAAGTTACCGAAGCAACCAACGGACAAGTTGCCTACGTTTACGTTCCCAACACGGCCGGATTGGGTCACCAGTACTTCAAGCGCTACTTCTTTCCGCAAGCCAACCGCAAGGCAATTATTGTGGATGAGCGATACAACGGTGGCGGAGCATTGGCCGACTACTACATCGATATTCTTACACGCCCATACCAAGCGCATTGGAACTTCAGATATGGAATGGATTTGAAATCGCCAAGCGCCTCCATACAAGGACCAAAAGTTATGATAATTGACGAGAATGCCGGTTCGGGTGGCGATATGCTTCCCTTTATGTTCCGAAAATTCAAAGTTGGAACAATGGTTGGCAAACGCACCTGGGGCGGACTAGTTGGCGTTTTAGGTTTCCCCGAACTCCTCGACGGTGGATGGATAACGGCACCAAACGTTGCCATTTGGACCAACGACGGATTCATAATTGAGAACGTTGGAGTTGAACCCGATATTGAAGTTGAGCAACTTCCTTCGGAAGTTATTAAAGGTAACGATCCACAGCTAGAAAAAGCCATTGAGGTTGCGCTGAAGGAACTTGAAAAAAATCCTCCTGCTGAATACAAACGTCCCGATTATCCAATTAAATCAAGAAACTAGTAACAAGTAAAGTTTAATCCAAGAGGGTGCAATTTCTGTTGAAATTGCACCCTCTTTACGTTAAAATCGTTACCTTTATTTTCGAAAAACCAAGGATTAACATATGGAATCAATAAACGATATCTTCGAATCAATTCGAAAGTTTATAAATTATACTGTGTACTCCCATGGAGCATCAAAATTAACCATAGGGAACATTATCTATCTTGTAATTGGAACCTGGCTGGTATTTTTCCTCTCAAAACTGATTCGCAGATTAGTTATCGATAAACTTCTAGCTAAGTATGGAACCGACAAAGGAGTTTCCCACGCCATTGGGACCATTTTTCGTTACGTATTCGTTTTTATAGGATTAATAATTGTGTTTCAAACAACCGGCATTGACTTAAGCGCCTTAACCGTTCTGGTTGGCGCACTGGGTGTTGGTATTGGATTTGGGCTACAGAATATTACCAATAATTTTATAAGCGGCATAATAATTCTTTTTGAACGTCCCATAAAAGTTGGCGATCGGGTTGAACTTCCTGAACTAGATAATTTAATTGGAAACGTAGTGAACATTTCGGCTCGTAGTACAACAATTATTACCAACGATAATATTGCCATAATTGTACCAAATTCAAAGTTTATTTCCGATACAGTTATAAACTGGAGTTACAACGATGCTAACGTTCGATTCAATATTCCCGTTGGAGTGGCATACAAAGAAGATCCTGAGGTAGTTCGACAAATACTGCTCGATATTGCGCTTGCGCATCCAGGAGTTCTTAAAAAGCCATCGCCCGACGTGGTTTTCGATGAATATGCTGATAGCAGCTTAAACTTCACGTTAAGGGTTTTTACCACCGATTACAGCACAACCCCACGAATACTTAAGAGCGAACTCTACTACGCAATATTCAAGAAGTTTAAGGAGAAAGGCATTGAAATTCCTTTCCCACAACAGGATGTTTATATTAAGCAGAATGTTTAGCTAGAATTCTTTTACAGTTCCTTTCTTGAGTAAAGATTACCGGTGCTCTGCACCTTTATATGATTTCGTTGACTTCCTTTTACAAATATTGTCGCAGCTCTGCTGCTATTCCTACTGTTTTTTTTTAGCCTCCTTCAACAAACAAAGGTGTAACACTGTAAATCTACTTGTTGATGCAGGCAAACTGAATGTATCGGGGAGGTA
>CAZLXF010000310.1:0-2845 GCA_964563065.1 uncultured Rikenellaceae bacterium | reverse complement strand
ATCCTCCTTATTCCCCACGTTATCAACCGCATAGAATTTTAAAGTATATTCTCCTTCCTTATCAAAAACCAGCGGATCAACATAAGGTAAGTATTCGGAATTGTTTACAGAGTAGAAAACGTTGCTTAAACCAGAGTGTGCATCAACCGCCGAAAGTTCAATAACTGTGGAGCCCGAAAGAAAAATGGTATTCCCCTTCTGAACGCCCATTTTAGCGTCGAAGTTTGGGGAAGTTTTGGGCGAACGCCCATCGGCAAAAAGGTCAAAGCGAATTTTACGACCTAGGTAAAGGTTTAAATGGGTTAGGAAATGTGGGCCGTGGCCGTCCCAGTACATTGGGTTGCCTTCATCGTTCATACTTTTTAACCGAACCGCATCGCTCCCATCCGGTTTTGTTGACATGTAGATGAATACCGGAGTGCCGGGATTTACAAAAAGTTTTCCTGTGGAATCGGTATGAAAACTCTTTACATCCTGTGCATTAACTAAAAATGAGCACAAGCTAAATAATAGAATAAATGCAGCTGCTTTTCGTAGAAATGCCATATTAATACTGAGTTTTTCTAGTCGTTAATTTTTGAAATACGGAACTCAACCCTACGGTTCAGTTTGTACTGTGCTTCGGTGCATTCAACGTCCTTTGCACACTCGTTAACAGGTTTTGTGTCGCCGTAACCTTTGGCAGAAATTCGATGTTTAGGAATTCCTTTGTTAAGGATATAACCAACAACCGCTTGCGCACGAGCCTCGGAGAGTTGCATGTTGTAGTTTGCCTCGCCTCGCGAGTCGGTATGGGCGCTCAACTCCATTTTCACATTTGGATAATCGCGCAGAAGTTTCACCAGCTTATCAACCTCAACAATCGACTCCTTTTTAAGCTTTGTACTGTTTAAATCGAAGTAAATATTTTGCATTTGAACAACCGCATCGTTTGATACTATCAATTTAAACTCTTTGGAATTCTCAACGTTCCCAACCCTGTCAACCGAGTAAACCCTAACAACATTTTCGCCAGCTGTGTTGAAACTAACAGCTCCGTTGAATGGAATGTATGGCAAGCCATTTAGCGAAACAAGGGTTTCTTTTACTCCCGTCATTTTATCGGTTGCATGAACCTCAAAGGTTGCATCCTTCTCAATATAGAAGGTACTATCGATACTAAAAATTACTCCCGAGTCGAATTTCAACTTTGTTGAAGGAGGAAAGCCATCGGCCATAATCTTAAAACGAATCGTTTTGTTAAGTTTTAAATCGCGATGGGCAATGTAGTGCACTCCGTTTCCGTCCCAGTACATGGGGTTAGCATCCTTATCGGAGCTAGGAACAGCAACCAACTCACCGGGTTTTTCGGCTGGAGAAATGAACATAAATGCGGGCTGATCGGCACGAACAAATACTTGCCCCGTTGAATCTGTAAAAATTGAAGGCTCGTGCTGCTTTGGTGCCTGAGCAGAAATTCCAAATGGAACAAGTAGAAAGAAGATTAAAACGATGTGCCTCATACCTAATATGTTTAACGTGGCGTTTTCAGTGCAATTATATGTCAATATTATCCCCACCGAGTTTGAAACCGATAACCAGAATGTCGTCAATCTGACGGAACCTATCGCCCATCCACTCGGTAATTTTTAAATCTAAAATTTCCCTCTGCTTTGCCATGGGCAAAGAATGAATTTCAAGCAGCAGCTCCTTAAACCGTCGTGAAGTAAACTTTTGCCCGTGCAGCCCACCAAACTGATCGATAAATCCATCGGAAAACATGTAGAAAGTTGTTGGCTCGTTCACTTCAATTGTATGCAGCGTAAACTCACGTTTACCTTCCTTCTGCATTCCACCAATTGGCAAGGAATCGCCTTTGAGATGCATCAGCTCGCCATTAGTAATGTAGTAAACCGGATTTTTTGCTCCGGCAAATTGAACAACTTTCCCTTTGTTTGTAATGTGGCAGAACGACATATCCATGCCGTCCTGGTTATCGGTTGTTTGCTGTTTTAACAGGTAACGCACATAACGATGCAAATCGTTCATTACCAAATTTGGACTAATAATTCCGCTACGTGTAATGGTGTCGAGCAGGTTAAACCCAATCATGCTCATGAAAGCACCCGGAACACCATGTCCGGTACAATCTACAGCTGTAATAAGAAGTCCGCTATCGGAATCGGAGCAGCCATGCAGCTTGAAGAAGTTGTTCCTCGGATCGTTTTTGAGCCTGTTTGGAGAAGCGTATCCCATAAACCAGTAGAAATCGCCGCTAACAATATCGCGTGGTTTCAGCATGATAAACGAATCTGAAATAATCTCCTGTAAACTGTCCTCGGTGGGCAGCATTGCCTGTTGAATACGCTGGGCGTAGTTAATACTGCTGGTAATATCGCGATTCTGTTTCTCAATTTTATTGAAGGCAACCTCCAGATCCTTGTTTACCATATCAATTAAATCCTTCTGCGCAGCAATTTCCTTATTCTGCTTTGAGAGCAAAGCATTAGCCTTCTTCTTCTGGTTTAAGCTATGGAAAATTGATACGGCAACTCCTAAAACAGCAATAATTATTACAATGAAAATATTACGAACCATTCGTTGGTTCTTAATAACTGCATCCTTCAACTCCTGCTCCTTATTAAGCAAATCGATTTGCATTTGGCGCTCCTTCGAAACCTGCTCAATGGCCTCAAGGTTCTGCTCTGTTTCTACTAGCTCTTGCTTTTTGACAAAAAGTTCACGCTCTGTTGCCTCCTTCTCCGCTTCAGCCTCAACAACTTTAGTCTTGGCCGTTTCAACCATTTTTTGGGCTTCGGCCTCCTTCCTTCGTGCTTCGTCCTGCTGAACTTTACGCGTAATAGCT
>CAZLXF010000309.1:0-2850 GCA_964563065.1 uncultured Rikenellaceae bacterium | reverse complement strand
ATTTTGGTTGATGCCGACATGAAAACTGATATACCTGGAGTTTTTGCTGCTGGCGACTGTATAAACAAAAAGTACCGTCAGGTTACCACTGCCGTGTCCGATGGAACCATTGCAGCGTTGAGCGCTGCAGATTATTTGAGAACAAAAAAGTAGAGAGAAATGGTTGAAGTAAATTCATTTTCGGAGCTGGAAAACTCCATAAAGGGGAAAGAACGCGCGTACCTTTTATTAATGAAGGGCGGAACAGAGCGCAGCGATTGTGCATATCGTAACCTTTCGGTTGCTTCAACCGAAGTTAAGGGGGTGGATGTTTACTTTGCCGATGTAACCAACACGCGCGATATTCATGAGCGTTATGGGGTAACTTCGGTACCAACGTTGGTTGAATTTGTGGCTAGTGAAGCCAAGAATGTTTTTAAAGGTTGCAACGACGAAAAGTACTATAAGGCTTTGCTCGACAATGCCTTGTACATGGCCGAAACAATGAACAATGAGAAACCTCAAAAGCAGGTTACTGTTTATTCAACCCCAACCTGCTCGTGGTGTAATACTTTGAAAGCATACTTAAGGAAACATCGCATTCGGTTCACCGATCTCGATGTGTCTAAGGATCAGAACTTAGCTGAGGAACTGGTTCGAAGAAGCGGTCAGCGTGGAGTTCCACAAACCGACATTGGCGGTGAAATTGTGGTTGGATTTAACCAAGCTCGTATAAACGAACTACTGCAAATTAGAGGTTAACTTTTTGTGTTACAATATTTTTTTGTATTTTTAACAATAATGGACTTAAACTATGAAAGAGTTACAACCCGTAAATCAGAATGTATTGCTCGATATTTCTGAAAGCAACGAGGAGGTTAAAACGGTTTCTGGAATAATTATCCCTGATACTGCTAAGGATAAACAAAACGTGGCAAAAGTTGTTGCTATGAGTAGTATCGATAATGCTGAAGTTTCAGTAGGCGATAGTGTGCTGTACAATGCATTTAGTGGAACAGAATCGGAGTTTGAGGGTAAGAAGTACTTGTTAATTCAATACTCCGAGATTTTAGCAAAAATTGTGGAAACAGACGAAATTTAGTAATCACTTAAATAATATGTTATGGTAGAATTTTTAACAAAGGAAACCTTCAAGCAAAAGGTTTTCGATTTTGAGAAGAACACAGATTGGAAATTTGAAGGCGACAAGCCAGCAATTATAGATTTTTATGCTGACTGGTGTGGGCCATGTAAAATGGTGGCTCCCATACTCGATGAACTTGCCAGTGAGTATGATGGAAAGTTAAATATCTATAAAATTGATACTGAAAAGGAACAGGAACTTGCCGGAATGTTCGGAATTCGCAGTATTCCATCGTTACTTTTTATTCCAATGGGCGAAAAGCCACAAATGGCAACGGGTGCACTTCCTAAAGAAACATTCAAGCAGGCCTTTAAGGACGTTTTAAAGGTGGAGTAGAACAACTTGCAACTTGTGGTTTCTAACCACAAGAATGTCCAAAGAGTTTCTTCTGAGGTTGGTAATTACCATTAAACTCAGATGTCTGAACGTGATGCGTTTAGCGCTAAACGAAAAAAGCAGACATTAAGGAACTTTTTGGGCATTCTTGTTTTTGTTTACAAACCCTACGTTTTTTGTTTCTCCAAATCTTACTCTCATCAAATATATTCGTTGTTTGCTATAAATTTTGTATCTTAGGTAGTGTTTTTTGAGTTTAACTACATGAAATCGAAGGGAAAGGTTTCAAAAAAATGTTGAATATGGATATACTTGAAATTACCGCAACCGATGAGTCTCCTCAAATTCGTTTCGATCCTAGCAAAGGCTTGCTGGAAATAAATGGAAAAAGTTTGCCCGAGCATATTAAAGAGTTTTATCAACCCCTTGAGGATGCTGTGAAAGAATATGTTGAAAAACCCCAGCAGGTTACAAACATTATGTTCAAACTTATTTACCTGAACTCAGCATCAACCAAAAAAATTCTTGAAATAGTCACACTTTTTGAGGGCATTGCAAAGAAAGGGTTTTTGGTTAACCTATATTGGTACTTTGAGGAGGACGATGAAGATATGCTTGAGGAAGGCGAGGGCTTTGCACGTTTAACGGATATTCCTGTGCAGCTTGTTAAGTTTAACAACGAAAACTAGCATTTTTAAATGAACCAATCTCAAACGATACACTTTTTATTGACTGTAGCACTACTCTTTATTGGCTTTACGGAAGTGAGGGCTCAGAAAGTGGAAATGCCTGAAACCGTTTTAGAGTCGATTAAGCAAGAAATTCGTCAAGCAGAAGCCGACGAGATAAGTGGTGATTTAAACTCTTCGTCAGCGCTTTACCATAAAGTAGGAAATACATACTGGACCTATGGTTACTCCCAGCAAGCCATCGATTTTTTCAGCAAGGCTCTTTCGTTGAGCCATAAATTGGGAAATTTAAATGCCCAGTATGTGCTGAACACAAATATTGCATTAATTCATTCCGATTTAACCGACTACCCCAGCGCATTAACTCATTTTCAGGAGGCTTCTCGGTTGGCCGAAGCGCTAGGAAGAAAGTACGATATTACCTCCTCGTTGCTTAATAAAGCAAACGTTCTGTTTGAACTTGGTAGGTACAATGAGGCCATTGCCGATTTGGATGTTGTAAATACTAAAGCGCAGGAGCTGAACGACCCCAAACTGCTAAGAAATACTTACTCGCTACTTACAAAAATTTTTGATAAAACAGGGAATCGGACAGAATCGGCGAAGTATTTTGAACTTTTTGCAGCAATAACAAGGAAAATTCAGCAGGATGAGATGCGAGAGAAAGAGGAGCAGGCAAATAAGCTTGTTTCACAAGCAACC
>CAZLXF010000308.1:0-2866 GCA_964563065.1 uncultured Rikenellaceae bacterium | reverse complement strand
AGTCCAACGGTTAAACCTCCAATATTAACAATGCTAAACCATTTATCCCGAATAAGTTTTCGCAGTGCAACTTTTAGGTAGTTCTTTATCATAACAAAAAGTTTTTCCTTGTTATTTCAAAGTACATGCCTTAGTTGTAAAGTTTTTGAATAACAGTTAGTTATTGTAAATTATACAGAATAAAAACTGTATTAATATGAAACAACCTTGTTCGTTTGCGAACAAGAAACCGAACGGCTATAATGTTTAGTAAAATTCTTAAGGAGCTTCTTTCTTCTCTGGGCTATGCGTTCCCTTTTTTCTAATTTTAAATTTTGATTCTTCGCCTTTAAGCAAACGTTCAATATTTTTTTGGTGGGTAAAAAGAAGTAGAATTGCAATTATCATCGAAAAAATGATAAGCGAGGGTGTTGTATTTGAAAAGAAAAACACGAGTGTCATGGGAAATGTAAAGGCGGCAATCATGGAGCTAAGCGAAACGTAGCGGGTTAAAATAAGTACAATTGCAAATACACCCAACGTAAACAGTGTTGCCATAGGATGAAGTGCCAGCACAATTCCAGTTAAAGTTGCAACTCCCTTGCCTCCTCGGAAATTTGCATAAACCGGGAAAATATGCCCAATCATTGCAGCTAACCCAAGTGCTAGCTGAAAATTTACAAAATCGCCGGTTTCAGGAATATAAAAATCGGTTAGGTATAGCAGTCGTACAGAAGCGTATCCCTTGGCCATATCAACCAAAAAAACGGTTAATCCTGCTTTGGCTCCCAGAACCCGAATGGTATTAGTTGCTCCGGCATTTCCGCTTCCGTGATCGCGAACATCAATCCCGTAAAAAAACTTTCCTAGCCATACCGAGGTGGGAACGCTGCCAAGTAAATAGGCAAATACAATCGAAAGAATTTTCCAGATCCACTCCATGCATTATTTTTTTGCAAAATAGGCAATATTTTTTTGTGAATGCAAATTCAAACATTTTGTTTGGGATTTCGGCATTCATGAAGTCAATATAAATTACTATTTTGGAGCCGAATTTTAAAAACTTTACTTTTATGAAAAATGGACTTTCATGGCTGTTGGCCATTCTAATGTTATCGGCATGTTCAGATAATTTACCCAAGGAAACCGTTTTTAAGGGAAAGCTCGAAAATGCTCCCGAAAATTACGGGTTAATCTCCTCAAAAGGGTTAAACGATACCATTACCATTAACAGCGACGGAACCTTCCGATTTACAAAACAGTTGAGTTCTCCCTCCTATTTTACCTTCCGTTTTGGAAGATCGCTACATACAATTTATTTAATTCCGGGCGACAGCCTTTCGGTTGAGCTGAACCTGCAGCAACGTTCTAACGATCCGGTTTATGCCGAATCGTTGGCTCCCATAAATAATTACATACTAAAAGCTTCAAAAGTAAGCAGAGAAGTGACCAGCAATTTCCGGGAACTGTTCTCAATTCCAATCGATGCTTTTACTCACAAGCTAGATTCGGCAAAAAATGAAATTGAAAAAATTATGGTTTCGGAAGGAATAGAAAACACTGAGTTTATTGCCTTTGAGAAGGAAAGGCTTAACTACCAGAATTTAAACCTACTTTTCTACTACCCAAACTATAATGCACGGCTAACTGGAAAAACGTTTAGCCCCGATAGCGCCGATTATAGCTTTATGAATGGAGTCGATTTAAGTATTGAAGAGAATTTGCATATCAATGAGTATGCTTCGCTTGTAACCGATTACGTTCAGCATTTAAGTTCCATTGATGTTGGAAAGCCAGAAAACAAGGGTAAATCGAACTTTGAGAAGCACTTAATGTTTTTCGATTTAATCGATTCGTTAGTGAAAAGTCAGGAGATTCGCGAGTATATTAAGCATCAGCGTGTTATTGAAACCATTCAGTGGGAGAATTTGGAGGAAGCGAAAAGTTTATACGAGCATTTCATGAGGGAGGCAGTAAACGAATCGTATATAGGAATGGTTTCTGCAGCATACAAGTTAAGAATAATGCTTGCTCCTGGTACAGAAGCGCCAGCGTTCTCGCTAACGGGGATTGATGGTAATACCTACAATCTCTCCGATTTTAGAGGGAAGCTGGTTTACATCGATTTTTGGGCCTCGTGGTGCGCGCCCTGCCGTGCCGAAATTCCTAGTCTCTTGAAATTGAAAGAGGAATACAAAAATAAACCCATTGCGTTTGTTGCCATTTCACTGGACGACGATGTTGAAGCATGGAAAAATATGGTGGAAGAGAAAGGGTTGAAAGGGTATCAACTTCACGCCGAGAAAGCGTGGTCGAGCGATGTTGCCAAAAAGTACCAAATTAAGGGAGTACCAACGTTCGTTCTTATCGATGCTGACGGAAAATTTATTGAGTATAATGTTGCTCGCCCTTCAAATCCTGAAATCAATTTAATTTTTGATAAACACCTCAAGACAATACAATAAATAATTGGCAGTTGGCAGTTTGCAAAAGGCGAATTGCCAACTGCTATAACGGTTTGGGGGTTACAAAAGTGCTAGGATCCAGACAGCGTTCTAATCACTGGAGACGAAGTTTCGAAGAAGTCGATTTGCTTCCTAATCGGCTTGATACTAACATTTCCCATACCTCTTAATAGCGCGTGTTAATTATTCTTATTAATCAGATTTACAATTACCTTAATCATGGTATCCTTTTCTTCTGGTTTACTTACTGCAATCATAAGTGTTAATGCAACTAAAGCATTATCTGCAATCCTTTTTTTTCCATAACTATTTAAAAGAATTCCATTTTTTTCAAGGAAGTACAGAAATAAAAATGCTGCAATTCTTTTATTTCCATCAGAAAAGGAATGGTTCTTTGTAATAAAATATAAAAGGTTCGCAGC
>CAZLXF010000307.1:0-2870 GCA_964563065.1 uncultured Rikenellaceae bacterium | reverse complement strand
CCAAAACTTAACACATTGATTCTATGCAAAAATTGCATGTTATAATAATCTTTGCCGCTGTAAAATCTTACAAATAAACTTACGTCGTTTAGCACTTTTGGACGATAGGAAATGGTGAACGATAGGTTAAATCTCTCCTTCAAGTCAAAGAAAGAGGCATTGTTTACATCACCAAACATCCAGGTAGTTTCCACATTGGTTTGCACTCGTGGGTTTGGCTTGTAGCCCAAGCGATCAAGCGTTGATTTTGGTAGTGGAAATTTAAAAATCCTAAAACTGTTATACCATCTCACAAAGCTATATATACCCTGCAACTCTTCACTTCGCCTATAATCAATATGATACTCTATTGATGTTCTGAAATATTCCTTTGTGTTTGAAAAAGGGATTACAGGCTTGTTGAAAAAAGCGCCAAATTCAACCATGTTGGTTGAAAAATCACCAGTTTTAGTGTTCAGGGAGCCATCTTCGTTGTAGAAATTGTTGAACTGTCCGTTGGAGTGGTGCCTAAGTGTAGCGAATAGGTACTTTACCTCTCCACTTTTCTCGCTAAGTTGGTGATAAAGAGTTATGTTTGGCAGGTAACTTGGAGAGTATACCGGAAAGGATTCTTCCGCTTTCATCCTAATCATAATTGCTGGCGATACGGTTGCACCCCAACGTGCATCCTTCCTTGTTCTAAGCAAGAAGTACGGAGCAACCAATCCTTCAAAAATCAGCGGTTCAAGATTTCCAAAACCCTGTCCAAACGTTATGTAGCTATCAACCTGATTGGCTCTAATGGATTGGAAAAAATCACTTTCCAATCGGGTTGAGTCCGATGCAAGCATTTGAAATGGAATCAGAATTAGCAATATGATTAGTCTTTGTAGCATCTTACAGCTCTTTTAAGATTTACTTTCCATTTAGATTGACTTTTTCCTTTTCCTCACAAACACATTGAAGGTAAATACCAGAATCATCATAACCGATAGAGTGCCTAAAAGACTGGTAAACATGTTCATCGATACAAGTGCGCCCAGCGTACGGTTTGGTGGAAAAACCGAGAACGTAAGAACCAAAAATCCCGAAATCACCACAATTGCGTTGAACAGAATGGCCTTGCCTGTTTGGTTCATGGTTTTGTATATTGCAGTCGCCTTTTGGCGGCTATGCATCAGGTTTAGCTTGTAGTACTGCATAAAGTGAATGGCGTAGTCGATTCCAATCCCAATGGCAATGCTTGATAGCAATGCGGTGGTTGTGCTAAGCGGTATATTGAGCAACCCCATTACTCCAAAACTGAGGACTGCAGTAATCAGAATTGGAACAGAACCGATTAATCCTGCTTTTAAGCTACGAAACATGATGGTGAGAAGAACAAGAACCAATCCGAGGGAGATAATAATGCTCATTACCTGTCCTTCAAGAATCAGATCGGTAAAAACTAGGGCTTTGTAACCCGACCCGGCATAGTTTAGTGAGATTCCATTTTTATTAAGTTCATCTTCAAACTGCTTTATCACACCCATGGCTTCGTTTATGGTTTTTGAGTCATCGCCCTTGAGTTGGAATGTGATATTGGTGCGGTTGTAATCGTAGTTGATGAGTTTTGTAAGGTTTTCCGGATCGCCTGACATCTCGTAGAGGAGCAGGTACTGAGCTACCATTTCGGTGTTTTCGGGGATATCATAAAACTCCTCCCTATCGGCATTCATCACCTTGTTCATTCGCTTGATGTAATCGGTCAGCGAGAATGAGTTGCCCACAAGGGCAAGCTTCTCGGTTTCGTTCTGCATCCGATCAATCAACCTAAGGTTTTCGGGCTGCTTAAATGCGTTTGTTTGATCGCTCTCAAGGATTACGTTTATTGTGGAGGTTCCTCCAAACTTGCTGTTAACAAACTTATCGGTAAGCACAATATCGCTGTTCTTCTCAAACTTATCGAGGAAACTTGAGTTAATCCAGACACGCTGTATACCAACAAGTGATATAATAATTATAACCCAAACAACACCATAAACCCACCACCGGTTAAGGAGCAGCTTGTTGGATAAGAAACGAAACGCCCTGCCATGTCCAACCTTCTTCACATCGGTTTTCTTAACCCTGGGTCGATAGCCAAAGGCAATTACGGTTGCCGGTAGAAAAACAAGGGCAAGCAGGTAAGCCGAAAGAATTCCAACGGCAGTAAATATTCCAAAATACTTTATCGGGTATACCTGCGACGAAAGCAAAGAAATAAAACCAATTATTGTAGTGAAAGCTGCCATGCTCAATGGTGCAAATAGAATTTTTACGGCATACTTTACAGCACTCTCTCTCGATGTTTCAGGGTTATCGTAATAGTAGCGGTTAAGGTGGTTGTAGTAGTAAATGCCGTAGGCCACACCAATGGCAATGAGCATAACCGGAATCATTGTTGAAACCGAGTAAATAGGAATCTTTAGTACCGCCATCATGCCAAAAGCCCAAACAGTGCTAATAAAAACGCTAAACAGTGTTGCAGTAGTGGCTCTCACGCTACGGAGCAGCAGAAAAAGCACCAGTCCAATTACAACAACTACAATTGGAACCATGCGTTTCATATCAGCAGGTCCCAACAGACCCATTGTTCCTTCTACTATAGGCCTTCCGGCGATGTAGATTATATCTCCTTCGCCCTCAAATGCTTTGGCAAATTCAATAATCTGATTGTAAAATTCCTGGGTGAATGTTCCGCTATTCATTCCAGCAACAACCAGAGCCGTTGTCCCATCGGTTGATACTAATCTGCCATAAACCATATCGTTGGTTTGAACGTTCTGCCTCATCTCCTCGAGCTTATCATCCGTTTTTGGTACCCGTGAGTAAAAAGCCTTTACATCCATACCATACTCGCTTCCCACAAT
>CAZLXF010000306.1:0-2927 GCA_964563065.1 uncultured Rikenellaceae bacterium | reverse complement strand
TTATTGCCGATGAAACAGCAAATCCTGTGTTTATTGCTGCCGATTTACTATCGCAGGCCGAGCACGGAATTGATAGTCAGGTTGTTTTAGTAACAACAAGCCAATACGTTCTTGATGAGAGTTTACTCGAATTGGAAAAGCAACTTGCCTCGTTACCACGAAGGGAAATCGCAGAAAAATGTCTTAAAAACAGCACTGCAATTCTTGTTGAAAACATTGCTGATGCAATGAAAATCAGCAATAGTTACGCTCCAGAGCATCTTATTCTTGCGGTTGAAAATCCCGACGAGTTGGCAGAAAGTGTAGAGAATGCAGGTTCGGTTTTTCTGGGTCACTTCACTCCCGAATCGGTTGGCGATTACACCAGCGGAACAAATCATACGCTGCCTACCTCGGGCTTTGCCCGAAATTGGAGCGGAGTTAATTTGCTTAGCTTTATGAAAACCATAACCTTCCAGGTACTTACAAAGGAAGGTCTTGAAAACCTTTCACAGGCAACAACCTGTTTGGCACGTGCTGAAGGACTAGAAGCGCACGCAAGAGCGGTTGAATTTAGAAGAGCGATAATCGTTAATCGGTAATCAGTATCTCAATCAATCAATTGTAGACTGAGCCTGCCGAAGTGCAATCAATCAATTGTACACTGAGCCTGCGTTGCACTGAGTTTATCGAAGTGTCGAAGTTTAGTTAATCAACCAATCAACCATGATTTCAAATTTAATAAGAGATAATATTAGGAAGTTAACCCCTTACTCATCCGCCCGTGATGAGTTTGATGGCAATGCTTCCGTTTGGCTCGATGCCAACGAGAGTCCAACGGTTTTAACGGGTTTGCCTCCCGAAATAAATCGATACCCCGACCCCTTGCAGCGCATTTTAAAGCAACAAATTTCAAGGGTTAAAAATATTGAGGAGAATCAAATTTTCATTGGAAATGGCAGCGATGAAGCGGTGGATTTGCTTTTTCGGATTTTTTGCAACCCATCACAGGATAAAGTAATGATTTTTCCGCCAACCTACGGAATGTACAGTGTTTGCGCTGCGGTTAACGATATTGAAGTTGTAGAATCGAATTTGGATTGTAACTTCAAAATTAATCTAAACGATTTCAGGGAGAAAAATAGAGCAAAGCCTAAACTCTCAATTATTTGTAACCCCAATAACCCAACGGGTAATACTCAGAATGCAGAAACAATAAAGCAAATTATTGAAACTTCCGAAGGAATTGTGGTTGTTGATGAGGCGTATATCGATTTTTGTCCTGAGAAATCGGTAATAACCTGGATAAACCAATGTCCCAATCTCGTTGTGCTTCAAACGCTTTCCAAAGCTTGGGGGCTTGCTGCGGCTAGGGTTGGACTGGCTTTTGCATCACCCGAAATTATTGCAGTGATGAATAGAGTGAAATTTCCATATAACGTGGGCAAACCATCCATCGATATTGCTTTAAGTGCTTTGCAGATGGAGAATATAATGAAAAATAGAGTAAATGATATTCTTGCAAATCGAGAATATCTTGCTCGTGAACTATCCGAAATATCACATGTAATCGAGGTTTTTCCTTCTAACGCTAATTTTTTGCTGGTAAAGTTTAAGAACTCTAAAATGGCATACAGTCGCTTGGCAAGCAAAGGAATCGTTGTTCGTGATAGAAGTTCACAGCCCGGATGCGAGGGCTGCTTGCGGATTACTGTGGGAACCAGGGAAGAAGTTGATAAAATCATTACCTGTTTAAATGAAATGTAGAATAATGAATATCGAATGTAGAATTATGAAGTAAATATTTGCTTTTGTGCCTAATGTGTCTAATGTGGTTAAAAAAATGAAAAAATTACTAATTATCGATCGTGACGGAACGCTTATTAAAGAGCCAGCAGATTTTCAAATCGATTCGTTTGAGAAGCTGGAACTGATAACCGGTGTAATAGGTTCGCTTGCAAAAATTGTTCGTGAAACGGACTTCGAACTGGTTATGGCAACCAATCAGGATGGGCTTGGAACAGATTCGTTTCCTGAGGAAACTTTTTGGGGGTCACAAAAACTTCTTCTTAAAATTCTTGAAGGGGAGGGAATAACATTTTCCGAAGTTTTAATCGACAGGTCGTTTGAGCATGAAAACTCGCCCAATCGAAAACCTCGAACGGGAATGTTTGAAAAGTACCTAAACGGTGAGTACAATCTTTCCGAATCGTTTGTTATTGGCGACAGGCAAACCGATGTGCTGCTGGCAAAAAACCTTGGCGCACAATCTATTCTGATTACAGGTAATCCCGTGAACGAATCTGATTTTTGCGTGTCGGATTGGGATGAAATTTATAGAATTGTCAAACCTCAAAGAGTTGCAGCCGTATCTCGCCGAACCAACGAAACCGATATAACCGTTTTGTTAAATCTCGATGGCAAAGCGAAGGGAGAAATTAACACCGGAGTAGGTTTTCTCAATCATATGCTCGATCAGATTGCCCGTCATGCGGGCATAGGAATTTCTGTGCAATGTGTTGGCGATTTGAATGTTGACGAACATCACAGTGTTGAGGATATTGCACTTTCTCTTGGCCAAGCCATTAAAAAAGCACTTGGCAATAAGGCAGGAATTGGTCGATATGGCTTTGCGCTTCCAATGGACGATTGCGAAGCAAAAGTTCTGCTAGATATTGGGGGACGACCATACTTTAAATGGAAGGCAAAATTCAAGCGTGAAAAACTTGGCGATATGGCAACTGAGCTACTTCAACATTTTTTTCAGTCGCTTTCATACAGCCTGTCGGCAAATATTCACATAAAAGCCAAGGGCAAAAACGAGCACCACAAAGCCGAAGCAATTTTTAAGGCGTTTGCCAGGGCGTTAAAACAAGCGATTAGAATAGAAGGAAACGAGTTGCCAACTACAAAGGGCGTAATTTAAATAGAACGCAGATTACACGGAT
>CAZLXF010000305.1:0-2930 GCA_964563065.1 uncultured Rikenellaceae bacterium | reverse complement strand
TTTAAAACTTTTCGTATTCATCATCCTTACTACTGCTTAAATCTCCTCCCAGATTTATTTTGAAACCTTTGCCTTCAGTTGGCTTAGGGGTTATAGTGCTTTTGGGTACGGAAGTTTTTTCTTTAGGTTGCTTGCTTGGAGTTTTTACGCTAGCTGTTTTTGCTACTACTGGCTTACTTTCCTTCTTGGCGAATTGATTCGTTCTAGTCGCCTTGCCTTTCTGGTCAGTTTTGAAGAAACTAATCGTATCCTTTAGCCTAGATGCTTCATCATTCAAGCGTTCCGAACTCGAAACCAATACTTCTGAGTTGGCAGCATTCTGTTGGGTTACATTGTTTAGCTGCTGAATGGCATTGTTAATTTGTTCAGCACCATTTGTTTGCTCCATGCTACCTGCTGTAATTTCTTGAATTAGTATAGATGTTCGCTTTATTTCAGGAATAATATTTCGAATTAAATCAACCGACGATTCAGTGTTGGAAACACTCTCCTTTGCCAGCTTAAATATTTCATCGGCGGCAACCTTGCTTCGCTCAGCCAGTTTACGAACCTCGGCAGCTACAACTGCAAATCCTTTGCCATGTTCCCCGGCCCGGGCAGCTTCAACGGCTGCGTTCAGCGCAAGAAGGTTTGTTTGGAAAGCAATATCGTTTACAATATTTATTCTATCAGAAATTTTTCGGATAGAGTCCATACTTTTTTCAGATTCAACGCCAATCTTTTCAATATCAAGAGCCAACTTCTCGGATATTTTGTTCGTATTGCTGGAGTTCTCGGTATTCTGTTGAATGTTGGCTACCATCTCTTCCATTGATGAAGAAACCTGCTGAGCGCTACTTGCCTGGGTTGAGGCGCCATCGGAAATCCCCTGAGCTATTCCATTCAGCTCCACGCTGGCAGAAGAAATTTCTTCAGCACCCGAAACAATGGAAACAACAATGTTTCGAAGGCGATCAATCATTTCGCGAAGGTCGAAAAGTAGCTTCGCTATTTCGTCATTTCCCTTAATATCGAAGGTGCTTTGTAAATCGCCATTTGAAAGTTCAGAGATTGCGTTGGAGGCAGTATTTATTGAGCTGGTTATGGTATTGGTAAGGTAGTATGATACAATAATTCCGATAACAACAACGAGTATTCCGCTTATAATTACAAAAATTCTAAAGAAGGAGGTTGACTCCTGTATTTCGGAGTAGGAGTTGAGGGCTATTTCCTGCTGTTTCTCGATTAGGGTTGTGAAATGGCCAAGAATTTCATCGGTTGTAGTCATTATGGAGCCATTGCTATCAACCATTCCCTCAACCTCCATGAGAATCATAAAATCGTTGTAACTCTCGAAGGTGTTTAACATCGTCATAACTTTTTGATGTTCAGGGAAAAGTTGCGATGTTATGGTATTGTTAATAGAGTTGAATAGTTCCCTGTCCTGTTCATCCCACTTCTTGGTAAGCGGATTTATCTCATCAACAAGGTTTGGGTAGAGGTTTGTGTGTAGTTCCTCAAGGCGTTTCTTGTCGGTTGTTCCAGGAAGTTTATCAATGTAAACCCAGTTTTTAATTAGAAGTTTCGATTCTACAATTAGGTTTTGTAGTTCAATTAGCTTGTTAACCGAGGGTGTATTCTGCTCTGAAAGGTTTCGGTTAATTGAATCGTAACTGCTAAGAATTGCAAACGTAATAACGGAAACAATTACAAATAGGGCAATTACCAGTCCAAAACCAACCATTAACTTTTTGGAAAGTGAGAATTTTACTTCCATTTTATTGGGTGTTTTTAGTTTTTTAGTAAATTTTCGATGCCAGCTTATAAAGCTGGTCGTTAACCTTTAGCGATTGCTTTGACATAAAGCTTTTGCTTATTTCGTACTGAATTTTTGAAGATTCCTTAAGAAAAATGATACTTACTCCTGCCCCAATCCTTGCATCACCCTCTTGGTCGCCTATGATAAGTGTGCAATTATTCCCAATTTTGGCGTTTGCTGCTTTTATATCATCACTTTTTGCATCGGGCATGAAAAGTATGTTGCACTTGGTTATATCATTCAGGCTGGCAAAACTCTTAACTTCAATTTGTTGATCGGCCACTTTCCTTACTTGTAGCGCCGACAGTTCGGTTACTAATGTAGGGTTATTGCCAACTACTGCAACCACGAAGTTGCCAGTTTTACCTTCGGGACACCACTCAATAAGCCTAGTAAGCTGGTAAACGAAAGCAGTTTGAAGTTTCTCCTTTTGTGCTGAGGTGTTTAATCCCAAAAAAAGGAAAGCGATTATAGCAAACGTTCGTAAGGGAATGCTAATGGATAATTTTTTTCTTTTCATAGCTGTAAAGTTATGTTAAAACTCGATGTAAAATATTGGTAACAAATAATACACCAAAGTTTCAATTGCTTAAAATATTGAAAAAAAATGAATAATTAGTAATAATTTTTCTAAATTATTTAAATTGTACGAAAACCTATAACAAATGTTGCGTGTATAATTTCAAAAACAATTTGTTAAACACAAACGGTTCTCCTGTAAGTGTTAATTATACAACAGATTGTGTGTTAGTTTGTTCATTTAACCCTATACGAAAGTTTTATTGTAAACTCTCTTCCCCCATCGGGTATTTGAGGGTGAATGCCGCTATAGGGTTGAATATAGACATATTCCGAATTTAGGGCATCGTAAACACCCACTGAAACACTAAGCCCATCAATAAGCAAATTTTCGTATAGTAAATTTAAGTTTAGCAATGTTGTTGGTTCAATGCCTGAAATGGTGGTTTCGTCGGTGTTGAAATCGTAGTTCGTTACACCATAACGTTCACTTAAAAAAGTTAATGAAGGGTTAAGCGAGAATGATTTTCCCATTCGAATTTGCGAAAGGAGGTTTACTTTGTGGTTTGGAAAACCAAGTAAAATATTCGATTTATTAGGGACTTCGTATAAA
>CAZLXF010000304.1:0-2969 GCA_964563065.1 uncultured Rikenellaceae bacterium | reverse complement strand
AATACAGCAAGGACGGAAATTTCAAAATTCAGTTCGAACATCTTTCGTGTCCAATTATCACCGATAAAGTTCTAATAATTGCCGACCCAATGCTGGCAACAGGTTCATCGATGGTACTGGCTTACAAAGCCTTAATTGAAAAAGGAAAACCCTCGCATACGCACATTGTTTCGATTATTGCTTCGAAGGAGGGTGTTGAGTACACCAAAAAGAATCTTCCACAAAAAAATGTAACGCTTTGGCTTGGAGCCGTTGACGATGAGCTAACCGTAAAATCGTACATTGTGCCCGGCTTGGGCGACGCAGGCGACCTCGCATACGGAGCAAAGGAGTAAACTAGAACTTTTATTGCGCACTAACCAACCTGGGCTTGTACTGCCAAACCTTAACATCGTCGGTGCAAGCCTGTTTCAACTCTTTAACGGTAATTCCAAACAGTGGATGAACTAAACTAGGTGCTATTTGAGCCAAAGGCTCAAGAACAAACATGCGCTGCTGAAGAAGTTTGTGTGGTATAATTAGTGGTGGTAAAGAGTAAATAAAATCATTGTAGAAAAGTACGTCAATATCAATAGTTCGAGGGCGATAACCGTCAAGAAATCTTTCTCGCCCAAGAGACTTCTCAATTTGCTGGCACTTATCGAGAACGCAGAGAGCTTCTAGCTCAGTTTCCACTTCAACAACCTGATTTAAAAATGGAATATGATGCTCGAAGCCCCATGGCTCCGATTCGAAAATATCGGAAGTATTTTTTACTGCTCCAACTTCTGAATTAATTTGCTTGATTGCCTGTGAGAGATACGCCTCTCTATTGCCTAAATTTCCGCCAAGTCCGAGATAAACCTTATTCATGGTAAAACAATTTAAGATGCAAAGTTTAATTTAATTTTAAAAAGAAGCAACCTTTGGCTTAAACTTTTTTCATACTTTTATCTCCAATTATCATGCAATTAATTAACCTAAATTCAATTATACCATGAAAAATTTCTTCAAGTATTTACTAGCAACCATTCTGGGTGTACTAATTACCGGATTGTTGATGTTTTTTATCTTCTTTGGCATTGCAGGTGCCATGATGTCGAAATCCGACAAATCCGTTGAGGTTAAAGAAAACACCCTCCTAATCCTCAATCTCGACAAGGAAATTGTTGACAGAGGTTCGAAGAGCCCGTTCGACAACTTTAACTTTGCCAGCATGAAACCATCACAGAAGTTGGGGTTAAACGATATTTTGAAAGCCATAAAGAATGCTGCCGACGATCCCAAAATTCTTGGAATTTATATGGAAAATAGCAACATACCTGCAGGAGCAGCTACCGTTGAGGAAATTAGGAATGCACTGCTAAAATTCAAGGAATCGGGGAAGTTTATCTACAGCTATAGCAACGTATACTCGCAAAAAAGCTACTACCTATCAACGGTTTCCGATAAAATTATGCTCAACCCTGAAGGTGGCATGATGTGGTCTGGATTAAGCAGCGAGATTACTTTCTTCAAAAATACGCTGGAGAAGCTTGGCGTTGAAGCTCAAATAATTCGCCATGGAAAATTTAAGGCTGCCGTGGAACCCTTTATGTACGACAAGATGAGCGACGACAACCGTGAGCAGATTATGACCTACACCGGCTCAATTTGGAACCATTGGGTAAAGGGTATCTCTGAAATGAGAGGCATTAGCGCAGAGGAGCTAAACTCACTTGCCGATAACATGGAAATTCGTAATGCTAGAACTGCTCTTGAGAATGGTTTGGTTGACAGCTTGGTATACAAGGATCAAGTTGTAAATAAACTAAAGGAGCTTACCAATACCGAAGAGAAAGACGACGTTAAATCGGTTTCCATTGCTCAGTACGCAAAGGTACCTGCTCCCCGCAAGGGCAAAGGCTTGGCGAAAGACAAAATAGCAGTTATTTACGCTTCAGGCAGCATAGTTGATGGGAACGAATCGGACGGAAATATTGCAGGCGATCATTTTGGACGCGTTATTCGTGAAGCCCGTCGCGATAGCTCAATAAAAGCAATTATCCTCCGTGTTAACTCAGGTGGTGGAAGCGCTCTAGCTTCAGAAATTATGTGGCGCGAAATGACTTTAGCAAAAGAGGTAAAACCAGTAATCGTATCGATGGGCGATGTGGCCGCATCGGGAGGTTACTACATTGCTGCACCAGCCGACGTTATACTTGCCAGTCCTACAACCATTACTGGATCGATTGGAGTATTTGGAATGTACCCAAGCATAAAGGAAGGGATGAACAAGAAACTTGGCGTTAACGTAGATGTTGTTAAAACCAACAAGCACTCCGACTTTGGAACCATTTTTAGGCCACTAACCGCCGAGGAGAGAGCCGTTGCTCAACTTGGCGTTGAGGAAATTTATCAAACCTTTATTGGCCATGTTTCCCAGGGAAGAGGTATTGCTGTTGAGCAGGTTGATGAAATTGGACAAGGGCGTGTTTGGAGCGGCGTAAACGCAATGGATATTAAACTTATTGACGAGTTTGGCGGGCTAGAGCGTGCCATTGAAATTGCGGCAGAAAAAGCCAACCTTGAGAATTACAGAATTACTGAGCTTCCAAAGCAAAAGGATCCGTTCGAAGCACTAGTTAAAGATTTAACCGGCTCAGCAAAAGCCAGCCTTCTTGAAGACGAACTAGGTTTTGCCTACAAACATTACAGAAACCTAATGGAACTGGTAAATACCAGAGGTGTTCAAGCCAGAATTCCTTACGAAATAGAGGTTTACTAGAATTATAATTCTTCAACAAAAAACTCGGTTTCAAATGGAGCCGAGTTTTTTTTATGACAAACTTTCTGCTTCCTTTACGTTTCCAATATCCGCCTTTGGGCGGAACGCCTGTCTGGCGACAGGTAAATTGGAGAGTCAAGGCGAAATATTAAAAAAAGTCCGAGTGCAACTTCACTTCGATAAACTCAGTGATCTGTCGTACTCGGACATTTTCCCTTAATCT
>CAZLXF010000303.1:0-2995 GCA_964563065.1 uncultured Rikenellaceae bacterium | reverse complement strand
GGAGCATTAATTGGTCCTGGAGGTAACCCGCGGTTTTTGTATGTATTGTAGGGTGAATCAACAGAAAGATGTTTGGTTAATATTCTACGGATTGTAAAATCGCCAAGGGCGAATTTGATTGTAGGATCGGCCTGAAGCGGCATTCCTCTTTCGAGCCGGTTTATGTAAACTCCTGCAACTCT
The DNA here is from genome assembly GCA_964563065.1 of uncultured Rikenellaceae bacterium. Taxonomy (GTDB): domain Bacteria; phylum Bacteroidota; class Bacteroidia; order Bacteroidales; family Tenuifilaceae; genus DAOSWM01. Next base: position 2,813 of record CAZLXF010000303.1, on the reverse strand, counting down.
TGGTCGCTCATCGCGGTTAACCGTTTCCTCCTCAACAATGGAAGCTAGCGTTGAAACTTGAGTTTTACTCATGTTCAGTTTCTTTGCCTTTTCAATTCTTGCTTCGTTCCAAAATGCTTCGTGCTCGCGTTTCATCCGCTTAAAAAAACCATCGGCATCGGTGTTCCAAAAAAACTCGTAGGTATTGGGAATGAACATTGCAATAAAGGTTTCGGTTGAGAAACCGAATTCTTCCACCAGTTCATTATTTGAAAAAGCAGCAATAATTTCAACCGAATCGGCTTCAAGCTGCTTTGATATTCGCTGTGCCAGCTGTTCAGGAGTTCGGAATCCGGTAAAAGTTACCCTTACGGGTGTTTGCAAACCAGCACGCAGAATAGAAATTAAATCTTTATTTCCCATTCCGTTGGTTACCTTGTATTTTCCAGGTTTTACGCTATACGGAAACCCCATACGTGATGAAACCCAGCGGAACGAAACGGTATCGACCAGCAAATTTTGTGAAACCAATATTGAAACAACATCCGAGTACTTCGCCCCAGTTGGAATGTAAATAAATGTTGATTCCTCGTTTTCAACCTGAACGTTGGGAGAGTACATTTTGGAGTAAATGTTGTAACCGTATGCTGCTGCAATCAATATCAGAATTGAAAAAAATGAAACGAAAATTAGTAACGGTTTCCTGTAATGTTTCCGGCTCATGCTAAAAATTTAACAAAATTATTTGGTTTGCAAAGATAAAAAAACCCGCAATAACAAGCTGCGGGTTTACTTTTTTGATATTAAATTTTACTTCAGCTGCTCCACCGCTTTGGCAACCCTTTCTAACGATTCAATTAGTTGGCTTTCCGAAGCTGCGTACGAAAGGCGAATGTAATTTTCGGCACCAAATGCGCTGCCGGGAACCATGGCAACGTGCGCTGTGTTCAGCAGAAACATTGCCAAATCGCTAGAATTCTTAATGGTTTCTCCATTAAACGATTTACCAATTAGCTGGCTAATTTCAGGAAATACGTAGAATGCACCCTGTGGAACGTTTATTTCGAATCCGGGGATTTTCTTCAACTTCTCAACAACTAAATCGCGACGTTTCAGGAACGACTGGCACATCAATTTTGGATATTCTCCATCCGAAGAGAGGGCTGCTACTGCAGCTTTTTGCGCAATGGAGTTCGCTCCCGATGTCATTTGCCCTTGCAGTTTATTGCAAGCCTTTGCAAGCCATAGCGGAGTAGCAGAGTAGCCAATGCGCCAGCCTGTCATTGCGTAGCCTTTGGAAACTCCATTAATTATCAGAACCCTTCCGTTCAGCTGCTCAAACTGTGCAATGGACTCGTGTTTGCCAATAAAATTAATATGCTCATAAATTTCGTCGGAAATTACAAATACATTAGGATATCTCTCCAAAACATCGGCAAGCGCCTTCAGTTCATCTCTACTGTAAACGCTTCCGGTAGGATTTGATGGGGAACACAGTAAAAGTGCTTTCGTTTTTGGAGTAATTGCCTTTTCTAGCTGTTGGGGAGTTATTTTAAAATCGCTGTCGAGTCCGGTTGGAAGAACTACGCTTTTGCCTTCGGCAATTTTTACCAGCTCCACGTAGCTAACCCAATACGGAGCGGGAATAATCACTTCGTCACCTTTTTCAACCAGCGCCATAAAAATATTTGCCAACGAATGCTTTGCTCCGTTTGAAACCACAATTTGCGCTGGCGAAAAATCGAGGTTATTCTCCCTCTTCAGCTTCGCTGAAATTGCCTGAAGCAAATCGGCGAAACCTCCTGCCGGTGAGTAGAAAGTAATGTTATTGTCGATAGCAGTTTTGGCTGCATCCTTCACAAAATCGGGGGTTGGGAAGTCGGGTTCACCAACGCTCAGGTCGATAACGTTAATTCCTTGGCTTTTCAAATCGCGGCTACGCTGCGACATTGCAAGGGTTTGCGAAATCTCAAGCTGCTCAACCCTATTTGAAACCTTTTCCATGATTTGAGAATTATTTAAAGAATATTACACCTCAGTTAAAATGATTTTATAATTTTAAAGCTCAAAGTTATTCTTATTATAGCAATGTGTGCTAAACAATAATAAAAATTATTATGGTAATCGAACTCCTTAAAATTGTTCTTCCATCGGTTTTCGTTTTTCTTGCAGGCTACCTTGCCATTGAGCGTTTGCTAAGGGAAGAAACTAAACGACGAAAAGCCGAACTTACACAAAATAACCAAAAAATCACAATTCCCGTTAGGCTGCAAGCATACGAAAGGTTGGTGCTTTACCTCGAGCGCATATCGCCCGAATCGTTGTTAATTAGGGTAAATCAGCCCAATTTAACCAATAGAAAGTTACAGGCAAAACTGCTGCAAAACATTCGCGCCGAATGGGAACATAACCTCTCTCAGCAACTTTACGTAAGCAACAATGCGTGGGAACTTGTAAAAAATGCGAAATCAAACGTTATTAAACTAATCAACACTTGTTCCGATAAACTTCCCCCCGATGCTCCTTCGATAAAGCTTACGCAAATGGTTCTTGAAACCATGGTTGAACTCGATACTCACCCAACTAACATTGCAGTAGATTTTTTGAAGAAGGAGGTTAACAATATTTTTTAGGTTTTTATAGTTGAACTTTTCTACACTTACAAGGGAGTTGTAGCCAATGCTCGAAGAAAAAATCATCATCAAATAATTCGAAAACTTCTTGTATTTAGGTAAATTATTATTTACCTTTGTGCTATGATTATTGAATAAATAATTCTAATGAAATGCTCTGAACTATACCGAATATTGACTAAAGATGGTTGGTATCCAATA
>CAZLXF010000302.1:0-3009 GCA_964563065.1 uncultured Rikenellaceae bacterium | reverse complement strand
GGAAAATAAAAAACAAATATTTTCAAAATAATTCGCTCCGCTTAACATAGGTTAAGTAAAAGTTTAGTTACATTTTTCAAATTTGCATCCAACGAAAAACATTTTACAATGGCTAGCTTAAAGAGCAAGATTTTCAATTTTTTGATGCGTAACCGGCATCTTATGAAGGGGAAACTGCGCAAGGAGGTTTTCGATGATAATACTTCAATTGAAGCGTTTAGGGAAACTTGCGAGGCGGGTGCAAGCAAGTACGCAAAAATTCCCGAGGGAATTGAAGTAAAACCGCAGGAAATAAATGGAGTAAATTCCGAATGGTTAATTCCACAAGGATCAAATCCCGAAAAGGTAATTATGTATGTTCACGGAGGTGGATACGTTTCGGGATCGTGCAACGACCATCGGGGATTCGTTTCAAAGTTTGCTAAGAATACCGGAGTTACAAATTTGGTGTACGAGTACGGGCTGGCACCCGAGAAACCATTCCCTTCTGCCATCGATGATTCGTTGTCGGTTTACAGATGGCTTCTTGAAAATAATTTTAAACCCGAAAACATCTTACTTGCTGGCGAATCGGCCGGTGGTGGCTTAACGCTTGCAATCCTTCTTGCTCTTAAGGAGCAAAATATTCCGTTCCCTTGCGGAGCGGTTGCAATTTCACCGTGGACCGATTTAACCTGCTCCAGCGATTCGTACAAAACAAAGAATAGGTATTCGCTCGCACCGTTAAATTCATGGACAGTTTTTGGTAAACATTACGTTGGGAGTAATAATCCTGAATTACCACTTATTTCACCGCTCTTTGGCGATCTGGCAGGATTGCCGCCAATTATAATAAACTCCGGTGAGGATGACGAGCTGTACGACGATGGCGAAAAATTCTACCTCAAAGCGAAAAACGCTGGAGTTGACGCTGCATTCCGAAAAGGCGAGGGGATGGTGCATTGCTATCCGTTATTGTCGCCAATGTTTCCCGAAGCCAAGGAAGCAATGGACGAGATTGTTGAATTCGTTAAAAATCGGTTGAAAGTTGATTAAGGAATTGAAAAATTCAATTTCTCTCCAGTACACTTACGCTAACAAATAAATCGTATAAAACTGTTTGGGCTTTCTCAAATGCCCAAAATTATTAGGTTTATTACTCTGTGAAACTCTGTGTTACCATTGTGACACACTGTGGTATAATAGATTATAATTCACCCAGAGTCTTTTCGTGGGTCACACAGTCAACTGTTAAGACAGCCTAATTATTTTTGTTGAAATTTTTTTGTTTAAACAGTTTCAAAGTGATGCTTTATCAAAAGAATTGAATCCATTATAAAATTTAATTTTAAAAGGGGAAAAAAGTTCCTAACTTAGTGTAAGAAATTCAATCAGCGAAATTCGAAAATATTTGATTAGTTATGAAGTTAACCCTCAAAATCCGCACTAAGCTCATCTTGTCTTTTGCTGCAGTTGCAGTTATTACCGCACTAACTGGCTTTACTGGCTACTACATTATGCAGGAGGTGAAAAAGCAAATGAAAATAACGAAGAATGCTTTCAGCGTTATGCATTCGGTTACCAACGGGCAAAAACATGCATACCAGTTTAAAATTGGACAGAATCAAACCGACTTAAACAAAGCGCTTATGTTTATCGATTCTGCCGTTTACTTTGCCCAGGCAAACAAGGCAATGTACGATTGGGGAGAGAACATTGAACGGGCTGATAATATTATTAATGCGGGGAAAAGTTTTAATAATAATTTCAAGAAGTTTGCCTCGCTTATGCAATCCTCTGAAAGTGTTGAATTTGTTGACGAAGCAGCATTATTAGAAATCTGGAAAAGCATCGAGAATGATATCAATACAATGCTCAACTATTCCGATGGGATGTCGAGTGGTGTAATACGAGTAATAAATTATGCTGTAGGAACAGGAAATAAAATTTTGCTTCTGGGAATGATTGTAACTGTGCTACTTATCTTTACACTCACATTCGTTCTGGCCCGAAATATAAACAAGCAGCTGGGAGGCGAGCCTGCCGAAATTGCCGAAATTGCCGAAAAAATTTCAGAGGGTTACCTAGACTTAAATTTTGATTCTATGAGAGAGAGCAAGGGAGTTTATGCCTCTATGTTGAATATGCGTCAAAGGTTGAGTGAAATTGTTGAACGAATTAACTCAACTGCCATTTCGGTACTTGAGGCAAGTCAGCAGATAAGCGAGAATTCTGGACAGGTTGCTACTGGTGCAAATGCACAGGTGTCATCTATCCAGGAGGTTTCCGTTGCGCTTCAATCAATGAATAGTTCCATTGATGCTACCAGTAAAAATGCTACCGATTCTGAAAAAATTGCGTTGCAATCCGTTTCAAAGGTCCAAACTGATTACGCCGAAGCCGAGAAGGCTCTTGCCTCGCTGAATGAGCTAGGCAATAAATTATCTATTATTAACGATATTGCCCATCAAACAAATATCCTTTCGCTAAACGCAGCAATTGAAGCAGCGCGAGCAGGCGAGCATGGGAAAGGTTTTGCCGTTGTTGCCGGTGAAATTGGTAAGCTGGCAAACCAGTCGGGGAGTGCTGCCGCCGATTTCTCCAAGGAGAGCGAAAGAATTGCCAAAACAACCTTCATGCAATTATCTGAAATAGTCCCCGATATTGAAAAAATTGTAAAGTACGTAAAGGAAATTACAGTGTCAACGCTGGCTCAGCAAAAGGAAGCCGATAGGGTAAATAGTTCGGTTCATGCAATGAGCAGCATAGCGCAGCAGAATAATGAGTCGGCCAACAATATGAATGCGAAAGCTTCGTACCTAATTGAGCAAGCCCAGGAACTCGAAGCAGTAATCCAGTTTTTTAAACGGAACTCGAACTAGTATCGACGAAAACAGGGTAGAAACAAAAAAGGCTTGCATTTCTGCAAGCCTTTAATAATCAAAAGAGTCGGGGTGGCAGGATTCGAACCTGCGACCCTCTGGTCCCAAACCAGATGCGCTAACCGGGCTGCGCTACACCCCGAAAAAA
>CAZLXF010000301.1:0-3020 GCA_964563065.1 uncultured Rikenellaceae bacterium | reverse complement strand
TAACCACCAAAATCGTCGAAAGCAATCATTTCGTTGGGAACTCCCAAGTTATCGAGCATTTTAAAAACAGCATCGTTCATCATTGGGGGGCCGCAAAGGTAGTACTCAATATCCTCGGGTGCATCGTTCTTTGAAAGGTAATTATCGAGAATCACCTGATGAATAAACCCGGTATAACCTGTCCAATTATCCTCCGGCTTTGGCTCTGACAGAGCAATATGGAATGAAAAGTTGGGATACTTTTCCTCAATTTTTCTAAAGTGTTCTTCGTAGAAAATTTCGCGTCGCGAACGTGCTCCGTACCAGAAGGTTGCTTTTCGTCCGGTTTTCACCGTGTTGAATAAATGAAAAATGTGCGAGCGCATGGGAGCCATCCCTGCTCCACCGCCTATAAACATCATCTCGTTTTCAGTTTCTTTAATATGGAATTCGCCGTAGGGCCCGCTAATGAAAACCTTATCGCCAGGTTTGCGTGAGAAGATAAAACTTGAGCAAACTCCGGGGTTAACGTTCATAAATGCATTCTTGCTTCTGTCCCACGGAGGGGTTGCAATACGAACATTCAGCATAATAATTTCGTTCTCGGCAGGGTGGCTAGCCATGGAGTAAGCTCTGAAGGTTTCCTCTGTATTTTTCATCTTCAAATCCCACATCTTGAACTTGTCCCACTCATCGCGAAATTCCTCTTCAACAAAAATATCCTTGCTGAAATCAACTTCAATTTTGGGAACATCAATTTGTATGTAACCTCCCGAACGGAAGTTCAACTTTTCTCCCTCGGGCAGTTTCACAACAAATTCTTTTATGAAGGTTGCCACATTTCGGTTTGAAACAACCTCGCATTCCCACTTTTTAATTCCCAGCACCTCTTCAGGAACCTGAATTTTTATGTCCTCACGAATTTTTACCTGGCAACCAAGCCGCCAGTTTTCCATTTGTTGGCGGCGGGTAAAATAGCCAACCTCGGTGGGCAGAATGGTGCCGCCACCTTCAAGTACTTGGCACTTACACATGGCGCAGGTTCCTCCGCCTCCGCATGCCGAAGGCAAATAAATTCCGTTGTTACTTAACGTTGAAAGAACAGTTCCTCCTGGTTCAACCTTAATCTCTTTCTCATCGTTAACGGTGAGCGTTACTTCCCCTTGCGGAGTTAGTTTCTTTTTTGCGTAAAGAAGTACTGCTACTAGCAGGCTAATTACCAGCAGAAAAACCACTATGGCCGACAGAATAATGGTAAAACTTGTTGATAGAAGTATCATAGCGAAGTTAGTTTCGTTTGGTTACAGTTTAATTCCCATGAATGTCATAAAGGCAATTCCCATTAATCCGGTAACAATAAATGTTATGCCAAGACCTCTTAACGGGGCCGGTACGTTCGAGTACTTGAGTTTTTCGCGAATGGCAGCAATTCCAACTATAGCAAGAAACCATCCAACACCTGAACCTAGTCCAAAAACGGTAGCCTCCCCAAGGTTGGCGTACTCGCGCTCCTGCATGAATAGTGAACCTCCAAGAATTGCGCAGTTTACTGCAATTAATGGAAGAAAAATTCCCAGTGAGTTGTAAAGTGTTGGTGAGAACTTTTCAACAATCATTTCAACCAGTTGAACCATTGATGCAATAACAGCAATGAACATGATGAATGAGAGAAAGCTCAAATCCAGATCGGCAAATTCGGGGCTAAGCCAGCTAAGTGCACCAGAACCTAATAGGTATTTATTTATTAAGAAGTTTACCGGAACGGTAATTCCTAACACAAAAACAACGGCAACTCCCAGCCCTGCAGAGGTTTTTACTGTTTTCGATACTGCTAAGTACGAGCACATACCCAGGAAGTAGGCGAAAATCATGTTGTCGACAAAAATCGACTTTACGAATATGCTAATTAAGTTTTCCATATCGTGTATTATTCATTTTCAATTAGTTCGCGAGTACGGCTTCGTTGTATCCAAATAATAATTCCTACTAGAATTAGTGCCATTGGGGGAAGAATGAATAGGCCATTATTCTCGTAGAAACCCCCGTTTTTAATGTAGAACGATTCTGGAATTACCCTGTAATTCCATAGGGTTCCGGATCCAAGCAGTTCTCTGAAAAAACCAACAATTACCAGAATTATTCCGTAACCAATTCCGTTCCCGAGCCCATCGAGCGATGATGCCCAAGGCTTATTTCCCAAAGCAAACGCTTCGAGGCGCCCCATAATAATACAGTTTGTGATGATGAGCCCCACAAAAACCGATAGCTGTTTGCTAACATCGTAGGCGAAGGCTTTTAGAATTTCATCAACCAAAATAACCAGCGATGCAATAATAACCAGCTGAACAATAATGCGGATTCGTGCAGGAATTGTGTTCCTCAGCAGCGAAGTAATAACGTTTGCTAAAACCAGAACGGCAATTACCGAGATTGCCATTACAACCGATGGTTCAAGTTTTACTGTAACTGCCAATGCTGAACAAATTCCGAGTACCAGAACAGTAATTGGGTTGTTCTTGTTTATGGGGTCGGTTATTAGCTTAAGGTTCTTCGCCGAGAATAAGGGTTCGCTTTCAATCTTCACGCTCATAGCTTAATTTTTTGAATTTTTGAAAAACTCTTGGTATCCTTCAAGGCCTTCCTTCAACATGTTCTCGAGACCAAGACTGGTTATGGTTCCTCCCGAAACGGCATCAACTCCATGAACGTTTCCGGGTTGTACGCCTCCTTTAACAACAGAAACGGAAACAAATTTACCGTTTTCAAAAATTTGTTTTCCCTTAAATTGCTTCTGAAAGTCGACGGTAGCAATTTCTGCTCCTAATCCTGGAGTTTCCGATTTGTGTGCAAACGATGCTCCGTAAATGGTGTTGAAATCATCGTTGAGTGAAATGTACCCCCAAATTGGGCCCCAAAGCCCACGCCCCAGCAGAGGAATTATGTATTTTCGTGAACCATCGTCAAGCTGGGCTACAAAAACTGGAAAATTCTGCTCCTCGGTTGGTTTGGCATGCTCAACCTTAAGGTTTACCTTAAACGGG
>CAZLXF010000300.1:0-3104 GCA_964563065.1 uncultured Rikenellaceae bacterium | reverse complement strand
AAATGGATTTTCACCGGTTTCAACAGTTAACAGTTAGATTTTAAAGGTTTTGCCTTTGCGTTTTTGCAGGAATTAGATAAAAAGTAATTTGAATAATTACAATAAATCAATAATGAGTCTATCAGTTTATACTATACATCACCATCATCATTCACTTGCCTGCGAATGGTGGTCCGCTATTGGTATAGTTTGATAGATTAGTAAAATACTATTAAATCCAAAGTCCGGGGAACTGCCATTCAGGTGGTTCCCCGGATTTTTTTGTTTAAACCTAATCAAACCTAACAATGAGAAACGAGAAATTAACACTGGCAATTCAGAAAAAAGGACGACTGAGCGAAGGCTCCCTTGAATTGCTGAAACTATGTGGAATCAAGGTAAGCAATGGTGGTAATCATCTAAAGGCTGTAGCGGAAGGTTTTCCAATGGAGATTCTTCTTCTACGCGACGACGATATTCCCCAGTACGTTGCCGATGGCGTTGCCGATATTGGTATGCTTGGAATGAACGAGGTTCTAGAAAAGAAAAGGGATGTGAGAGTAATTCGCAAACTTGGCTTTTCGAAGTGCCGACTTTCTATTGCAGTTCCAAAATCAGTTGAGTATAGTGGTATAAATTTTTTGCAGGGAAAACGAATTGCAACTTCGTACCCCGCAATGCTGGAGAATTTTTTGGTTGAAAATAGTATTCAGGCGGAGATTCATAGCATTAGTGGATCGGTGGAGATTGCTCCGGGCATTGGTTTGGCCGATGCAATTTTTGAGATTGTGAGCAGTGGAGGAACTCTACTTAGCAACGGGCTTAAGGAGGTTGAAGTGATTATGAAAAGTGAAGCAGTAATTGTTTCAAACCCAAATTTATCCGAGGAAAAGCAAAAGTTATTGAGCAAACTTCTCTTTCGTATCGAGGCAGTGCAAAAGGCCAAACGTAACAAGTACATTCTGCTAAATGCTCCCGAAAATAAGCTAGATGAAATTATCAAATTAATTCCAGGAATAAAAAGTCCAACCATTCTGCCTTTGGCAGAGAAAGGCTGGTGCTCGCTCCACTCGGTTATTAGCGAAGACGATTTTTGGGATGTAATTGACAGCCTGAAAATTGCTGGCGCCGAAGGAATACTGGTGGTACCCATTGAAAAGATGGTGGTGTGATTGAACCAGAAATAGAACACAGATAACTCGGATTTTGCTGATCTCCGCAGATAATAATAATGAAAACAAAAAAATTGAACGCAGATGATACAGACCCGCCTGCCGTCGGGCAGGTTTAACTGATTAACGCAGATAAGAATATTATGAAAAAAAATCCGCGTAAATCCGCCCAATTAGCGTAATCTGCGTTCCCAAAAAACAACAAAATGGTAAACTTAAATTTCGAAAAACTAAATGGCCTAATTCCTGCCGTAGTGCAGGATGCCGCAACCGATAAGGTGCTTATGGTTGGTTTTATGAATCGCGAAGCCCTTGAAAAAACTCGTAAAACGGGAATGGTAACGTTTTATAGTCGTACCCGCCGGCAAATTTGGACAAAGGGAGAAACCTCGCGCAACTACTTAAGGGTAAGGGAAATAATTCCCGATTGCGATGGAGATACGCTCCTTGTTAAAGCACTTCCCGATGGACCCGTTTGTCACACTGGAAGCGATACTTGTTTCAATGAAACAAACACAGGAAACCTCAGCTTTCTGAATACTCTTGAAGGAATTATTGAAGCAAGAAAAGAGCAATTGCCAAATGAAAGTTACACCGCTAGGCTACGAAACGCTGGAATTAAAAAAATTGCAAAAAAGGTAGGAGAGGAGGCAGTGGAGCTCGTTCAGGAAGCAGAAAACCCAGATAACGAAAGATTTCTTAGCGAAGCGGCCGATTTGATGTACCACTTGCAAGTACTGCTCATAGCCCGAAACCTGAGTTTAAAGGATGTGTCTAAAACTCTGAAGGAACGACACTCATTTCAATCTAACGCTAAGGAACAGGAGGAGGCATTTATTAGAGGTGAAAAACAGTGGGGAAAATAAATGATATAGAACACGAATGACACTGATTTAACGGATATACGCAGATATAAAAATGAAATAGTAAAAAATCCGTAAAAATCCGATGTGTACGTGTATTCTGTGTTCTCAAAATCAAAAACAATGAAAATACTAAAATACCCAACTCTACAACAAGTTAGCGAGGCTTTACAGCGACCGTTGCAAAACAATTTGAAAGTCAAGCAGAAGGTTAGCCAAATTATTGCCGATGTTCGGCAAAACGGCGATGAAACTTTATTTCGTTTAAACCGTGAATTCGATAAGTGTAGTTGTAATTATCTCGAAATTCCAAGGGAAATACTCAATGATGCTAAGAAAAAAGTTTCACCTCAGCTGGTTGATTCAATAAATCTGGCAGCGTCAAATATCGAGAAGTTTCACGCTTTGCAGAAACCACAGGATGTTAATGTTAATACGATGCCCGGTGTTAAATGTAGCATTCGTTTTAAACCCTTGCAGCGGGTAGGACTTTACATTCCTGGAGGAACTGCTCCGCTGCTTAGCACGGTGCTTATGCTTGCCGTTCCGGCAAAAGTAGCGGGATGCAAGGAATTGGTAATTTGTACGCCACCAAATCCAACAACCGAATTACTTTACGTTTTGAGCCTTTTTAACGCCCGAGTTTTTAGCGTTGGTGGAGCTCAGGCAGTTGCTGCCATGGCTTTTGGAACAGAATCGATTCCCAATGTTGACAAGATTTTTGGGCCGGGAAATCCGTATGTTACCGAGGCAAAAATTCAGGTTAGCGCTCAGGGAGTTCCCATCGACATGCCAGCGGGGCCGTCTGAATTACTGGTAATTGCCGATGAAACGGCAAATCCTGTATTTATTGCAGCCGATTTACTATCGCAGGCCGAGCACGGAATTGATAGTCAGGTTGTTCTGGTAACCACTAGTCAAAACGTTGTTGACGAAAGTTTGCTAGAACTGGAAAACCAATTGCTTTCCCTTCCTCGAAGAGAAATCGCAGAAAAATGTCTTAAAAACAGCACAGCAATTCTTGTAGAAAACCTTACTGATGCAATGAAAATCAGCAATAGTTACGCTCCAGAGCATCTTATTCTTGCGG
>CAZLXF010000299.1:0-3120 GCA_964563065.1 uncultured Rikenellaceae bacterium | reverse complement strand
TGGGAGGTTCACTGGCAAATCCCAAGGCAGAATTCTACATTCCTACGGTTGTAAACAAACTAATCAAGTCCAACACTGCATCCTGTGAAGTGCTACCTACTCGCGCTCAGTGGTTTGGAGTAACGTATCCGGGCGACAAGCCCGTTGTTAAGGAAAGGCTGCTGCAGCTAATTGAGAATAATGAGTATCCAACACCATTGTTTTAGCAAAGGATGCTTTCAGTAGTAGCAATAATGGCTTTGGGCATTACCTTAGGCTACCTTATCAGAAAAAGAAAAACACTGGTTTCCCTAAACAATAAGCTTGTTATGTGGGCAATATACCTACTACTTTTTCTGTTGGGAATGTCCATAGGAACTAACCAAATTATTCTAAAAAACCTTCCAACACTAGGAATAACCGCACTCCTAATTTCCTGTTCAACCATTTTGGGAAGCGTTTTGGTTGCCTGGCTGGGATACTTGCTATGGTTCAAACCCAAAAAGAACAGAGAATGAAGAGCAGTTTCACAATTCTTCTTTTCTTTGTCTTTGGTGTATTGGTCGGATTCACAGAAATTACACCCGATTTTCTTGTTGAGAACGACTACAGCCAGTGGGCTCTATACCTGCTTATGTTTCTGGTTGGAATAAGCATTGGAACGGACCCTGCCTCATTGAAAGCCTTACGCAACTTCAATTTTAAAATTATTCTAGTACCAGTTTTCACCATTATCGGAACAACGTTAGGAGTTGTACTTTTAAGTCTGTTTTTAAGCGATTTTGATTTTCATGATATGTTAGCCGTAGGCTACGGGTTTGGTTACTACAGCCTATCGAGTATATTTATAACGGAACTGCGAGGCGAAGAATTGGGAGTGGTAGCCCTTCTGTCGAACGTAATGCGCGAAATAATTACCCTTCTGTTTGCTCCTTTGTTTGCCATTTACTTAGGTAAACTAGCCCCCATTTGCTCAGGCGGCGCTACAAGTATGGACACTACACTACCAATTATTGCAAGAAGTTCAGGAAACGAGTATGCAATTATTTCCTTGTTTCATGGAATTATTCTTACCGTATTGGTTCCGTTTTTAGTAACCTTAGTTTTGTCTGTGTTTTAATCTTTTCCCTATTTCTGTTCCATTTTGTACAAAAAAAGTTTTAGCTTTGGTATAAATTAATTGAATTATGAAAAAAAGAACACACAATAAAAGAAACAGCAAGTTTACTGTAATCTACTTCTCTTTTATTATTCTTTTTCTTGTTTCATCCTGTGTTTCTGCCCCAAAATCGGCACAGGAGGTTCTGGCAAAAATTTCCTTTATCGATAGCATGAAACAAATTGAGGGCGATACCCTTTTCGCTGAAACCTGGGAACTATGGTTTTCGCAACCCATCGACCATAAAAATCCCAACAGCCCACAATTCCCGCAAAAAGTAATATACAACCACAAGGATTTTTCGAAACCAATGGTAGTGGCTATTGAAGGCTACACCCTATTCTCGCCTTTAGCCGATGAGCCAACAAAACTACTGGATGCGAACCAAATTACCATTGAACATCGATTTTTCGACAGAAGCAGACCCAAGGATAGCATACCCTGGAGTTTCCTAAACACTTACCAGGCAGCCACCGACCAGCATAAAATTATTGCAGCATTTAAACCATTCTACAAAAACAAATGGGTTAGCACCGGAATAAGCAAGGGCGGACAAGCCACCATTTCACATCGCTTTTTCTACCCAAACGATGTTGATGTTAGCATTCCCTACGTTGCCCCGCTCGCTTTTTCAAGCGAGGATAAACGTTTCTATAGTTTCCTTGAAAATGTTGGAACCAAGGAATGCCGCGATAGGATTAAAAATTTTCAACGAGAACTTTTCGTTAGAAAAGAAAAACTGATGCCCCTGTTACATGACTACGCCAAAAGTCATGACTACACTTTTAGCATTGGAATTAGTCGAGCCTACGATTTAAACGTGTTGGAGTACGGGTTTGCCTTCTGGCAATGGGGAGGAGTTTCGTGCGAGCAAATCCCTGAACCATCGGCTTCAGACTCTGCCCTGTTTTTTAGTTGGGTTCAGGTAGCTCCGTTCGATTTCTTTGAAGACAGCGGAATAGAAAATGTTCGCCCTTTCTTCTACCAAGCCATGACCGAGATTGGGATGTATGGGTATAGCATTGAACCATGGAAAGAATTCGTATCAGACACAGCGAATATTACGTTCGTATTTACGATGCCTGATGGGATTATTCCCATATACAACCCCGAACATTCGCAGAAAGTGCATGAATGGATTCAGGAAAAAGGGAACTACATGCTTTACATCTACGGCGAGTACGACCCATGGACAGCAACCGCAGTAGAAATTGGACCCGAAACTAATGCCCATAGGTTCATCAACCCAGGGGGCAACCATACTACCCGAATTCATAGCTTCCCTAGGGAAACTCGCGACAGCATTTACAATACGCTTGAGGATTGGCTTGGAAAAAATGCCATTGCTTCGAAACGTTAACGATTTGACACTAAAATAACAAGCTACTAATTATTACATAACCTTTTTTAATTAACTTATAAAATTAAAACAATGAAAAAACTACTACTTACATTGCTCTGCTTAACTTTTTTTGTTATCTCCTACTCGCAAACCACCGAAGCTGAGGAGAAACTAAAAACCCATGTAGCTGATAGCACACAGGGTTGGAAAAAGGGAGGAACAATTACCACCAACCTATCGCAAGTAGCGCTTTCTAACTGGTCGGCAGGAGGGCAGAACTCCATGTCGGTTAACGGTTTGGTTAGCCTTTTTGGCCATTACAAGAGAGGAAAGATGCTTTGGGAAAACTACCTCGACCTAGCCTATGGAACTATGAAGCAGGGCGATGCCGACTGGATAAAGACCGATGACAAGTTTGACTTTACTTCAAAATTTGGACAAAAAGCATCGGAACATTGGTACTATGCAGGTTTAATAAACCTAAAAACCCAAATGACAGCGGGCTACAACTACCCAAATACAACCGATGTTATTTCCAAATTCTTGGCACCAGGTTACCTTCTGGGAGCAGTTGGTATGGACTATAAACCCAGCGATAATTTTACTGCGTTTATCGCACCTGTAACCGCAAAAGTTACCA
>CAZLXF010000298.1:0-3123 GCA_964563065.1 uncultured Rikenellaceae bacterium | reverse complement strand
GACAACTACTGCTCAATTTACGAATGGCGACCAAAGGCCTGCAGGGAGTACCCGCATACCGACCGGAAACGGATGCACCAAATTTTTGGCATAACGCAGAAAAATATCAGCATTTGCCCCATTGTTTTCAACGTAGTTGAACGGATTAAGAAAGAAATTGGGCAGTAGAATTGAACGATTATTTTAAAAACCTTACGGAATAATTACGTTCAGCCCCATGTGCTTCACCTTAAAGGTTAGCTTCTCGCCCATGGTTGTAGGTTCGCCATCGAAGTGAACAAAATCGGCCGACTGGCGCTCTACCGTTAGCTGCCGAATTCGAAACATCTCCACGAAGCGGCTTCTTCCTAACTTCCGGTTGAAAAGTTTTAACCCGAACGATGGCGACAGGAATTTTGGGAAAGGAGAAATTACGGTAACATCGAGGAGGCCATCAGAAATATCAGCATCGGGAGCAATGTAGGCATTATTGCCAAACTGCGAAGCGTTGGCAACGGTAATAAGGAAAGCCTCCTTCTCAACAACATGCCCATTATCGCGAATAATGTAGTGCTGAGGTTTGTAGCTAAAAAATTCTGAAACTGTAGTTTTTACATAGTTTGCAAAACCTCGGCCCTCAAGCTGCGAGAAGCGGTTCCCGATGTGCGCATCGAAACCCATGCCGGCAGTACAGAAGAATGGAGTTTGGTTAATAAGGCCGTAATCGACCATTACAATTCGGTCGTTGTTAATTAAACTTACGGCCCTGTTAATATTCAATGGAATGTGCAGATGCCGAGCCAATCCGTTTCCCGAGCCAACGGGAACAATTCCCAGTATTGAGTTAGAATTCATTACAGCACTGGCAACCTCGTTTACGGTTCCATCGCCACCCACTGCAATAATTTTTTTTATTCCCTGCTGAACGTGCTCCTGAGCAATTCGGTGAGCATCGCCAGGATGATTACTATGAATAATAAGCGGTTCGAATCGGCTTGTATCAAGCGACCTTTCTATCCTTTCAGGTAAACTTTTTTTGCTACCAGTACCCGAAACAGGATTAACTACAAACAAAACCGTTTCCTTCTTCCTAACCACTTTTCGCTTTTATTCTATGCGGTTTTTAAATTGGTTTGCAAAGATAATCCTATTTTTCAACCAGATAAACAATTTAACAAATAACAACATACTGTTTAATAAACGTTTTTTCCGGTATAAAGTTGGAGTTAATGTTAAAACCATGCGCAATAAACCAAAATGTTTATAGTTTTGTTATTGATAAATTGGTAAGTTTTATTTCAGCAGCAAGATGTTTAATAAAGTTTCGCTTACGCTAATAGCAATAATACTATACGCATGCTCTGCTTTCTCGCAAGTTGGAGGTAGTAGCACGTACAGCTTCCTGAACCTTACCATTACTCCTCGAAGCGCAGCCCTTGGCAGCAAAGTTGTTGCTCTTGATGAGAACGACCCAGGAATTGCGCTAAACAACCCGGCTCACCTTAACGCCAACCTCGACAACCAACTTTCCCTTTCGTACGTTGGATACTTTGCTGATATTAAGTATGGTTTCCTTTCGTACTCGAAACACTTCAACAATATTGGAACTTTTGGTATTGGACTGCAGCATGTTAGCTACGGCGATTTTATTGAAGCCGACAATACTGGCCAAATTACAGGAAACTTCACAGGTTACGACATGGCGGTTAACCTTATGTATGCGAGAACGTTCGATAGTTTGTTTACTGTTGGTATAAACCTAAAACCCGTTTTCTCGCACCTTGAACAGTACCGTTCGTACGGCATTTGTGCCGATATTGGAGTTTCGTACACCAGCCGCGAGCACCTTTTTTCTGCAGGAATTGTTGCACGAAATATTGGAACAATGTTAAAACCCTACACTTCGGGAACATGGGAACCGCTGCCATTTGAGCTGGTCGCTGGCATTAGCCAGAAGTTGAAACATGCTCCCTTCAGGTTTGTGCTTACATTTCAGCAAATTCAAAGTTTCGACCTTTACTACCAGCGAGCATACGAAGCCAACACGTTCTTTGGCGATGACGAGCAGGCATCCCAATCGAAAATTGGCGAAATTGGCAACGAGTTTATTAGTCATGTAATACTTGGAGTTGAATTTGTTCCAGTGAAAAATTTCTACCTCCGAGGAGGTTACAATTTCCAGCGCCGGAACGAGCTCAAAATTGAGGAGCGAGCCTCAACAGTTGGTTTTAGCTGGGGATTGGGAGTGAAAATTAAGAAGTTTATGGTTAGCTACAGCCGCGCAACCTACCACCTGGTTGGTGCATCCAACCATTTCTCCATTGGCACAAACCTCAACGACTTTTTTGTTAAACGTAACCTGTAACGTTCTATTCCAATCCTTTTTTTATTCTAACTTTGCGCAACAGTTGGGATACTCTAAACATTAAGTTTGTCATTAATTTCCTCCAAAATCGATGCAAAAAAATATAACCATAGCCGTTGACGGCTTCTCCTCGTGCGGGAAAAGCACGTTTGCAAAAGCAATTGCCAAAAAACTCAAGTACATTTACATCGACAGCGGTGCAATGTATCGTGCAGTTACTCTTGCCTGTATTAGAAACGGAATAATTTCTGATGACTACTTTTCCGAGGAAAAGTTACCCAGCTTGCTCGAAAGCATAAAAGTTGGGTTTATTCCCAACCCCGACGGTGATGGCTGGCTAACCACGCTAAACAGTGAAGTTGTTGAAAGTGAAATTCGTTCGCTTCAAGTTTCGGGCTTTGTGAGCCCGGTTGCTGCACATCCACTTGTACGAAAAAAAATGACCCTTCAGCAACAAGAAATGGGGAAAAGCAAGGGCATTGTAATGGATGGAAGAGATATTGGAACCGTAGTTTTCCCCGATGCTGAGCTGAAAATTTTTATGACAGCCGATCCGGTTATTCGTGCCCACCGCCGACTGAAAGAGCTACAGGGCAAAAGCCAACAGGCAACCCTTGAAG
This sequence comes from uncultured Rikenellaceae bacterium, assembly GCA_964563065.1. GTDB lineage: Bacteria > Bacteroidota > Bacteroidia > Bacteroidales > Tenuifilaceae > DAOSWM01. The sequence continues at coordinate 159 of CAZLXF010000298.1, read as the reverse complement.
AGGTTCTGAAAAATATTGAGGAACGCGACTACATTGACCAAAACCGCGAAGTTGCGCCACTGCGCAAAGCCGATGATGCTGTTGTACTCGACAACTCGCATATGACCGTTGAGCAGCAGATGGAATGGGTTGAGGAGAAGATTAGAGAAAGGATAATGT
>CAZLXF010000297.1:0-3150 GCA_964563065.1 uncultured Rikenellaceae bacterium | reverse complement strand
CCGCTGTGTGCGACCCAATATAACCGGTTCCACCGGTAAGAAGGATTTTACTCATTTTGTGAATGTTTTTTATTTCCTGATTTAAAAATGGTTCCAATGGTTCTAAAAATAATTTGGAAATACTCTGTAATACTAGGTTTTAATGCGTACCTAAGGCTTATATCAATTTTTTTTGGTAAAATATTATTAATGTAATCTTTCTCAGGATCTTCTGATAAAGCTAATATTTCATTCTCATTAACAAACTCAATAGAAGCCAAATCAGTAATTCCAGGTCTAACTTTCAGAATTTCACGCTGCTTTTCGGTGTACATATCAACGTACTTTTTTACTTCCGGTCGGGGTCCAACCAAACTCATATGGCCAATTAGCACGTTAATTAGTTGTGGAAGCTCATCAATTTTATACTTCCGCATAAAACGCCCCATGGGCGTAATTCTGGAGTCGGCATTGCCTACTGTAATTTGCAAATCCTTATCGGAGTTGGGAAACATTGACCTAAACTTGATTACCCTGAAAAGTTTTCCGCATTTCCCAACCCGCTCCTGCAAATAGAATGCGCTACCGTGACCGTCGAATCGAATAATAATTGCAATAGCAATTAAAAATGGGCTTAGAATTACAAGCCCAATAAAAGAGAAAAGTATATCGAAAAACCTTGTTAAAGCCATAGCTTCTTTTTAGGAGCAGTTGTGAAAAAAATGCAGTAGAAAACAGCGAAAAACATAACTCCAGCTATTCGTACCAACATCGATTCGAAAAGTAAATTTAGGGCAATAATTCCTAAAAAGATAACCGGCAAAAAGTCGTCTTTCCGTTTAATATAATTATACACCGGATAAATTAGAATAACCAAAAGCAACAGCAAACCCGGAACTCCAAGCGCTAGAAGAGTTTGCAAGTACTGATTATGCGCATTATACTCCTCCTCAACAGCCTTCTCCATTCCGAAACGTTTGTACCCCTTTTTCAGTTCCTCCTTCGTATCGCCACTACCCACACCAAAAAGCCAATTTTTCCCAATTGTTGATGGAATGGTTCGCCAAATCTCCAGTCGCATATCGCCCGAAGAGGGCTTGGTTTCATTATTCTTATCAACCATCGACTCAATATTCTGGTTAATTGTAGCAAACCTGTTGTTGTAATGTATAAAAACGAACGCAGCAGCAACAATAAAAACTAAAGAAACAATCGCAATTGCAACTTTAAACTTTCGAAAAAACAACCAGAATAACCCACTCACAACAGCTAAAGTTCCAACCAAAATGCCGGCTCTGGACGAAAGAAGAATAATGAGAACGTACATAAAAACGATTCCAGCTGAACCCAAAACAATACTTCTAACGCTTCTATTCGTTTTAAGATGGCTAAAAATAATTGATATTGAAAAAGCAAAATACATTGAAATGTACGATGGATGGTGCGAAACCGAAAGCCTGTTGTAACGGAAATAGTTCTCCCAGTAGGCATCGGGGGGAATTGGATTAAACGTGAAACTACCAACAACAAATGTTGACGAAAGATAAAATGCATTTCCAAGCAAGTATAAACCAGAAACAATGCAACCCGCAACGAACACCCATAAATACCACTTTTTGAATTCAGTAATTCTATGCGATGAAGAAATAAAAATTAAGGGGAAAACCAGAAACGACAGCTTCTGTTGAAGATCGAGAAATCCGTAGTTATTGTTCTTGGTATAAAAAATTCCTATAGCATGAAGCACCCAAAACGAAGCAAGCAGAAGTGTATAGCGTGAGTTCTTCAGCTTGTTAATAATATCAAACCAGTCGCCGCTAAGAAGCCAGGCAAACGCTAAAACCGGAATAAGCGGAATTGCAATTTTTATGTTAATTGGAATAAAGAACACATTCGCCATTAATAGATACGGAATGGTTTTCCCAAAGAAATTATTTATTTGTGTTGTCAATTTTATGGAATTATATGTAAAGTTACACTTCTTGCAAATATTTTAGTTCCTGAAATATGTTTTCAGCAATTCTTTCGCGGTTAAATTTCTCGAAAACAAATTTCTTTCCATTCTCGCCCATTTGTTTGGAGAGAGATGAATTATCAATTAAATATTTAATGTTAGCAACCAGCTGGTTGCTGTTTTCAGGTTCGAAAAACAAACCTGCATTGGCCTCACTAATAAAAAGTTCCTTGGCTTCCCCCTCTACACCCAGAAGTATCGGCTTTTCTGAAGCGCAAGCTTCAAATATTTTCGACGGAATGGCGCCCTTAAATAGCTCCAACTTTTTTAGAGGAACAACGCAAGTGTCTGAACAATTTAAAACATTTAGCAGCTCGTTTCTTGGCATGGAATCGAAAAAATGGACATTCTCAACTTTTTCATTCTGTTTCCTTTCAACCAATCGTTTCTTTTCGGGGCCATTGCCAACAAGGCAAAATTTCACTTTCCTGTTGCTGTATTCATTTAACTCTCTGGCAGCATCAAGAATTATATCTAAACCTTGGGCATAACCAATTACTCCGCCGTAAAAAACAATAAAATCGTTTTGGGAGAAACCATTCTTCTCGCGCCAATCGTTTTCACTATTCAAATTGTCAAACATTTCGGGTGCAACCCCGTTTGGGAACCAAACAACCCGTTTCTGTGGAAATCTATCACTGATATTTTTTACTATTCCCTGAGTTTGACCAGTAACTAAAACTGATTTTTTGTATAAAAATTTTTCAAGCTTATACGATAGTTTTAGCGCAAACCCCTTCTTCACTAGCCCCAATTTTTCGGCACTTTCCGGCCAAAGGTCGGATACGTTGAAAATTAGCTTTGCTCCCTTAAATCGGCTTAACAGGTAAGCTGAAATTCCCAAGAACAGTGGTGGCGATTCGCAAAGCAAAAAATCGCTTTTAGGTAACCTTAAAATTCCGTTAACAAACGATGAGATTACGAACGAGAAGTAGCTAAGTAGCCGCATAAAAAACGACATTTGCTGCCGAACGAATATCCAGCTGCGCTGAATTTTTATTCCATCAATCTCCTCACGAACAAACCATTTTCTTCTGTAGTCCTCATGAACTTTCATCGACGGGTAGTTTGGCAACGCGGTATGCACAACTACCTCAACGCCCATTTTTTGGAGGCGTTTAGCCAAATCGCTCAGCCGAAGCTGCGGAGCACCCGTT
>CAZLXF010000296.1:0-3191 GCA_964563065.1 uncultured Rikenellaceae bacterium | reverse complement strand
GGAATAACAATTAAACATTTTGTAACTAAGCGAACCGCCATGGAAGGTATCCTTTCTGTTGGCTGGGGATATTACGGAATTACTGGTCTGTACCAAATTCACCAGCCAATTCCCGATTTACCCGATTTTACCTGGTACTACGGAATTGGTGGGCATTTGGCAGCCTCACAATCGGACAAACAAACCCCTTGGGCTTCAGGTAGCGGTGGAGAAATGTACATTGGCGTTGATGGTGTTATTGGTGCCGAGTTTGTTTTTCCCGATGCTCCAATTTCAATCAGTTTAGATGTGTTACCCATACTTAATATAATTGAAGATCCGGGAGTTTGGTTCAACGCTGGCCTCTCGGTTAGGTATGTTTTTTAAAATTATTACGTTTTTTTACATTTTTTTACATTTTTTTTTTGCAGAAAAAAATTTTCAGTTACCTTTGCACCCGCTTTAGGAATGAAGCGCGTGTTTTGAAAATAGTTGGCCCGTTCGTCTAGGGGTTAGGACGCCAGGTTTTCATCCTGGTAACAGGGGTTCGATTCCCCTACGGGCTACCAAATCATTTTATAACATTTGATCATGGCAAATCATAAGTCATCAATTAAGCGAATTAGGCAAACCGAAGCAAGAAGGGTACATAATAAGTACTATGCAAAAACTACCCGTAACGCAGTTAAGAGTTTAAGGGATTTGTCCGACAAAGCAGCAGCAACCGAAATGCTGCCAAAGGTTAGTTCAATGCTCGATAAGCTTGCTAAGAAAAACATTATTCACAAGAATAAAGCTGCTAACCTCAAAAGTTCGCTTACATTACATGTAAACAGTCTTCAATAGGAATAGTTTTAGGTTAAATGGTTAAGGGCTTGCCAATTGGTAAGCCTTTTTTATTTCACTATAATTTCTTTTTCGCTATTTTAGCGTAATAATTCAGCTGCTTACATGGAACAAAAATCACGTTCGCTAACCATAAAGGAGTGGGCACTCGACGACAGACCCCGCGAAAAAATGATGAGCAAGGGAATTGGTGCACTTAGCGATGCAGAGCTTATGGCCATTCTCATTGGTTCGGGCACACGCAACGAAACAGCAGTGGCAATTTCACAGCGCATACTGGGAATTGCAAACAATAACCTCAACGAGCTGGGCAAATACTCCCTTAACGATTTAACCAAAATAAATGGAATTGGCCCCGCCAAAGCCATTACAATTATGGCTGCCCTTGAGCTGGGAAGAAGAAGAAAAACATCCGAAGCCATTAACCGCAAACAAATATCGTCGAGTAAGGATGTGATAGAAATATTTCAGCCACAACTAGCCGATTTGCCCCACGAGGAGTTCTGGATTCTTCTGCTCAACAGAGCAAACCGAATAATTGCACAGGTAAGAGTAAGCGAAGGCGGACAAACCGCAACCGTGGTTGATACCCGAAAAATAATGCGAATTGTTCTTGAATATCAAGCACTGGGAATTGTTCTTTGTCACAATCACCCTTCGGGAAATCATAACCCAAGCAACGACGACATAAAAATTACTCAGAAGCTAAAAGCTGCTGCCAGCACGCTTGATGTTAACCTCCTCGACCACATTATAGTTACCGACAACCAGTGTTACTCCATGGCCGACGAGGGAGTTCTTTAAACACTTCAATTTACTTCTTGCTTGAGTTTTTCTACAAACTCATCTATCTGAACCCAGTAAATATCGGAATTACCATTACCGTGTGCCAACCTTCTGTCTTGAATTCTCGAAATATTCCACGTGGGCTCAAGGTTCTTGAAACTGATGGTTTTGAGTGTAGAAGCAAAGAAAAGGTACTTCCCATCGGGCGAAAGTGATGGGCTAATGGCGTGTTTACATGGTAGCGCTAACTTTTCAATCAAATCAATTCCTTCTGACCATGTGTCGTCCGAATTATGAAAAAAAAGCATGTAGGTTGACTTTCTAGGATTCAGAGAATCGCGGCCAACAACACAACCAATCAAGTAGCTGTCGTCGGGCGAAATGCATGCGTTAAAGTGTGTTCCCTTACCGTTAATTGGGGATGGAAGAAGTTCGGGATTCTGGTACGATCCATCCACAAGTTTCGACCTTAGGATTTGAGAAACCCCCGTTTTTTCATCGGTTCTACAAAAGTAAAGCGTTCCCGAGCGGGTTAGCGAAGGGAAGAATTCTTCTTTTTCGTTTATAATCTCGGGAAGTTTTTGGGGCTCGCCCCAAGCATTATTTGGCTGCCGTTCAACCACCCAAATATCCTGCTCGGTCCAACCTGCCTTTGCTCCCAAAAAATACAATCGGTTTCCATCAGCCGAAAACGCTGCCTCGGCAAAGAAACGCGTTGTGTCACGAGCAAACTCGGCCACAACAGGCTGCTGCCAAATATTATTTACCCTTCGGGTAACCATAATGGTATTCCAGTCGCCCTGGAATAGTGAGTAGAAAACTTCATCGCCATTGGGTGAAATGGCAAAATCGCGCTCGTACATTCCGGTTGAAATAAACCCGGGAGCAAATACTTCTGCCCTCTCACTAGGTAAACTCTGCCCCACGTATTCGCCCTTGAGAATTGGAGTTTCGTTTTTAGGATCAATGGCACATCCCGCTATGAGCAAACAAACCGCTACACAAATAATAAATATCGATTTCATTTTTTAGAATTTTTTAGGGTTTACATAAGAATATGATACTTTAAAACGCAAATACCCTAAACAAAATGCTGTTTTTTCTAACTAATTATTTACGTATCGATATAATTAGTTATTTTTGGGATGAATGATAATATATTTTACTACTTTTCGGTTTTAAAACCCCGAATAATGAAACACTATTGAAATGGTAAAAATTCTTGGTGAAAGCAACTCGGTGCTAAACCGTTTCATTTTTGAGCTTAGGGATGTAAACATTCAGAATGATAATTTGCGGTTCCGGCGAAATCTGGAACGCATAAGCGAAATATTCGCCTATGAATTAAGCCGTGAGCTAAACTACAAACCTGTTCAGGTGCAAACACCGCTGGGAATTGCCGACATGTCGGTTCCTTGCGACACCATTGTAGTTGCCTCGATTATGCGCGCGGGTTTACCCATGCACCAAGGTTTTTTAAACTATTTCGACGGAGCCGAAAATGCTTTTATTTCGGCATACCGAAAATACAGCAAGGACGGAAATTTCAAAATTCAGTTCGAACATCTTTCGTGTCCAAT
>CAZLXF010000295.1:0-3198 GCA_964563065.1 uncultured Rikenellaceae bacterium | reverse complement strand
GCAAGGTCAAAAATAGTGGTTTTTTGCTTGTTAAGGCAAAAATGTTTGTAAAAAGAGTGGGTTGAAAAATTGGCACTAGCTGTTTTTGGTCAGGTTTTCTTGGTTAATAACCAGTTCTCCAAGATTCTTCCCGGTAAGGTGCAACGGGGAAACCAGCTGCGAAACACCTGCTTTGCGGAGTTCATCTGCCTCATCATCGAAGTAGCAGTAGGAATCAATTTGTCCTTTGAAACCCAGTGTACGAATTTTTTTTACAGCACTAACTTTTTCTTCAACCACGGGTAAGCATATGCTAATTCCTTTTAGGTTGAATACGGCGCAATTTGACCAGAAAGAGTTGTCGAGGGCATTTGCGTATACAACTCGTCGTCCCTGTTTTCGATGTTCAAGAATTACGTTTGGGTCGGAATCAATTCCTAAAACGCTTTTTTTCTGACTTTTTAAGTAGTCGTATGTTGATGTGCCGCACGTTCCCATTCCAACCACAAGGTATTGTGTTTGTCCAATGCTTTTTGGCAAATGGTCGGTTTGCTTACTTTCGGGTTTCTCAACATTGATGAACTTGAAGTATTTATCAAAAATATCGCTGGCTTTTCTGCTAAAAGCACCCAGAAGCGTAAACGATACAGCAACAAGCAGTGCGATCATGCTTAAGAATTCTTGGGCTAACAGTCCTGCTGCAACAGCGCTGGCACCTGCAATTAGCCCAAACTCGCTGTAGCAGAACAGAACCGATGAGCTCCATAAAGCAGTGCGGTTCCTTAGCCCAAATAGTTTTACGGAGAAGTAGTAGATGGCACTCTTCATTGGAAGCAAAGCCATAAAAATTAGAGCAAACCAAACTGCTTTAAGCGAGGGCAAGCCAAGCAACCCAATTTGTAGGAAGAACGCAACCAAAAGAATTTCTTTAAGTCCCCAAAGTAGCTTTCCGAGTTCATCGGACTTTTTTTGCTCGGCAATTAAAATTCCAAAAACTAGGGCTCCCAGCTTATCGCTTAACCCCACTGTTTTAAAAATCCATGCTCCTGCAAATGCAAGCAAAACACCAAATACGAGAAGTAGTTCGCCGTGTCCGGTTCGGTTTATTGCAGCCTTAAGAATAGGAATAAGCACAGGTAGCGCAAGGAGCGAAAGAGCCCAGTAGCTAGGCTTATCGGCTCCGCTAAAACCGAGCAGAATAACAGCCACAATATCCTGAATTATAAGAATTCCGATGGCAATACGTCCGTAGTATGAACCTAAATCGTCGTTATCGTCGAGAACTTTTGCTGCAATTACGGTGCTTGAGAAGCTGAGCAGAATTCCAAGGTAAACCGAACCAACTAAACCTGCGCCCATGGCTAATGCAATAGCGCCAAAAACTACCGAGTTAGTAACCAGTGAAATAAAACCACCCCCAATTATAACTGGGTTAATAATATTTTTAAACTTAATTTTTAGTCCAACGGTAAAAAGGAGAATCATTACTCCAAGGTCGGCAATGCTTTTCAAATTATCATTTCCTTGAATACCAAATGCTGCAAGGGTAAACCCAGCAATAAGGTATCCGACCATGGGAGGGAGTTTTAGAGCTCTAGCAACTAATCCTAATACGTATGCAGCAAGAATGTATAGTATTTCCATTTTACCGTTAGCTTGTAATTTCAGTAAAAATACTCACAATTTTTCAAAAACGACTCTGGCTTTACGCTAGCTGCTTATATGTTTGCAAGAATTTGAGCAATTCTCTCTGAAGCTTTTCCGTTACCGTAAAGGTTTACTGAGAAGTTGGGTTTTTTGCTCAGCATCAGTTTCCAAGCATCATAAACGTTACTGTTTTCAGGATTTGAAAGCACGTTTACGTCGTTGTCAATTAGTTCTGTCCACTCGGTTTCGGCGCGCATGGTAACACAGGGCTTTTGGAAAAAGAACGCTTCCTTCTGTAACCCGCCACTATCGGTAATTACAAGCGCACAGCGCTTAAGTAGCTCAACCATATCGAAGTAGCCAACCGGATCGATTACATCAAATTTTACTGGAGTTTCCTGCGACGCAACAATTTTTTTGGTTCGTGGGTGCAGCGGAACAATAACCCGCATTTCAGCGTGAATTTGGTTTAGCGACTCGATAATACTAACCAGATTTTTGGGATTATCAGTATTTTCTTGCCGGTGGAAGGTTGCCAGAACAAATGGAGACGAAACGTTGAGACTATTCACAATTGATGATTTTTCTGCCGACCGGGCTCCGTAGTACATTGCTGCATCCTGCATCACATCGCCGGTATTTTCAATTCTACAATTGAAACTACTAAACCCTTCGTTTTTAAGGTTTTGAACTGCGGTTTGGGTTGGGCAAAAAAGGTAGTTTGAAATTCTGTCGGTTAAAATTCTATTGATTTCCTCGGGCATATTCATGTTGAACGAGCGCAACCCAGCCTCAACGTGAGCCACCGGAATGTGTAACTTCTGCGCTGCAAGTGCACCGGCAATGGTTGAGTTGGTGTCGCCGTAAACCATTAGCAGGTTGGGTTCTTCTTTCAGAAGAATTTGCTCAATTCCTTCCAGCATTCGTCCGGTCATAGCACCGTGGTTCAGGCTGTTAATGTTGAGGTTGTAGTTGGGAACCGGAATCTCCATCTCATCAAAGAAAACCTGCGACATATTCTGGTCGAAGTGCTGGCCGGTGTGAAGAATAACTTCCTCTAAACCAAATTCTTTCAGTTTACGGCTTACTGCTGCGGCTTTTATAAACTGAGGGCGTGCGCCTACTACGGTTAAAATTTTCATTGTTAAGGTTTTTGTACCGAAATTTCGTTGAGCAAATCGGCCATCCGTTGGGTAAGCGAACGGCGCGAATACTTTTCTGTGCTCTGTGGATTAAATTCTTTCCAATTGTTTTTGTACCAATCCCAAATTTTTATCAGTCCACTTTCAATATCCGAAGAACTGTTGAACGGAACAAAAATTCCTGAATTTGTTGAGTTTAATAAAGACTCTACATCTCCGCCCGATGGTCCGAGCGCAAATATTGGCCGTTTGGCGGCCAGGTACTCGAAAACTTTTCCGGTAAGAATGCTCCGAGCGTTAGGACTGTTATTTACCAGAAGCAAAAGCACCTGCGATTGCTGCTGTGTTACAATGGTTTCGCTGTGCGAAAGGTAGCCTGAAAACTCACAGAATTTAGTAAGCTGATGCTTTTTTAGGGAATCAATAACAG
>CAZLXF010000294.1:0-3262 GCA_964563065.1 uncultured Rikenellaceae bacterium | reverse complement strand
GCCGAAGTGCAATCACCCAATCAATCTTTGCCCCCTAATTTTGGTCGTTGAACTTTTACCCATTCCAAAATAATTTCTAAAAAACACTCTAATCTCGAATGGTTTTGTAAATTTGTTAGTAATCAAAACGAAAAGTTATGCTTAGCGAAACTGTAACCAAATACCTTGAGGAAAGTATTCGGACCAATTGGGATTCCACAGCATTATCCGATTATAAGGGTGAGACATACTCATACAGTCAAATAGCCCAAATAATTTCCGACTTACATGTTTTTTTTGATAAAGTGGGAATTCAGCCTGGCGATAAAATTGCCCTGCTGGGCAAAAATTCGTCTCGTTGGTGTGCGGTTTACCTGTCGGTAGTTTCTTACGGAGCAGTTATCGTGCCCATACTTCCCGATTTCAAACCCGCCGACGTGCACCAAATTGTCAACCATTCCGATTCGGTTCTACTGTTCTCCGAAAGTAGCATTTTTGCTAGTATGAACTTAGATGAGATGCCAAACCTAATGGGCGTACTCTCTATTGTAGGGTTCGAAATTCAAGCCGAGCGTTCAGACAATCTTAAGGAATCAGTAACTTTATCAAAAATTGGAGAATCAGGGAAAAATGTTTCTCTTAGCCATCAGGATTACCATCTTCCTCAGGTTACTAACGATAAACTTGCTGTAATTAGCTACACATCAGGAACAACTGGCTTTGCAAAGGGAGTGATGATTCCACATAATAGTTTAGCCGCTAACATTCGTTATGCTCAGCGAAACATGCCACTTAACTCTGGCGACAGAATAGTTTCCTTCCTGCCATTGGCTCATACGTTTGGCTGTGCATTCGAGTTTCTTTTCCCATTTACTTTGGGGTGCGACATTACCATACTAACAAAAACGCCTTCACCGCAAATCATTTTGCAGGCTTTTGGCGAAATTAAACCATCGCTTATTCTTTCAGTGCCCTTGGTAATTGAGAAGATATACAAAAAGCAGGTGCTTCCAAAAATTTCAAAACCTGCTATGAAAGTGCTGCTTAATATTCCGGGAATAAGTGGGCTTATTCTTAAAAAAATTAGGCTGAAGCTTGAGGCAGCTTTTGGCGGAAACTTCAGAGAGCTTGTGCTGGGTGGCGCACCATTTAATCAGGAAACTGAAAATTTCTTCAAGAGAATGAAATTCCCATTCACCGTTGGTTATGGCATGACGGAGTGTGGGCCGCTAATTAGCTACATTAACTGGAGGGATAATCCTTCTGGAGCATCAGGGAAAATTGTTGATACTTTGGAAGTGAAAATTGATTCAACCGATCCGAATAGTGTTGCAGGAGAAATAATGGTTCGTGGCGAGAATGTTATGTATGGTTACTATAAAAACAAGGAGGCTTCGGATGCAGTACTCGAACCCGATGGTTGGCTACATACGGGCGATCTTGGTTTAATCGATAAGAAAGGTAACATATATATTAAAGGTAGGCTGAAAAGTTTACTTCTTGGAGCAAGCGGGAAGAATATTTACCCCGAAGAAATTGAGTCGATTTATAACAATAAGTTTGGTGTTGCCGAAACCGTTGTAGTTCAGCGTAACGAGAAGTTGGTGGCACTTATTTTCCCCGATCAGGAGTTTGTTCAAAGGGAGAAAATGTCGGCTGAGGAAATAAAGAAACTCTTCGAAACTTATAAGAAGGAAATTAACGATGAGCTACCCAACTACATGAATGTTTCACAAGTAGAGATTCGCGACGAAGAGTTCGCAAAAACTCCTAAGCGAAGCATAAAACGATTTATGTACAGCTAGTTCTGGTTTAATATGGCAAACGCCAAAATGCTTGTTTTATTGGCATTTTGGCGTTTGGGTTTTGTGGTATTTTAGCAAAATTATTGCTCAATAATCACAATTTTTTCAATTTCATCGCCCTGTCTAATCTGGTCAATAACGTCTAGGCCTTCGTAAACTTTTCCGAAGCAGGTATGGTTCCGGTCGAGGTGGCTTGTATTCTCGCGGCTGTGGCAAATGAAAAATTGCGAACCGCCGGTATTGCGACCTGCATGTGCCATGGAAAGAACACCACGATCGTGGTACTGGTTGTTGCCAGCTAGCTCACAGTTAATTTTGTAGCCTGGTCCGCCGGTTCCAACTCTGGGGTCGCTCATATCCTTTGAAAACGGACAGCCACCCTGTATAACAAAGTTTGGAATTACTCGGTGGAACGCCAGGTTGTTGTAGAAACCTTCCTTCGCAAGTTTTACAAAGTTGTCTACGGTGATTGGAGCATCTTCCTCGTAAAATTCTACTTTCATCACACCTTTCTCGGTGTGTATTTCTGCAGTTCTCATAATTCAATTTATTTAGGTAAAAAAATGTAAACTTGGATTTCAAATCCAAGTTATTTAGGCTCCAAAAGTAGTAAAATGACTTTAAAAATTTTAGAATAACCCTTTCTTTTGGGCAAAGAAGTATATAGTTTCCACAATTTCTTCGTTCGAAAGGGTTGATCGGTTGAGTATTATGTCGAAAAGTTCGCTGTCGGGTTTTCTTCCCCTGAAGAATTTCATGAAAGTTTCTCTCCTTTTATCAGTTTCCTTCACTTTACTTTCAGCCTCGTCTTGACTGATAGAGAACCGTTCCATTATACGTGAAACTCTCCACTCGAAAGGAGCCATTAGTTTTACATGAACTGCCTTTTCAATATGTTTGGCAATTACGCATCCGGCTCTACCAACAATAATCGATTTTCCTTGCTCGGAGTAGGAGCGAACTACTCTTGATATGGTTCGTTTAATGTGCGAATCGGATATGTACTTGTCTTTCGAGAAAAGCGAAACCAAATCGCCAAAAAACGATTTCTCTTCAGCACCAAAAATATGCGATATGTCGTGGGGTTCAGTTCCAATGTTGGTGGAAGCATCGTGAAGAACCTGGTGGCTTACAAACACCCACTTATCTTTCTCCTCTAAGTATTCCTTGTCATGGTTAATTTTATCAGCAAGTAGCTGAGCAATCTCGCTGCCATAGCAACCATACTCGCGCGAAAGGGTTATTACGGGGCCAAATTCGGGAACAATTTCCTCCTCTTCGCGCCTTGCTTTCTCGAACATGTAGTGAAGAAAAAGATTTTCCATCTCATTTTTTCTTCTAATATACAACGATTTTTTATTTTGAGTGGGTTGAGTTCTGATTTTTTAAAATTCAAAATCGAATACATCTATATGAATTTACAAAAAAAAACCTGACATAAATGCCAGGTTCTTTGTATAGTGGTGTTTGAAAAATCT
>CAZLXF010000293.1:0-3275 GCA_964563065.1 uncultured Rikenellaceae bacterium | reverse complement strand
CCGACATATTTCGGCAAGCTTTTACGATAGCTTCTACATTTACTGGAACTTCCATTCTTTTGCTTTTAGAAAAAAACAAATTTTCAATGGAGAAACTGGTTCTCGATAAATATTTAGTCCCAATTAGTAGCAGAAACTTTCTAATTTCCTGCTGGAATACAATTATTAACGCAATTACTCCAACGCCAATTATTTGTCCTAAAATGCTGCTTAGCAGCTCCATGTTAAAAGCCCTAACAATAATCCAAAAAAGGTATAGAATAAAAATGCCCATAAAAATATTTATGGCTACGGTACCTCTAATAAGCATGTATATTTGGTACAAAAGGAATGCAACCAGCAAAATATCAATAATGTCGAGTACTCGAACCGAAATAAACGTTAAAATGAATGAAGTTAACATTCAGCTTGTTTTTTATTCAATGGTTGGTTGTTGTTGGGTAAGGTTCACCAATTTAATTGCCTCACTGGCTTCTTTTACATCGTGAACTCTTAAAATTGAAGTTCCTTTTAATAGGGCAATGGTATTTAGTGAGGTTGTTCCGTTAAGTGCTTCCTCGGGAGTTGTTTCTAGGTTTTTGTAAATCATCGATTTTCTCGATAACCCTACAACAATTGGAATGTCGAAAATGCTAAAAGCATCAAGGTTTTTTAGTAGAGTGAAGTTATGTTCAGAATTTTTCCCAAAACCAAAACCAGGATCAATTAATAGATCATTAACTCCCAGCGATTTAAGTTTATCTATCTTCTCTGTAAAGTATTTTATAATATCCTTAACTACATTATTGTAAACAGGTTCGTTCTGCATGGATTGTGGCGTTCCACGCATATGCATTATAATATAGGGAATATTGAGTTCAGCAATTGTTTCAAACATTGCAGGATCCATATCGCCCGCTGAAATATCGTTAATAATGTTTACTTCGAAATCGTGAACTACCTGTTTGGCTACTTCTGCCCTAAATGTGTCAACTGAAACAATTGCTTCTGGAAAATTTTTTCTGATGGTTTCTAGCGCTTTCGATAACCTTCTAATTTCTTCCTCCGCAGAAACTGGATTAGATCCAGGGCGGGTTGAACAGGCTCCTACATCAATAATTGTACCTCCTTGTTTAATAATGGCTTCAGCCCTTCGTTTAATACGATATTTCATTCTAAACTGGCTCGCACCATAGAATGAGTCGGGGGTAACATTGATAATTCCCATTACAACAGGCATGCTGAGGTCAAGAATTTTGCCGTTGCAGGTAAGAGAATGTTTGCACTGAAAAAATGATGTTGCCATTCCCATTGTTAAACAGTTTTTTTCATTTCAAGGCTAAAAATACGAAACATTTATTTATATACTTGAATTTGCTGTATAAAAAGTAGCAGTAATTGTTAAGCTATGGTTAATTTTAGTATTACTGTGCTGGTTTTTCTCAAATTTTTAAAAAGCAATCTCTATCTTTACATCCGAAATATGGTATGTTCTTTAATTAGCATGTTGTAATTCAATATAAAAAGTAAAAAGGTACGATTTACTAAATTGGTTATCAATGAGTTTTATTGTAATTGAGGGTTTGGACGGAGCTGGGAAGTCTACCCAAATAGCAAGCATTGCAAAATTCTTCGAAGAGAAAGGGATTCAACATAAAACCCTTCATTTTCCGAGAACCGATTCACCCTTTTTTGGTGAAATGATTGCACGTTTTCTTAGGGGCGAATTCGGTAAAATAAATCAGGTGGACCCATACATTGTTGCCATGCTTTACGCTGGCGACAGGCACGATGCGGCTAGTATTATTTCCGGTTGGCTTGAAGCTGGTTACGCGGTAATCCTCGATCGTTACGTATACTCAAATATTGCTTTTCAGTGCGCCAAATTGAATGATGAATCCGAAAAGAAAAAACTTAGAGACTGGATTTTCGATTTGGAGTACAACCATTTCAAGATTCCTAAACCCGATTTGAGTATTTTCCTTGATGTGCCTTTTAAATTTACAGTTGAGAAACTAACCAAGCAACGCAACGGAACCGATAGGGAGTACCTTAAAGGCAACGTTGATATACACGAGGAAAACCTCGATTTTCAGGAGAATGTTCGAAGGGTTTACCTCAGTCAGAAGAGTTACGATCCTAACTTTGAAGTTGTAGCATGTACTTCAGAAATTGGAGAAATGAGCGACGCCGCTACAATTTCGAAACGAATTATTAGCCTTATTACCAAACGTTTGAAAATATAGTGAAATGGGAAAAATTATTATGCAACAATTAATTCGTGCTTCAAGGTATATTCTTGCAGTTCTTTTTATTTTTTCTGGTTTTGTGAAGGGGGTCGATCCGCTAGGTTCAACCTACAAGTTTGTTGATTACTTCATGGCTTTTAACATGCAGTACCTTGTGGTTGCTGCAAAACCATTGGCATTTATTCTTTGTGCTGCTGAATTGTACCTTGGTTTGCTGCTGCTTTTTAAATCGAAGGTAAGGATAGCAATTTGGGGAATTTTCCTTTTTATGCTGGGTTTCACTCCTTTAACTTTAATTTTAGCAATTTATAATCCCGTTTCTGATTGTGGTTGTTTTGGCGATGCTCTAATCCTAAGTAACTGGGAAACATTCTTTAAGAATCTGTTTTTTATGGCAGCTGCCACGTTCCTGTTAGTTAAACGCAAGGAGGTTGAATCAACTCACTCAAAGAAACTCGATTGGACCATCGCCATTATTTTAGCAGTAATATCATTTGCACCTTCATTCTATGGCTACAATAATTTGCCACTTATCGATTTTCGTCCATACTCAATCGGCACCAACATTCCCGATGCCATGTCAATTCCACCCGATGCTCCGCTCGATGAGTATAAAACCTTGCTTTACTACGAGAAGGATGGGAAGGAAGTTGAATTTACGGAGGAAAACTTTCCTTGGCAGGATACAACATGGAAGTTTGTTGATAGCAAATCGGTTCTTGTTAAAAAAGGATACACACCTCCAATACACGATTTTGTTCTAACTACAATTGATGGCTGGAACCAAACCGATAGCATTCTTCAATACCCAGGTTACTTTATGCTGGCTATTTCTTACCGAATTGATAGAGCCAATGAGGAAGCCATTGATAAGTTGAATCAGTTGTACTATACAGCCAAGGATCATGGAATGGGATTTGCTTATGTAACTTCATCGCCGCAGCTGGAAATTGATGATTTTATTGGAAAAACTGGTGCTGTATTCCCTTTCCTTCAGGCCGATGAGATAATGCTTAAAACAGTTATTCGTGCTAATCCGGGGTTAGT
>CAZLXF010000292.1:0-3290 GCA_964563065.1 uncultured Rikenellaceae bacterium | reverse complement strand
ACGAGTATCTTGATTTAATGGTTCGAATAATCGAACGCCTCAACCCAAATTTTGTAGTTGAACGGCTAACCGGCGAGGCTTCGCCAAAAACCTTAGTTGCACCAAAATGGGAAAAACTTCGAACCGACCAACTTCTTGTAAAATTTGAAGGACTAATGGAAGAAAGGGATACGTGGCAGGGGAAACTTTTTGATGATTGATTGGTAATCGGTGGTCGGTGGTCGGTAATCAGTTATTTGTATTTTGAAGAAGTTAAACCATCCATTTTACATTTATTTTCCCTTTTTCAACTAAATTTGAAAAAATCTTTTGCTCAATGCAGCAAACGAAAACTTTTTAACGTCATTAAAGCAAATGTATGAAGGTTGAAGGAAATTATGTGAACGTTTATCAGGCTCTTATCAATCGCTGCAGAGAAGGTGATAGCCTGGCACAATTCGAAATTTACAAACTTTACTACAAGGCAATGTACAACACCTGCCTGCGAATTGTGAACGACACAACCGAAGCCGAGGACATTATGCAAGAATCGTTCTTTAAAGCATTTGAAAAGATTGGTACTTACAAAAATGAGGTGAGTTTTGGTGCCTGGTTAAAAAGAATAGTAGTTAACTCCTCGCTCGATTTTCTGAAAAGGAAGAAGCTACTTGCAATTCCTCTCGAGGAGGCCGTTGGCTTGCATAACAAGCAGGAAGAAAGCACCGAAGATTTTGTACCCGAGTCGGTTGAGCGGTTGCGAGATGCAATGCAAAAATTACCCGATGGTTACAAACTCATAGTTAACTTGGTACTAGTTGAGGGTTACACCCACGATGAAGTTGCTAACATGCTTAATATTAACGCATCAACATCGCGGTCTCAACTTGCGAGAGCAAAAAAGCGATTAATTGAATTACTAAACACAAAATAATAACGACCATGGATAAGCTAGAGAACTTTTTTAGCACGCAACGTGGGAACTTCAATACAGAAGAACCTTCGCCAGGTCACTTTGAAAGGTTTAGAGATAAACTCGAGAATCAACAGAGTGTTAGAAAACCAAACCTTCTTCTGGTTGCCAGCGCAGCTGCAATTGCAGGAATTATTGTAACAGCCAGCCTAAGTTTACTTCTCAGCTACAGCGGAATTGAGATGTTGAACAATAATTCGTATTCATCCCAAAGCCTTACACCCGAAATGGTGAACGTTGATGAGTACTACAAGGTTCAGGTAAGCAAAAAGCAAGAGGTAATAAACATGTTAATGTCGAGTTCAAACCAAGGACAAAACGAGGAAATTGCCCAAACACTTACCGACCTTAATAAAGGATACGACAATGTTTTAACAGAAATATCTTCCTCTCCATCTAAGGCCCGTGCGGTTTACGTATTAGTTCTACATTACCAAACAAAACTTGATGTGATGGAGCAAATGATTAACAAACTCGAGACAGTAAACTTTAATAAGTAGAATATAACTTTTAAACAATAATACAATGAGAACTTACAGAAATACGCTGATAGCCCTAGGAATACTGTTAATCGCAATCCCATTAACCAGTATTGATGCTTCTGCTGAAAAACTTAACAAAACTTTCAGCGAAGAATATAGCACCGAAAAGGGCAGCCAGGTTACAATCAATAATCGATTTGGCCAGGTGAACATTGAGAACTGGGATAAAAACGCTGTTTCAATAACTGTGGAGGTAACCGTAGAGCATAACAATGCCGACAAAGCACAAAAAATGCTGGACGCAATTAAAGTTAGTATTGAAAAAGTTGGAAACGAAATTAAAGCCATCACCGAAATTGACGAAAAGGCTTTCAGGCTGTCAAGCGGTTTCAATTTCAGCTCATCAACCAAGGAGTTCAGCATTGATTACAATGTAAAAATGCCAAAGCATTTAAACCTCGACCTCTCCAATAAATTTGGCGATTCGTTTATTAACGAGATAACTGGCCATGCTGACATAAAAATTAAGTATGGCAACCTTAAAGCAAACAGAATTTTTTACGGAAGCAACGAACCCCTCAGCTCACTTACTTTAGGTTACGGCGATGCTTCCATAGAAGAGGTTGACTGGATGAAACTTGAAATTAAGTATGCCAACCTTAGCATTATGAAAAGCAAGGCTCTCGTTCTAATTAGCAAGTACTCAAAAATTTCAGTCGACAATACCAGCTCGCTAGTGGTTGAATCGAAGTACGATGGAATTAGCATTGGTAACATTTCCAATATCGTGGGCGAAAGTGGTTACACAAACTATAAAATTGAAAAACTTGGGAAGAAACTTGATATAACAACACGCTACGGCGATGTTAAGGTTCAAGAGATTGCCCCAACTCTTCAGGAACTCAACTTTAATGGTAGTTACGCCAGCCTTTACGCTCCAATACCCGCGTCAGTTTCATACCAGATTGATGCAAAAGCTTCCTACGGGGGATTAACTTACAACTCGCAAGCGCGCGTAAGCAGAATTGAGAGCAACAGTAAAGTTAGCGTAAACGGAACCGTAGGTTCCAACGAAAATTCGAATGTAAAGGTAAACGTATCGGTTAAGTACGGAAGCGCAAACCTTAAATAGAAATAAAAGCATTAAAAAACTGCGGTTCGAATTATCGAGCCGCAGTTTTTTTTGGCTAGTGCCTAACAATAAGTTTCGTAACCTCTCTCCCACCATCCATAAAAAAAACGCTTACAAAGTAAAAACCGTTTGGAATAGTTGAAGTAGAAATGGTTTGTTGTAAACTTTCTGGGTTTGATATAATCTCAACCATACATCCATTAACCGAAAAAATTTCAATGGAATTCATTGGAATATCCGATTCAATGAAAACCAAATCCTTCGCAGGATTTGGGTACAATTTTACATGTTTTTCGTTTCCGAAAACGAACCTGGAATCTGTATCAATTGTTGCATAAACTTTATTCGAAGCGTTCGATTCGTAGTCGGGCGAACTGTAAACTGCTGTTACAAAGTAGGAGTAATCTGTTTTTCCACTGTAATCAATTTGAAATGAGTGTTCTGCAGAGGTAAGCTCCGCAATCTTTTCATCGTTCGAAAAAACGTTAAACCCCGAAATTCCATCGGTATAAAGAGGTTCTTCCCACGAGAGGGTTACCACATTCTGCTCAACCACAGCAGAAAGATTTTTTGGAACCAGAGGGTCAAGCCCTTTTAGCGCAGTAATTTCAACTCCCTCGGAGTTTAACCATGGACCCAACTGTTGGTTGGTTTCTGCTCCGTTCGATTCCCAGTGGTAGCTAAATTTTCCATAGAAATCGGTTTCCGAAGGATTTGAGCACGAAGA
>CAZLXF010000291.1:0-3291 GCA_964563065.1 uncultured Rikenellaceae bacterium | reverse complement strand
GGGTCAACGTAATGTATCATTTCGTAACCCGATTTTTCCATCGATTCGAAAAGGAACGGCTCCAACTTCTGATCGTAAAATTCTCCTAAAACCGTTGGCAATCCCTGCCGATGGGCACCAATAAAAGTCATTACGTACTGGTAATCGGCACCGTTTGTAGTGTGAGTATCAATTAAAATATGGGGATTCCAAGTATGAACAATAATTGCAAACGAACGGGCATCGCGGCTGTCCATTGGGGCAAAATCACGATTCAAATCCAAAGTTCGTCCATTTGCTCTGAATCCTTGCGCTTCAGGTCCATTCTGGTTTGCACGGTTATAGGGAGAACGGTTGTGCGCTCCTGCAATATTGTAAACAGGAACAATGCACAGTACGGTGCTGTCCATCAGTTCCCATAAACCATCTTTTTTTGCTAGAATATCGCGAGCAAGTTTAACGCTGGCATCAATTCCACAGGGTTCGCCCGGATGAATACCATTGTTCACCATCAAAATTCGAAAACCTTTATCTCTAAGTAATTTAGGGTTAAAAATTTTTGACTTAGAAATTACAAAAAGGTGCAGCGGATGGCCGGTTTCTGTTACACCATATTTCAGCAACTTTGCTGTACTATAGTTTTTATCGAGCTCCTTATAAGCAGCAATTGCTTCATCGTAGGTTAAACTGTAGTTCTGCTCGTATTTCAGTTCAACTGAATAGTTTGCCTGCGAACTTCTGGTAATAAACTTATATGTGACTGCAAACAGCACGAAAACAAGTACTGCAATAGCATAGGGTAAAAAGAAACGTTTCATAAATTTAGTTTTTTTGCTTAGATGCAAAAAGTAAACAATGGTTGAATAATAAGCTAAAGATATTCAGAAAATTCGTTTTCAAGGTTTTCAACAAACCTTTTTAAACTTATTTCTTGTGAATAATTTTTTATAAAACTTATGGTTTGATCAATATCCATCTTCATATCAATCAAACAGTTATTTAGGGCAATAGCAATTTCAGAACTATTCGTATCCTTTTCATCCAACTTCGCAAAGAAGTTGTAAGTAGAACGAAATCGTTCTCTTTGGAGATCAATCAATTCGGGGAATGCCGAGAAATAATTTTCAAAGTTTGCAAACCGCCCCTTCAGGTTATGTATCACTTTTTGAGGTAGTTGCTCAAAGGGAACTTCACGGAGCAAGTAGATTTCGAGGTAGCGAAAAATTCCGATGTAACCATAAGCATCCAAATCGTCGGCAGAGGAAACCAAACGTGTAAGGCTTACACCATTTTCTATGCTAATTGGTGTTATTTTTTTAAAGGTCTTATCATCGTGGTGCTCAATGGCATCGAGCGCATCGCCCATTCTTTTGAATTGAAACGTGGGGTTCTCGTGGAAAAATTTTTCGCATAATTTTCGGCTCTCCAATCCATGCTTCTCGCTCCTGTCGTTTACCAAACCAGTATCGTGAAAAAGGCAGGCAATTAATGTTTTGGTAACAAAACTCTCGTTGAAACTAAATCCCTTTTCAGATAACAAACGCAACAAATCCTTACAAATTTTCCATACTCTTACATGATGTGCTACATCATGCGATGGCAAGTGTGTTCCAAGGTAAAGTTTTGAAATGTAATTGAAAATTGGTTTGTACCAAACCTTTTCAACACTATTAATTGTTACGAAAAAAGAATCTGATGATTTGATCATGGATTAATGGCAAAAGAAAAGGCAGAAAGTGTTGATTTCTGCCTTTCGAATGAGTTTCAGGATTCAACTACACCAACTGCTTTTCTTCGGTTTCTAAAATTTCATAAGCAAGCTCGAGTATTGTGGTGTCGTCCAAAGTAACAATTCCGCCATCGGGTCCCTGTTCATAATGGAAACCAACAGATTCGCCTCTAAAGTAATCGGTTCCGCCAAAATAATTTCGAACGGTTTCAACGTTAAGATTCAGCTTTTCGGCAATGTTCTGCATCGATCCATCAGGGAGTTGATCCTTTATCCTCCTGAGTTCATTAAATGTGATAGTTTTCGTCATATCTCTGAAGGTTTATGTATTAAATATTTGGTCTAAATTTACGAACTTCAAAATTGATTTAAAAATTTTTTAATGTTCAATTGGCAAATAATTAACTTTTCTTAACCAAGTTTTATTCTTTTAATAACTCGTAAAGACAATAAATATCTTCAAAACCCGAAATTGAGTTTTGAAAAAATATTTAATTCTTTTGTGTACAAGATAAGCTAATTTTTTGTCCCATATTTTTAAACGTATTTCGTTACTAATTGTTTTGAAAATATGGCTTTTATTTTTAACTATTTTTTATGTAGCTTTATATCAGCAAAATAATTTGAAATGCCCAATTCCAGTAATAAAATTGAAACCTTACAAATGGTTGTTACCGACCTCGACGGAACGCTTTTAACCTCCGATGGCAAGGTAAGTGACGCCGACTATTCTACTCTTGTTGAAATGGGGGAAAAGGGCATTGTACGCGTAATTGCTACCGGTAGAAACCCTTACTCCTTTTCAAAGGTTATTCCTTCAAACTTTCCTATCGATTACCTAATTTTCTCGTCGGGTGCAGGAGCAATAGATTGGAAAACAAAAGAATTACTTTACACGTCGGAACTAGATGGTACAAGCGTACAAACGGTTGTAGACCTACTAATGAAAAACGGCGTGGATTTTATGGTGCATGAACCCATTCCGGCAAACCATAGATTTCTATATTTTCACGGACATACTCACAACCCCGATTTTGAAAGAAGAATTGAGCTGTATAAAAATTTTTGTCAACCTTACATCCCGGGTGTTGTTTACGATACAACTGCCAGTCAAATACTTGCAGTGCTACCGCATAACGTTGAACTATTCGATAACTTAAAAAATATTTTCCCCGATTTAAAAGTTATTCGAGCCACATCGCCCATTGACGGACACTCGATTTGGATGGAGATTTTCTCAAACCATATTTCCAAAGCATACGGAATTCAGTGGATTTGCGAAATACATAACATTACTTTGAGTAAAGTTGTTGCCATTGGCAACGATTTTAACGATTTGGATATGCTCGGTTTTGTTCCTTGCAGCTTCGTTGTTGAAAATGCGCCCATAGAACTTAGGGAAAACTTTGAAACCGTAAAATCGAATAATGATTCTGGGTTTAGTGACGCTGTTTTGAGGGTAATCGGTGGTCGGTAGTCGGTGGTCGGTGGTCGGTAGTCGGTGGTCGGTAGTCGGTAATAACTTCAGTCTTCGGTCTTCAGTCTTCAATTCTATATATTCTTAAAATCCCTAATAATATACA
>CAZLXF010000290.1:0-3293 GCA_964563065.1 uncultured Rikenellaceae bacterium | reverse complement strand
GCATCGGATTGCTCAATTGCTCCGGATGAAACCTGCTCCATTAGCTCAGCTGATTTTTTTGTGTCGGAAATAAGTACAACAAGCATTTCCTGCGCACGTTTCCCAACCACAAAACTTCGCGACGACAGGTTTGCAATATTTTCAGCAACAGTTTTACTGCGCTCGGCCAACCGTTTTACTTCATGAGCAACAACTGAGAAACCTTTTCCACTTTCTCCTGCCCGAGCTGCTTCAATGGCAGCGTTAACTGCCAAAAGATTTGTTTGGCGGGCAATTTCGCCAATTGTATTTATTTCCTCTGTAATAGAACTCAGAACCTGAACCGTTTCGGTAATTACTGTTCCTGCTTCGCTGGCAGATTTTGATGCGCTGGCCGAAAGTTGTCGCGTTTCAAGCGCTGATTTGGCAATCATTTTCGCCTTCTCCTCAATCTGTCCCATCGAACTTGAAATTTCTTCAATAGTAACTGCCTGCTTATTAGCTCCTTCAGAAATTTCCTCAACCGCGGAATTCAGCTCCTTACTCTGCATGCTAACCGATTCCATCGTTCCATGTGCGCTTACTAGCGTATTGTTCAGATTTTCGACCATTCTGCTTAAACCCTTCAGCAGGAATCCAACCTCGTCGGTTTGAGAATCTTCAATATTTATGGCAAGATTTCCGGTGCCAACCGCATCGGTAACTTTATTTGCTTCACTTATGGGATCGATAATGCTTTTTCTGATTGTTATGCTAACCGGAAGCGCAAGCAGAATAATTATCAGCAAACCAATCACAATACTTACAGTGAGAGTTTTTCGTGTCATTGCATCAACCGATGAGCGAATAATTTGCTGGGCGCTATCGATATTATCGATATAAACCCCTGTTGCAATCCAGTATTCCGTATCAGGAATTGCTTCGGCATAAACAATTTTTGGCTGATCGCCCTTGCCCGGTTTGTTGAAAACCAAATTGTTATATCCGCCGCCCTTTTGTATGTTTACAAATGCTTCTCTTATAAAGTAAGTGTTATTAACATCCTTGGTATTTCCCAAATCCTGACCGATATACTTATGATCGGGGTGGGCAATATTTACAGTTCCCTTGTAGATGAAAAAGTATCCGGAATTATCGTACTCGTAGCGAATATTATCAACTGCCTCGCGAATTAGCCTGAGTTTTGTGCTGTCGTTGGAAATTCCTTTCAGCAGCGAACTGATTGTTAGGGCAACAGAGTGAGTTCCGACTTTAATTTTCTCTTTCTGATCGATTACCATTTGCTCCTCAATCTGCTTTGTGTAAAACTCACGTAGGTTTGAGATCCCAACAAAAAACGAAATGCTGATGGCTAAAATTGAGAGAAGGGTTATGGATACAAGAATCCAAAGGCGTGCAGAAATCTTAATTTTTCGAAGCATAGGTATTTTTTTTCAATGCCAAAATAGTTAAAATCTGGACGAAATTTTTAAAATTTCAGAATTTTCAGGGTTTAAAAACGAATTATATTTAACCCTCGAAATGCAAATCCTAGTGAGCGCAATATTTTTTCTCTAAAAACTTTTCCCTTTTCAATTCTCAGCCATTGTTTGCTATCTTTGCGGCAACATAAACAAGCATACAATGAATATTCAGAATTTTCTAGAAATAACTATATCAACAGTAATAGAGAAGGTTTACGGTGTAAAGCCCGATAGTGCACAAGTGCAAATTCAGGTTACAAAGCGCGAGTTCGAGGGCGATTTTACGCTAGTGGTTTTCCCATTGCTGAAACTATCGAAACAAAAACCCGAGGAAACGGCGAAAGCCATTGGTAATTATCTGGTAGAAAACCATGTTGAGTTTAAAGAATTCAACGTAGTTAAAGGGTTTTTAAACCTTAGTTTAAGCGAGGTTTTTTGGTGTAACATGCTGTACATGGTTTCCCAAACAGTTGATTTCGGTTTCTCAAAACCCAACTCAACGCAAGAAACCATAATGGTTGAGTTCTCTTCGCCTAACACCAATAAACCGCTGCATTTGGGTCATATTCGTAACAATCTTCTTGGGTACTCGGTATCAAAAATTCTTCAAGCCAACGGTCACGAGGTAATAAAAGTAAACTTGGTGAACGATAGGGGAATACACATATGCAAGTCGATGCTTGCCTGGCAAAAGTTTGGAAATGGCGAAACGCCAGAATCAACGGGCGAAAAGGGCGATCATTTAGTTGGCGACTACTACGTAAAATTTGATCAGGAATACAGGAAACAGGTTGACAGTATGGTTGCAAGCGGAACACCCGAGGAAGAGGCCAAGAAGAACGCACCGCTAATGGTGGAGGCTCAGGATATGCTCCGTAAGTGGGAAAGTAGGGACGAGGAGGTATTTTCCTTGTGGAAAAAAATGAATGGTTGGGTTTACGAGGGTTTCGATGTTACTTACAAATCTCTTGGAATAGAGTTCGATAAGGTTTACTACGAATCGGAAACATACCTGCTGGGCAAATCAATTGTAAACGATGGATTAGAAAAAGGAGTTTTCTACAAACGTCCCGATGGTTCCGTTTGGGTTGATTTAACTGCCGATGGATTGGATGAAAAGTTGCTTCTTCGTGCCGATGGAACATCAGTTTACATTACACAGGATATTGGTACCGCAATGCAACGTTTTACCGAAAATAGTCTTACAAACCATGTTTACGTGGTTGGAAACGAGCAGGAGTACCATTTCAATGTTCTAAAACTTGTAATGAAAAAGTTGGGCTACGCGTGGGCCGATCATCTTTTTCATCTTTCGTACGGAATGGTTCAGCTTCCCGAAGGGAAAATGAAATCGCGTGAGGGTAAAGTTGTTGATGCTGACGATTTGGTTGAGGAGATGGTTGAAACCGCAAGAGAAATGTCGCTAGAGTTAGGAAAACTCGATGATGTTGATACAACCGAGGCCAGTGTTGTTATAAGAATGATTGGTTTGGGCGCTCTAAAATACTTTATTCTGAAGGTTGACCCTAAAAAGAATATGACCTTCAACCCGAAGGAATCAATTGATTTTAACGGCAATACCGGCCCGTTTATTCAGTACACCCATGCTCGTATACAGTCCGTTCTGCGCAAAGCGCAGGAAGCTGGCATAAAGGTTCCATTCGATTTGCGTTTCAACACTATGGGCGCAAAGGAACGCGAGCTGGTAAAAATTATCTCTGCGTTTCCTGGAGTAGTTAAGCAAGCAGGCGAGCAGCTGAGTCCGGCGCTAGTTGCAAACTACGTTTACGATTTGGCAAAGGAGTACAACCAATTCTACCACGATTTTCCTATGATTAAGGAGGAGAATGA
>CAZLXF010000289.1:0-3306 GCA_964563065.1 uncultured Rikenellaceae bacterium | reverse complement strand
CGCCAGCAGCAAAAACTCCAGGTATATCAGTTTTCATGTCGGCATCAACCAAAATTTCGTTTCTATCATTCAACTTAACCACACCTTTTAAAGTTTCCGTATTTGGAAGGTAGCCAATGAAAATAAAAACACCATCAACCTTTTTCTCCGAAAGAGTTTTGGTTGGCAAATGTTCAATACTTACGTTCTCAAGTTTTCCATTTCCAAAAAACCCACGCAATTCCGATTCCATTATGAAGTCGATTTTAGGATTACTCTTTGCCTCCTCAATGGCATGCTCAAAAGCCTGAAAATGGTCGAACTGATGAACAACTGTTACCTTCGTAGCATACTTTGTTAACGTTACGGCCTCCTCAAGGGCAGAGTTTCCACCACCAACAACTATGAGTTCCTTCCCTGTGAAAAACTCGCCATCGCAGGTTGCGCAGTACGAAATTCCTGTTCCCTTAAAAACTTCCTCGCCGGGAATGCTCAACGAACGAGGGCGCCCACCCTGTGCTAGAATTACCGATTTCGCCTTAAACACTTTTCCATCGTTCAGCGTAACCGTTTTAATGTTGCCATTAAGGTTGTACTCCGCAATTTTTATGTTCGATTTAATTTTGCAGCCAAAATCCTTTGCCTGCTTCTTCATTGTGTTAGCCAGGGTAAATCCTTGCGTAGTTTCTACACCCGGGTAGTTTGCCACCTCGTTGGTAAGAACCATTTGCCCGCCAATAGCACCTTCGTTCAAAATTATGGTGCTGAGTTTTGCCCGCGATGTATAAATTCCCGCTGTTAAACCGGCTGCCCCAGCACCAATAATCATTACATCGTAAATCTCGTCCATTGAAATAAATACCTTTGATGAAAATTATTTTTCACTTGGAACTGTCTCAAAATGTTCGTTTAAAATGCTTTCAATCTGATCCCTTGACTGAATGCTAGTGGTTGCCTTAACCATTTTGCCATTCTTATAGTAAACGGTAAAGGGTAATCCCATAAAACTGCTACACATGGGCGCATTCCTTATTGGAGCAGCCTCAGGTGTATCGAAAGCCATGGAGTAGAATTTAATGTTAGAACGCTCCTCTTCCAACTCTTCCATTGTATCGTAAACCGGAATACACATGGGGCCCATTCGGCCACAGCATACCATTACATTCTCGTTCTCGTTAACTATTTTCTCAAGTTCAGTGGCTGTTTCAATTTCGTGTACAGCGGTTTGTAAAAGTTTCATAATTATTAAGTTTAAGTTTATATCTATATATTTACTTATGTCGATATGTTCATATCAAAATATGTTCCATTTATTTTTATTTAGATTATTTCAAAAAACATTATTCTCCCAAAAACTACGCTAATAATATGTATTACTGTGCATTATGTTTACATTTCGAATATTATGTTTCCATGCCAAAAAGAATTTTTTCAAGAAAATATGACAAATAGTTGTAATTTTGTCAGGTTATTGAGCAAAACGCATGACAGATTTTTTTATGAGAAAGCATTTAAGCGATAAGATTTTTAAGGTTGTTTCGGAGATTGCAGGAGAAATTGATAAACCCACGTTTGTGGTTGGTGGGTTTGTGCGCGATATTTTTTTGAAACGTCAATCGAAGGATATTGATATAGTTATACAGGGCTCGGGCATTGAGTTGGCGGAAAAAGTTGCCAAGAAACTTGGCGCAAAACGGGTAAACATTTTCAAACGATTTGGCACCGCACAGCTGGTTAGCGGCGATTGGGAAGTTGAATTCGTTGGTGCCCGCCGTGAGTCGTACCAGTCCGATTCTCGCAAGCCCATTGTTGAGGACGGAACCATTGAGGACGACCAGCTTCGTCGCGATTTCACCATGAACGCTCTGGCCATTAGTCTTCATCCAAAAACTTTCGGACAGCTGGTTGACCCGTTCAACGGAGTTGAAGATATTATGGATAAAATAATCCGTACACCCACCGATCCTGAGAAAACCTTCTCCGACGATCCGCTTCGAATGGTTCGGGCAATACGTTTCGCCACGCAGCTCAACTTCGACATTGAGCAGAAAACGTTCCAATCGATTCACAAAAACCGTGAGCGGTTGAAAATTGTTTCCAATGAACGAATTGTGGATGAATTGAATAAAATCCTACTTTCAAAACGACCTTCAACTGGGTTTATGCTCCTTGAACAGAGCGGGCTGCTGGAGCAATTTTTCCCTGAACTTTATGCCCTTAAAGGCGTAGAAACCATTAACGGGAAGCAACATAAGGATAACTTCTACCATACGTTACAGGTACTCGACAACCTTTCTGAAAAATCGGATAACCTTTGGCTGCGCTGGGCTGCATTGCTACACGATATTGCCAAGCCTCCCACAAAAAAGTTTATTAAGGGACAGGGATGGACATTTCATGGCCACGAGTTTCTGGGCTTCAAAATGATTCCCGGAATTTTCCGAAGGCTGAAGATGCCGCTAAACGAGAAGATGAAGTTTGTGCAGAAAATGGTGCAGCTGCACATGCGCCCCATAATCTTATCTAGTGATGAAGTAACCGATTCGGCAGTTCGCCGACTGCTTTTCGATGCTAGCGAAGACGTTGAAGAACTTATGACGCTGTGCGAAGCAGACATTACCTCAAAGAATGATACCAAAGTGAAACGGTACCTCGCCAACTTTGAGCTTGTACGGAAAAAAATGGTTGAAATTGAGGAGAAAGATGCCGTTCGAAACTTTCAACCGCCAATTTCAGGTGAAATGATTATGGTTATGTTTGGCATTTCACCCAGCAAACCAGTAGGAATTATTAAAGATACCATTAAGGACTCGATACTTGACGGGAAAATACACAACAACTTCGACGAGGCCTTCGACCTGATGCTAAAATTGGGCGCCGAGCTGGGTCTAACGGCCCAAAAAAGCAAGGAAGAGATTCGCAGAATCAATCCTCCTGCAGAAGAAAGTTAAGGAGAATGCTGTTGAAAATCTTCGAGTCCGTTTCCTGAGGAACATGTCCCGAATTCTCAATAATGTGAACTGACACATTGTCCAAACTGTCAGTTATGGGTTTCATTCGCTCATAAGGAATCCATGTATCGTTGTCGCCCCAAATTGCGATTGCTGTGTTTTTAAAATCCTTTATACTTAACTCTTGCGAAGGTTTGGCTTTTGAAAAAGCCGCAACAATTCCCTGTGCCGTTCCCGGAACCTGCAAACCCCGAAGGTAAGCTTCGGTTTGCTCAGCAGTTGGCTGTTTCTGGTAAGCTGTATATAGAAGTTTATCCACGGGTTTGGTTTTAATAAAAAACCTCTCACCGAGAACCGAAAACAACCTCTCAACCGG
>CAZLXF010000288.1:0-3314 GCA_964563065.1 uncultured Rikenellaceae bacterium | reverse complement strand
CTACTTTCCAGCTTTGCCAGCTAACTATTATCATTATATTTCCTAAGACCAACGCACCAGCAAGTACAAAAATCCACCAATTAAGTTCGGTTCTGTAAGCAAAGTTCTGCAGCCACATTCTCAAAACGAACCAAGAAATTGGAATTGCAATAATAAAGGCAACAATTACCCACCTCACAAAATTCATGTTTAGCAAAACCAACACCTCCCATGTTTTGGCTCCGTTCACTTTTCGAATACCGATTTCTTTCGTACGCTGTTGAGAAATATACAATGAAAGCGCGCTAACCCCAATGATACTAATTAGCGCCCCAATTATGGAAAACGCCAATAAAATTCGGCGAAGAATGATTTCTCCTTTGTACTGCTGACTTATCTTTTCGTCAATAAAAAAATAGTTGAACTCCTGCCCCGGATAATGAACTTTCCATATTTCTTCAATACTTTTAATATCGTTCATTGAAGCATTTGGATTAAGACGAATATGGGTGAACCTAGCCCTCCAAAATGATTCATCGAGCAAAAACGCAAAATCACCTATAGGTTCGTGGGCAGAGTTATAATTAAAATTGCTGGTAACGCCAACTATTTCTATATTGTTTGTATTCTCACTGTTTTGAAAAGCTTGCAATGCCTCTATGGTTCCGTGTTTCTCCATTAGTCTGTTGTAAAGATGGGTGTTTACAACCAATCCGGAAATTGTATCTACTGAAGTTTGAAACCAACTTTTTTCGAGATTTATTTTCATGGTTTCCAAATAGCTGTAGTTTGCAAAAACCAGCTCAGCATTGCCCTCTAAACCAAATCCTTCAAGATTGAAACTTTGAGTTGGATAACCAAAGTGTTGGTTGGTAAACCCAACCGATTCAACAAGGCTAAGCCGTTTCAATTCATCGGCAAATACGGCTGGGTCTTTCGAAAAATCGTTCAGATGAACTACCAATACATTTTCCTTATCGAAACCGATGGGTTTATTAAAAATGTAGCTAATTTGTTTATTAACCAAAAAAGTACCTGATAGTAACGAAATCACAATAGCAACCTGAACAATCAGCAAAAATTTCAACGCAATACTGCCCGAATATTTTCTCTTCTGAGATAAGATATCGATGGTTGACGCTTTTCGAAATAAATTGAATCCAACAAACAGGGCAGTTAAACCTAGGCTTAATCCTACAACTCCAAGAATACAGAAGTAAACCACTGGTTCGTTGTAGTATACATTAAAATCAACCTCAAAAAAGTTT
The DNA here is from genome assembly GCA_964563065.1 of uncultured Rikenellaceae bacterium. Lineage (GTDB taxonomy): Bacteria > Bacteroidota > Bacteroidia > Bacteroidales > Tenuifilaceae > DAOSWM01. The sequence goes on along the minus strand of CAZLXF010000288.1, from coordinate 2,067 downwards.
TTTAGAGCTGGCTTTAAGTTTTCCAAAAGGAAAAGAGAAAACAATATTGAAATAAAGCATTGTAAAAATACCTCGAATAAAATTTGAGATGTAAGCTGAGTGGTGTTTGCCCCAATCGATTTTTTTATCCCAATTTCTTTTGTTTGCCTGATGATTTTAGCAATGGTTAAGTTAATGGAATTAAGAATGGACACGAACAGAATGACAAACGAAATGGCAACGAATAAACCGATATTGATTTTATTTGAACTTTCCTTGAGCTCAAACCGATTGTTTGACTTCAGGTGAATATCAACCAGAGGATTCAAGTTAAAATGGTACTCGGTAGGGCCAACGCTGTTTTTTAAACTACTAGCATTAAAATAATTCAAAATTTTGTCGGCAACTAACTCAGGAGATGTATTCGATTTAAGTAGCACGTAGGTATACACCCAATGAACTTTTCGTTCGGGCAAGCTTGCGTAATGAGCCTCCAACGCTCCTTTTTGGGAAAGTAAAATTTCGTAGTTGAAATGAGTTTTGGGGTGAGTGTTTTTTACTACCCCCCGAATCTCGAATGAGCCCAAATCGCGCAAATACTGGAGTGCATCAATCTCAATGGTTTTTCCAACAGGATTATCGTTGCCAAAATGTTGCTTCGCAAAATCTTCAGTAATAAAGGCAACATTCGGTTTCACAATTTCATTTATATCGCCCACCTTGCATTCCACCGAAAACATTTTTATGAAATTCGTATCAACCGACATGATATCCTTTTGCTGATACTTTTGTTCCCCAATCCTTATTGATCCCATAGGGCAATGGGAAAATTGGGTTACCATATCAACCTCAGGCAAATCCAACAACGCCGGATACATTAACCCTAAACTTCGCGCCCACGGATTCTCCTCGCTACCAAAGGGAATCGATGTTACACGGTAAATGTCTTGATAGCGGGAAAAGTGTTTGTCGTAACTTTTCTCGTTGGCTACAAAGAGGAAGAGTGTAAGGAAGGACGTAATTCCAACAACCAGTCCAACTATGTTGATAGCTGCGAATCCCTTGTCCTTAATTATCCTGTTAAATGCAAAACGTATGTTATACCAAATCATTTTGTAAAATTATTTTGTTATTCGTATCCAGTCAAGGTTTCACTGGGAGTGAAGTTTTTAACTATTATTAGTTCTACTCATACCGGAAAGCCTCAACTGGATTTTTACTTGCAGCAGAAAAGGTTTGTCCGCTAACCGTGATTAGTGAAATCAGCAGGCCGACAACTCCTGCCAAGGCAAATAACCACCAGCTTAATTCTGTTTTGTAAGCAAAGTTTTGCAACCAATTATCCATAAAATAATAGGCTATGGGACAGGAAATTACAAAGGCTGCTACAAAATAAATTGCGAAATCTTTATTAACCAGTATCAGCATTTCAGAGACTTTAGCCCCATTTACTTTGCGGATACAGATTTCTTTTGTTTTTTGACTGATGATATAAGAAATCAATCCATACAATCCGAGACTTCCTATCAGAATAGCTATAATAGCAAATAGCTGAATAAGATTGGATGTGTTCTTCTCCTCCTTGTACAACGAAGCAATTTTCTCATCAAAAAACCGGAAATTCATCATGTCATTTGGAAATACTCCATCCCATTCTGTTTGTAACTTCTTAATCAGTTCTTGATAACCATCTGAATTTATAATTGTGGGATTAATTTTGATGGCCATTTCATTTATTAGCCCGTTAAAATTGCCAAAAATGACATTCTCTATGCTCTTTTGTAATGATTGTGCATGGAAATCTTCTACTACTCCAACAATTTTAAATTCATTTCCCATGTAATCGATTCTTTCACCTTGCGCCTCTTGGGGATTACTAAAACCAATAAGTTCTGTCAACTTTCTGTTTACAACAATATCTCCGGTATTTTTCACTTGCGAGAAATTTTGTCCGGCAATAATTCTGAGTTTATACAAATCAAGATAATCTTCATCTACACTTTTCAAATTTGCGGCATAAGTGTCCTTTTCTATTGATGGATGATTAATTAGGTTACTAACTCTCCAATCAGCCAAAGGGCTACGCGT
>CAZLXF010000287.1:0-3325 GCA_964563065.1 uncultured Rikenellaceae bacterium | reverse complement strand
TGGGCACCAAAATTTGCTGAAATTGGTTGTTACGTTGTCGATAATTCCAGCGCATGGCGTATGGATCCGAACATTAAACTTGTTGTTCCAGAAATTAACTCGCAACAGCTCACTAGTAACGATTTAATTATTGCCAACCCAAACTGTAGCACAATACAAATGGTTTTGGTTCTGGCGCCGCTTCACAAAATGTACGGCATCCGCCGAATTGTTGTTTCAACGTACCAAGCAATAACCGGTACTGGCTACAAGGCAGTAAACCAAATGGATAACGAGCGTAGAAACGATTTCTCGTATAAGGTTTACCCGCATCAAATCGACCTGAACTGCATTCCGCACTGCGATACGTTCCTCGACAATGGCTACACAAAGGAAGAAATGAAACTGGTAAACGAAACACATAAAATACTCAACAACAATTCAATAGGAATTACTGCTACGGCAGTTCGCGTTCCGGTTGTGGGAGGACATTCCGAGTCGGTTAACGTTGAGCTGGGAAAAAGTTTTTCGCTTTCCGAAATTAGATACCTGCTAAGCTCAACCCCCGGGGTTGTATTGGTTGACGACCCTGCGAAGAATGAGTATCCTATGCCCATTAACGCACGTAACCGAAACGAAGTTTTCGTGGGGCGAATCCGTGAAGATTTTTCGGTTCCAAATGGACTAAACCTTTGGATTGTTGCCGATAATCTTCGGAAAGGAGCCGCTACAAACGCTGTACAAATTGCCGAACATATAGCTAAGATGGGCTGGGCAAAGTAGCAATTCTAAAAAAACCTAACAGGATGAGTATTTTCAAAAAGGAAGAACCACAAACCATTGAGGTAATAGGGCGAGAATTAAGATGCCCAGTATGCAACAACAACTATTTCTGGACTAGAAAAGCACAGCTGAATACCGCTGTTGCTTCATTCTTCAACCTCGACTGGGCAAATCGAAGCGCAACCTGCTTTGTATGTTCAAGCTGCACTCACATTTCATGGTTTTTAGGAGAAAAGTAAAACTCTACTAATACAAGAAATTATCGTAAGGGTATCGCTTTGCATGTATTTCGCGTGCCATGTTGTAAAGTTTCTCCTTAAACTCATCAATGTTTTGTTTCTGCTTTGCTGAAATAAAAACGCTGGGCGAGTTTCCCTTACCAATCCAAGTGCGTTTCAAATCCTCAAGCGAGAAGTTTTCCTTGCCAACAGGCATGGCATCAAACTCGTCCTTTTCAACCCAACGGTAAGCATCAATTTTGTTGAAAACTAATATAGTAGGCTTCTCGCTAACTCCAATCTCGTGAAGAGTTTGGTTCACCACTTGCAGCTGTTCCTCGAAGGCTGGGTGTGAAATATCAACAACATGCAAAAGAATATCGGCTTCCCGCACCTCATCGAGCGTTGACTTAAACGATTCAACCAGCTGATGTGGTAACTTTCGAATAAACCCAACAGTGTCGGACAACAGAATTGGCAAATTGTCGATTACTACCTTACGAACCGTAGTGTCGAGCGTTGCAAAGAGTTTATTCTCAGCAAAAATCTCCGATTTACTAATAAGGTTCATCAATGTTGACTTTCCAACATTGGTGTATCCCACAAGTGCAACCCTAATCATACTTCCACGGCTTTTCCGCTGGGTTGCCATTTGCTTATCGATTTTACCGAGTTCGTCCTTCAGCTTTGATATTTTATCGCGAATAATCCTGCGGTCGGTTTCAATTTCAGTTTCACCCGGGCCACGCAATCCAATTCCACCACGCTGACGCTCAAGGTGAGTCCACATGCGGGTAAGTCGTGGGAGAAGATACTGGTATTGTGCAAGTTCAACCTGCGTTTTTGCGTAGGCTGTTTTTGCCCTTTGGGCAAATATATCGAGTATTAAATTGGTTCTGTCAAGCACCCGTCTATTTAAATCCCGCTCAAGGTTTCGTAGCTGAGTAGCGGTAAGCTCATCGTCGAATATTACCAAATCAACCGAGTTCGATTCAACGTACTCAAAAACTTCGCTAACCTTACCTGTTCCAATAAAGGTTCGAGGAAGTGGCACATCAAGTTTTTGGATGAATCGTCGAAGAGTAATTGCCCCAGCTGTTTGTGCTAAAAACTCAAGCTCATCGAGGTAATCCTCAACCAGTTCATCGGTTTGTCCCCTTTGTTGAACACCCACAAGCACTGCAGTTTCCTGCTTTTTTGTTGTTTCGTATGGTGTAATCATAAAATTACGAGTAGCAAAAAAAACCCTGACATACATCAGGGTTTAAAACTATTATGAAAAACTAAATTTACTGAAGTACAAAAATAATTGGGAAAGTGAACGATACCCTTACAGGCTTACCCCTTTGTTTTCCAGGTTTCCATTTTGGGCTATTTTCCACCACCCTAATAGCTTCTTTGTCGAGAGCTGGGTCAACACCACGAACAACTTTCACGTTAGAAACGCGACCATCGGGCTCAACCACAAACTGAACAAAAACCCTTCCCTGAATTCCGTTCTCGGCAGCAACCTCTGGATAACGAAGGTTTTTAGCAATATATTCGCGGAACTTATTGCTATCGCCTCCACCAAAGCCAGGCATATCCTCTACCACAACAAATACTTCCTCCTCCTCAACTTCTTCTTCTTCATCGGTGAAATTTACGATTTGAACCGCTACATCCTCACGAAATTCAGAGTCGAAGATATCGATATTGTCATCAATCTCAACATCATCTTCAACAATGTTAATCACGTCAGTAACCTGAACAGGTTCTGGTGGTGGTGGTGGTGGCTTAACCTCTTGCTGCTCGGTAATGGGAATCATTTCTTCCTCCATTACAATTTCTTCCATCCTTGTTAGTTCGGTGTTTATATCACCTGAGCTGGTCCACTCAAAAGCAACAAGTACAACACCTAGAGCAACAACAAGACCAATCTCAGTGAAAATGAGTTTCATCTTCTCCAAATCGGCCTTTGGATTCTTTTTAAGTTCCATATCAAAAGGTATTTTAGGCTATAAAGATAATACAAAAACGGAAAAAACCGTAAATAATTACCTACATATTATTTTCAGTTCACAAAAAAACTAAAAAATATTCACACTCATATCATATACGTAATATTTTTTAGAAAGTTTTTGTAATTCCATTACATTTTAAAAAAAAATCCTAATTTTGCGTTGCTTTTGGGGGTATAGCTCAGTTGGCTAGAGCGCTTGCATGGCATGCAAGAGGTCAGGGGTTCGACTCCCCTTACCTCCACAAAATCAAGGTCAATCCAACTCATGGGGTTGGCCTTTTTTTGAATGCGGGAATAGCTCAGTTGGTAGAGCATCAGCTTCCCAAGCTGAGGGTCGCGAGTT
>CAZLXF010000286.1:0-3361 GCA_964563065.1 uncultured Rikenellaceae bacterium | reverse complement strand
TTCAACCGGCTCTCAATATCAATGTACTCTTCAGTAACATCGCTACTCTCCCTTCGCTGATAATCCACTTTTTTTGCAACCTGCTTGAAATTATCAACCAAAGCATCGAGGCTCGAAGAAGCAACCCGAACAGAAATATGGTTGGAAATTTGGTAATCGTTATTATTAAAATTTTCGGTTGAAATCCAACCATCATAAACTTTTACCAACGAATCAATTTTTGTACGTGAATCAGCGTAACTTTCAACCTCAATACCTAAGTACACTCTCTTTATCAACATGTTCCCATGTAATTCTTCTTTTTGGTAATCACCATTTTCCGAAGCCATTGGAGGTGGCGGCGGAGGAACATCGGACTGAAAAGCAATAGGAATCATTTCCTCCTCAATGTCCATGTCGTACATTCGCATGCTTTCGGTTTCGTTATTCCCTGTTTGGCATCCAAACAGAACAAAACATATTGGTAATAAGAGCAATACAATTCTATTCATAGTTTCTTTTTTTTATAGCAAGTTATATAAAATTGAATTGCACTGGTTTATTTTGAACGCATTTTTTAATTTATACTTTAAGCGCTCCATAAAAACACCTTCAAATTGCGAATTCGCCTTAATTTCATAATTTTGTGGCTTCAAATTTAAAACACAATGGTTTCGTTAAATCAGGTTACAGTTTCGTTTGGTGGATTCGACCTTTTTCGCGATGTAAGTTTTCTTGTTAGCAATAGGGAACGGGTTGGTTTGGTAGGTAAGAATGGCGCTGGCAAATCGACAATTCTAAAACTTTTTGTAGGCGAAATGGTTCCAACTAGCGGAGTTGTAAGCGTTCCTCGTGAAATAAAAGTTGGTTACCTACCTCAACAAATGGCTGTAACAAATACGCGAAGCGTAATGAACGAAACCATGCTAGCTTTTGAGGAAACGCTTCAACTTGCAAAGGATATTAAAAAGTTAACCACAGCGCTGGAAGAACGAACCGACCATGAGTCGGAAGAATACACTGATATCATCCATCAACTCACAGAAAAAAGTGAACGATATAGCCTGCTTGAGGGCGATAGTTTGGAAGCCAAAGCGGAAGTTACGCTCACCGGTTTAGGCTTTAGGCGCACCGATTTCAAACGTCAAACCTCTGAGTTTAGCGGTGGATGGCGCATGCGAATTGAACTTGCAAAAATTCTGCTTCGTCAGCCCGATATTTTGCTTCTCGACGAGCCAACCAACCATCTCGATATTGAATCGATTCAATGGCTCGAGGATTACCTGAAAACTTTCCCCGGAGCAGTTGTTCTCATTTCGCACGACCGTGCTTTCCTCGACAACATAACCGAGCGAACCATTGAACTTTCGCTGGGAAAAGCGTTCGACTACCGCGTTCCCTACTCCAAGTACGTTGTTCTGCGTCAGGAACGCAGGGAGCAACAAATGGCTGCATTCAAAAATCAGCAGAAACAGATTGAGGATACCAAAGATTTTGTTGAGCGATTCCGCTACAAGGCTACCAAAGCCAACCAAGTGCAATCGAGGTTGAAGCAGCTCGAAAAAATGGAAATTATTGAGGTTGACGACGAGGATAATGCAAAGGTTAACATACGCTTTCCGGCTGCACCACGGTCGGGCGACACGGTTGTGAAAATTGACGAAGTTGCCAAACGTTTTGGAAACCATCTGGTTTTCAGCGATGCAAACTTCGATATCATGCGGGGCGAAAAAGTTGCCTTTGTGGGCAGAAATGGTGAAGGAAAAACAACCCTGAGCCGCATTATTATTGGAGAACTTCAGCACGAAGGAAACGTGAAGATTGGACACAACGTTAGCGTTGGCTACTTTGCCCAGAACCAAGATGAACTAATGGATCCAAACTTAACCGTTCTGGAAACCATTGACCGGGTTGCTGTTGGCGAAATACGCACAAAAATTCGCGATATTCTTGGTTCATTTCTGTTTCGTGGCGAGGATGTTGACAAAAAGATTGCCGTTCTATCGGGCGGTGAACGAAACAGGTTGGCAATGGTTAAGCTAATGCTCCAACCTTACAACCTACTTGTGCTCGACGAGCCTACCAACCACCTCGATATGCGCTCGAAGGACATCCTAAAAAGCTCCATTCAAAACTATAACGGAACGGTAATTATTGTTTCGCACGACCGTGAGTTCCTCAACGGGTTGGTACAAAAAGTTTACGAATTTCGCGACGGAAAGGTGAAGGAACACCTTGGTGGCATTTACGATTTCCTTAACCGACGAAAACTGGAAAGTTTAAAGGAACTGGAAATAAAGAAAGCTCAGCCAAAAAATGAGAACGACAAGCAGAACGACTCGAACCAAAAAAAGCAATGGCTGGAAAAAAAGGAGAAGGAGAAAGAGGTTCGAAAGGTAAATTCCCAACTTGAAAAAGTTGAGAAAGAGGTTGCTGAACTTGAGGCTAGAATTGAGCAAATGGACAAGCAGCTGGCTGACCCTCAAAACTCAGAAACTCCTATCGACGACAGTTTTTATGACAACTACAGGAACCTGAAGGAAAAACTATCCAGCAATATGGTGAAGTGGGAAGATCTTGCCATGGAAGTAGAGCGCCTAAAGGACGAACGTTTCAAGTAGGATGAAAGGAAAACTATTAAATAGATACATTTCCCTTCTTTTCCTGCTACTAGTAGCAGCCGGATGCGGCTTGCTAAAAAAGTCGCCTTCGAAACTCGAACCAGCCATCGATTACCGTCCGGTTGAAAGCAACCTGCAACCCGACCTTTTTCTCGAACGAATTTCTGCTACCAAAACCACGCTTCATATTAGAATCCCCAAGCATTTTCTTTCCTCCGGAAAGAATGAATTTTCAGAGCCCACATCACTTACAATTGACACGAAATCGTATACAGACCCTAATAATCCTGTTGCGTTCGACTCGTTAACATTCTGGATTGAACCAACGCAAAGCGAACTGAGCAAACCTTTCTTTCATAAAAAAATCAACCTGTTTGCTATTGACAATCGCCACTGGGTTGAAGTAGCCATTACCGACACTTCAAAGGGAATTGCTCAGCTGTACTTTCTCAAAATGCCAAACATTGAAAATTGCTCGGCATGCACACCCTACAGTTCACAATCCCGGAGTCCACTTTTCAAGTTCCAGCTAAAACCCGAAGAAGAGTTCTACCTAAACTGTGAAATAGCAAAACCCGATAGCATTCTTGTGCAATACAAAGCGTTCAATAACTATTTCTCTGAAAAAGGAACTACCGATAGTAGCTGGTACGAGAAACCAAACAACGGGAACTACGGACGATGGCAACGCGAAGGTTCCTACACAATTAGCTTCGATGGCATTAAAAACCCTATTAATATTTTTGTTGTAAACAAGAATT
>CAZLXF010000285.1:0-3378 GCA_964563065.1 uncultured Rikenellaceae bacterium | reverse complement strand
TTCCTTCGAGTCGATAATTGTTTTGTCGTAGTATTGAGCTTGTCCTTTCCCCGTGTTTATGGTATCGGTTAGGGAAATGTAACCATCCTCAAGAAGTGCAATAAGAGTAGCAACCTTGAATGTTGAGCCGGGTTCGGCTCCCTCGCCAATGGCGTAGTTGAATGCTTCATCGTAGCTACCATCACCGTTGCGCCGGAGGTTTGCAATGGCTTTAATTTCGCCCGTTTCAACCTCCATAAGAATTACTGTCCCGTGTACTGCCTCATGCTTTCGTAGCTGAGTTCTTAGCGCATTCTCTGCAACGTCTTGCAGTGTAACGTCGATGGTAGTGAATACATCCATTCCGTCCTGTGGCTCAACGTGTAGAGCGCTGCTAACTTCAACCCAAGTGTTTCCAGGAACTCGCTGGCGCAGACTAAGCCCGGCTTTGCCCCTGAGAATGTGGTCGAAGGCGCCCTCTATTCCTACAGAAACGCCATTCTCATTTACGGCACCAATGGTTCTGGAAGCCAAACTTACATGTGGCTTAATTCGTTTGTTAACCTGAACAGGGATGAATCCTCCAACATTTTCGCTTAGTCGGAAAAGAGGAAACTTTTTTATTTCTTGCAGCTCAATGTAGTTTACAAGTTTTGGGTTTACTAGGTAGAACCTGCGCGATTTCGAAAATTTTCTGGCATTATTCAACTCCGAACGATACGTGTAGTGCGACTTGTCTTTAAAGAATCGCGACAGGTAAATAGCTAGCGAATCAACGTTTTCGTAGAAAACTTCATCGGTAAGCCCCGCGGCTTTGAGGTCCATCCTTAGCTCGAAGAATGGAATGGAGGTGGCCAGTAGGCGACCATCGTGGGCACAAATGTCGCCACGACTGGGTTCAATGGTTATATCCTTGTAAGTAATGTTTTTAGCCATTGCTCGCCACTTGTTGCCCTCAACAAACTGAATGTAAATAATTTTGAAAACAATGGCCAGCGCCATGAGTACGAAAATTACGTACACAAGGCTAAACCTGAACACTATTTCCTTTTTTAACGACATTACAGCTTGGCTTTAATCTTTTTAGGTGGAACAACAGACTCTTCTAGCCCTAGGCCTTTTTGCTCAATTAGCTTCGAAACTTCGCTTTGCTTACTAATAAACATTAGCTGCGAAGCCATTGTAATTGATTCGGCTCTAAGGTTTTTAACCTCAATCTGTAAGGTTTGATCCTGCTTTACAAGTTTCTCGTACTTGTACCTGTTTGCTATGTAAATAATTGCTAAAAATGCTAGGAAAAGAACGTAGGGAACTTGCCCTGCAACACTTTCGCGGTTAAGGATGTTGCCTGTAAGAATATCCTTCAACCCGTTACTCTTTTTGGTAGCTTTTTGCTCCTTGGGAGCATCAATAAACTCAACGTTTTCGTTCTCTTCTATCATAGCTTTTTCCCTATCCTAAGTTTTGCGCTTCGCGAACGAGTGTTTTTAATTATCTCATCCTCAGAAGGTACAATCACTTTTTTGTTTACCTGTTCAAACGAGGTTTTAACGTTTCCGTAAAAATCGGTATCGCGGTTACCTTCAATATTTCCGGTTTTTAGGAAGTTTTTCACTAGCCTGTCTTCCAGCGAGTGGTACGATATAACAACCAGCCGCCCGTTTGTTGTAAGCACTTTTTCGGTTTGAATGAGCATCTGCTTAAGTGCTTCCATTTCATGGTTCACCTCAATTCTTACAGCCTGAAAAACTTTTGCAAGCATTTTATTCATTGTTTGGCTTGGAAAAGCGGCCGCAACAACTTTTGTAAGTTCCTCAGAGGTTTTTATGAGTTTCTGTTCTCTTGCTGCGCAAATAAAACCAGCGACTCTGTTTGCGTTTGGAAGTTCGCCGTAAAGCGAAAGAATTTCAAATAGCTTCTGCTTCTCGTAGCCGTTTATAATTTCCTCAGCGGAAAGTTTTGCTGAACGGTTCATTCTCATGTCGAGTGGGCCGTTAAACCTTGTGGAAAAGCCCCTCTCGGGGCTATCGAAGTGGTGCGACGACACACCCAAATCGGCTAGAATTCCGTGAACTTCCTTAACCTTGTAGTACTTCAAAAAATTTCGAAAGAACCTGAAGTTGCTTCGGATTAACGTGAAGCGCTGGTCGTTAATGCTGTTCTTAAAGGCGTCTTCATCCTGATCGAAGGCGAAAAGTTTCCCTTTTTTCGAGAGGTGTTTCAGCAGCTCGCGTGAGTGCCCACCCCCACCAAAAGTTAAATCGAGGTAGGTTCCATCGGGCTGAATGTTAAGGCCTTCGATGCTTTCATTCAGTAGAACTGGTACGTGGTACTGCATTATTCCTCGCGCAATATGGATGAACCCATGATTTTTTCGGCCAGCTGGGCGAACGCCTGCTCGTCCGATTCATGAGCATCATACTTTTCTTTAGCCCAAACTTCAATGCGGCTATCCTGTCCGGTAAGTACAAGTTCCTTGGCTGCACCTGCCATGTCGAGTAGCCTTCTTGGAATTAGCAAACGACCGCTCGAATCCAAGGAGATTTCGGCAGTTCCTCTGTAAAATTCCCTCAAAAAGCGGTTGTGTTCCCTGTTGTAGGGGTTTGTGTTTTTGCGGATTAACTCGTTCTGGCGGTTCCATTCCTCCATGGAGTAAACCACAAGGCAAGTTTCAAAAATATCTTTACGAACCACATAGCGATCGGGAGAAGCAGATTTGTTCTGCTTCTTAAAAGCCGAGGGGAAGAGCAACCGCCCTTTCTCGTCAACCTTACATACGTAATCGCCTATGAACGAAGTCATTTTACTCCAAATTTTCAAAAAGTAAAAGTATAAAAATATTTTCCACTTTTCTCCACTTTTATACACTTTTTCCCACATTGTTAATAACTTTTTCTAGTAAGGGAAATATTATTTTTTTAGAATAAGCGTATATATCAGGATGACAAATACATAGAAGTTGTTTTTAATTTTTATAGATTCTACTCACACACAACACTTAGCCAAGAGAAAAACCACATGGATTTTGACGTAGAAATTGTTGAATGTTTCTAAACTATAGGAGAATTTCATTTTTAAACGGCGAATGCAGAATAGTTTTATCTTTGTTTTTTTTACAATCAAAAATTTTGAGCCTATGTTTTCATCGAGAAAACAGATATCTATTCTGGCTGTGGTAGCCATTACTTCATTCATGGGAACCTTTTTAATTTCTTCGGTTAACATTGCTTTACCAGCCATTGAGAAAAGTTTTACTCTCGATGCGGTGAGGCTAAGCTGGGTGGTAACATCATTCTTGCTGGCAACAGCAATATTTCTACTTCCGGTTGGCCGTTGGGGCGATATGGTGGGAGTTAGGTTAATTTTTAAGATTGGCGTGGTGATTTTTACTATAGCAAC
>CAZLXF010000284.1:0-3392 GCA_964563065.1 uncultured Rikenellaceae bacterium | reverse complement strand
GCAGATAATTTGGTTGAAGCAACTGCTGCAAACAATTATGGAAAAACACCAGTTAACTCTTTAATCTTTAGTTGGCGATTTTGGCTAATGGCCTATTTGGCTGTGGTTTGTGTAATGGCTGTGCGGCTGGTATGGCAGGTGGCAAGGTTTGCTTTATCGATACAAAAAACGGCTCGTGCCGAGGTTATTGGCTCTACCAAGGTTTGGGTGTCGGATAATTGGGGGCAAACCTTTTCGTTTTTTGGATTGATAGTTTTTTCTGAGAAAGATTTTCGAAATCCCAATAGGCACCTTCTGCTTGAGCATGAGCTGGTGCACACTCACCAACTCCATTCGCTCGATTTGCTATTGGCCGAGCTGTTTGCCGTTGTGTTCTGGTTCAACCCGCTTGTTTATTGGTATAAGCGATCGCTGGCCGAGGTTCACGAATTTATTGCCGACAAGTGCGTTGTGCTCCATGGCGCCGACAGCATAGAGTATAAGCAGCTTATACTCGACTGCGTATCCACCTCGATTGTCCCACGGGTAGCCAATTCTTTTAGTGCTAAACTTTTAAAAAATCGATTTGCTATGCTTACAAATGTTGAAGAAAGTAGAGGCATTTTTAGATATTTGCTTCTTATGCCCATTGCGGCTTTACTTTTTGGATTGTTTTCGTTTACCGTTGAGCGTAAGGTGGAATATGTGCAGCAAGAGGAGAGCGGTGTTGTTGAGCCGTTGGCTGTTGGGGTTGACCCCTCGACTTCCCTCGGGGCAAGGGTTGAGGATGAGATAGAGGTTAAGAATGAGCCTAAGGTTGAGTATGAGGAAAAGAGTGAGGAATTGGGAAAGCCTAAGGTTAGCGAGCAGAGTAGTCCTGTTGTGGCAGAGTTGAGTAATTTGTCGGCAAGCGATTCCACTATTCTTTACAAGCGACTCGATGCTGCTCTTGATGACGGCCTGGAGAAGATCATGTCTGCATTTCAAAAGCCTGAAATTGACCTGTTTTTTAGAAACTTAGTTTTGGGCAACAATACCCCATTTACCATTTTGGCAACCGCCTTTGGCGATGAAATGCCGCGATTTGTTCTTACATCAAAAGAAAGCGGTTCGATACTAAAACCAAGCGCGGAGCAGATTACCAGCGAACTGGTAAAGCAAACTTATTTAGTGGAAAAGGCTGGCGAGTATAATGTCAAACTTATCAATCCACAGAAACAAAGTGAAGTGCTTTACTACCTTGCTTTGCCCAAGGGCACTGACGGGGAAATTGATTTTGGTTTTAGGGTGATGAATAAAACAGTTTACTTGAAGGAGAAGGATAGCAATACCACCGCAACTATTGATGCGCTTAAGCTAGTTTCTGAAGATGAAAGGGAGGAAGATGTAACCAAATTTTCGTATTCGACCCGAATAAATGAAGAGGATGATGAAGAGGATGAAGAGAACGAGATTGTGATAGAGACAAAGAATTTGGAATTTTCGGTAGATAGGTCGGAGCCTGGCAACCTCGATTACCTAAACATTATAGTTAAGTATGAGGATTGTTCAGAGTCTGATATTAAATTAAACTCTAACATTTTTGATACAAATTTGAGAAGGGTTGGGGAAGATGCTTCAAGCTGGCCCCTTAGCTATATTCATAAAAGTATAAATTACCCCAAATCGTACAAGCCAAAAAGCAATAATTTTGATGTGGTTGAGGTTGGGTTTAGCCTAACAGAGGAAGGTGAAATTGCAGACGTAACGGTAACTAAAGGCGTAAATCCTGAGGTTGATGCTGAGTTGGTGCGTGTAATTAGCCAAATGCCCGGCTGGCAACCCGAAAAACCATTCGGTAAACCATTATTGGCAAAAGTAACTATGGGTTTTTGTTTGGTGAGATAGTATCTATTTGTTTAAAATAATAAAAGGCTGTCCAGTTATTTTTGGGCAGCCTTTTATTCAATTAATTGGCAAGTTATTCTTGAATAGGCTCAACATCCTCAGCCTTTTTCCCTCCTTTGCTTTTGGGTTTTTCAGCCTCAATTGTTTTGCCTTTCAAATAGTTCGGTAGCTCCATGCCTGCCATTTTAAACAGTTCCTCAAACGGAGGAATTGAACCTAGCATTCCGGACAGGAAGTTGGCAGTAGCAGGGCTTTTCCCATCTTTACCCGAGCCCATATTGTCCCAAACAGTAACCTTATCGATTTTTAGGTTTTTGATGGCTTCTACCTGAGTTTTAACAAGTTCAGGCAATTTGTCTGCAATCATCATCATTACCGCATCGCGGGAGTTGCCGGCTGCCTTGCTCAATTTCTCAAAACCGTCGGCTTGTTTCGTCAGGATTTCGAAGATACCTTTTCCCTCGGCCTCCATTTTCATGAATATTGCATCGGCAACACCACGAGCCTCTCGGCGTGTTTGCTCTGCGATGGCTTCGGCATCAATCTCAATTTTTTCCTTGTTAATTTGGGCAGGAACTACAATATCAGCCTTCTGTGTTGCCATTTCGCGCTCGGCGCGAGCGGTTTCTGCTTTCCTTTCTGCTGCGTATGCTTCCTCAAGAGCTTTTGCTCGTGTAACTTTTTCAGCAGCAACAGCTTTGCGTTCGGCTTCAGCTTCGTTTTCGCGACGTGTAGCGTTTGAGTTGGCAATGGTAATTTTTGCCTGGTTCTCTCCTTCAACGGCGGTTGCATCGGCTTGCGAAACTTCCACACGCTGATCGCGGTGAGCGTTTGCCTCGCCAATGGAACCGTCGCGGTTCTTCTCAGCAACGCTTTTCTTGGCATCGTTTATGGCTTTGGCAGCTGCTTCCTTTCCCAGTGCCTCGATGTAGCCCGACTCGTCGTTGATGTCGGTAACGTTAACGTTGATAAGTTTTAAACCAATCTTCTTGAGTTCAGCTTCCACGTTAGCCGATACTGCGGCCAAAAATTTGTCGCGGTTGTTGTTAATTTCCTCAATCTCCATGGTTGCTACAACCAAACGTAGCTGACCAAAAATAATATCCTTGGCCAGGTTGCTGATATCGTCCTGCGAAAGACCCAGCAAACGTTCGGCAGCGTTATCCATAATTCCAGGCTCGGTAGAAATACCTACGGTAAATCGTGATGGAACGTCAACGCGAATGTTCTGCTGGCTAAGCGCATTGGTAAGGTTAATTTCAATGGAAATTGGAGTAAGATTCAGGAATGAGTAGTCCTGAATAATTGGCCAGATAAAGGCTGCACCACCGTGGATACATTTGGCCGAGCGTGCTTGGTCGCTCTTACCTTTCCCAACTTTACCGAAAACTACAAGAACTCTGTCGGAAGGACAGCGCTTGTATCGTTTAACAAGTGAAACGAGTAGGATAAAGATGAAGACAACCAGAGCAATGGTTCCTAGTAGAATGTATTCTCCCATTTTTGTAAGGTTAAAGGGTTAAAGG
>CAZLXF010000283.1:0-3486 GCA_964563065.1 uncultured Rikenellaceae bacterium | reverse complement strand
ATTTGTGAAATATGGTAAATATCAACACATTAAATTTATTTGTTTGCACGTATTTTAATAATTAATGAAGCCTCGACAAATGTAACCGAATGCAGCTATATTGTAAATATAATTCGATATAAAGCAAAAATAATCGACAAACGGTTATTATTACATAGAAGTATTGATTGAAAAAAAGCCTTAAGGTTTAAGGTTGCAGTCAACTAATTTGGTTTGGTAGGTAAAATTTGTTCAATTTTCGAATTAATTTTCATCAACGTTTCAAAAAGATTGTCTTCGGGTGCAATGTGGTTAAGCTCGGCCCAGAAACTATCGTCGTATTCGTAGCTATTGTCGAGAAAAACGTTGGATGTTTTTTCAACTTCGCGTCTGTCGAATCGTTTTACATTTACCGTATCGATACTGCTTGTAGCCATTTCCATAAATGTTTTAAAAGTATTGGAGAAAAGCTGGCGCCGTTTCCTATACCTAAAAACCAAATCGCCACGAATGTGGCTAAGGTAAAGGTACCCGTTCATTTCGCTGTAGCTAACCGAGTAGCTAACCTTTTCGGGTTTAATAATGTATTTCCTATTTCTTTTGGCAATTAGCAAGTCGGCCGATTTTTTAACATGTTTCGGGTTTATCTGAAAGTTTGCGCCAAGAATCGCCAAATTTTCCATGTCAATATACAGCACACCCTTGAGCAGCGGCTCCATTACGGTTTCTTTTTGCTCAAACTCAATGGCGTATGCGCTTCGGTTATTAATAGTGGTAATGTCGTACTTATGGTAGTTGTAGTCCTGAAAGAAATCGGGATCGAGAAACGTTGGCGGATTCTTTATTATATCCAGTATCAAGCTGCTGCTCAAACCTCCTTTAAGTTTTATTATGAGCGTATCGCTTCGGTCGATGTTCTGAATTTTTCTTGATTTTAAGAGTTTTAGCTGGTCCGATTCCATAGAACCGGAGTATGCCGATTTGTAAACTTTAAAAACACCTTCGGAGTAGTTTATGTACTTGTTTCCTTTCTGAACTCCTTCGCGGTAAAATGTGGTGAGGTACGAGGGCGATTGCATATAATTATCTGGGACTCTTTTTAACGCCTGCTTTATCAACGAAAGGGGATCAACATTTCGAATAATTACCTCCTGAATTGAGATGTGTTCCACATCAAGAAAAATATCAAATTTTTCATTTGCAGTCAACTCGATGGGGAAAGTTTTGCTTTTATATCCAATGTGCGATACTGTGAGCGAATAATCTTCGAGGCCATTTGGAATTTTTAGGATAAAGAGCCCGTCAGAATTGGTAACGTTACCGATTCCAAGTTCTGCAATTCCAATGGAAACGTAGGGTAAGGCTTCCATGGTTTGGGAGTCGAAAACTTGTCCTTTAATAACTTGAAAGGTTTTTGCTAGTCCATTTTTATTGGGATCGGGTTCGTTATTTGCTACTTCTTCCCTATATATAAGTATGTGGTTTTTTATGGTTTTGTAGCGAAGGGTTGAATCGTTGAAAATTGTGTTAAGGGCTTCGTTCAGAGGTTTTTCCTTAACCGAAATCCGAACCCGCTTGTCGCTGTCTACTACTTTACTGTCGTAAATAAAAAAATATCCTATGCTGTCGGATATTTGGTTTAGAGTTTGATATATGGTTTTTCCACCCGATTCAACTGAAACTTTTTTTAGGAAAATGGAGTCCTGTGCCTTGGCAGGAAAGAAAACAACGGAAAGGTTCAAGACCAGAATGAGAATAACCACTATTCTTCTTGAACCGTTTTGATTACTAGTATTTATCCTGCTATATGTCATTTATTCTTCCATCAGAACAATGGTTTCTCCTTCATTTTCAGCTTTTAGCACCATCGTTTTGCAGATTAAATCGGTAATAGTTTCCAGTGAGTTATCGTAAAATGTAACAGTCATACGGCGTTCGCCAAGCATGCCCGATGCCAACACTATATTTGAATTGTAGTTTTTGTTGATAACCTGAATTATGTTTTCCAGCTTTTCATCTTTAAATGACATGCGGTTGAGCCGCCAATTGTTGTAGCTGTTTTTTTGAGCGTTCGATTTTACAATGCTGTTGTTAGCAAGGGTGGCCGATTCGCCAGCACCAATAAGGGTTGTGTTAAGTATATCGTTCTTTTGAGATACTTTTACTAAACCAGTTTCAACAATTAGTTCAAACACTCCTTCTTTACTCGACTTAAGGTTGAACGAGGTTCCTAAAACCTCAATAATCATGTTGTTTGCTTCAATAACAAAGGGTTTTTTCGGGTTGCGGCTAATATCGAAAAAGGCTTCGCCGTTTAAAACAACCTTGCGTTTGTTCCCTTTAAACTTTTCAGGATAGGTAAGTTCCGTATTCCCTGCAATGTAAACTACTGAACCATCGTTTAGGGTTTGCACGAGGGTTCCCGTTTCCTCAGATGTTTGAAGAACCAAAAGCTTTTCGTTGGCAAAAGGATTTATTGTAAAAAAGGTAATGCCAATGGTAATGAGTAGCAAAGCAACCGCAGCATACTGTAGTAATCTTTTTGTAAATTGATTGGGCTTGGTTTCCAGTGGCTCGGTAATTAGCTGTTCCTCCTCGAGTTTACTAAAGAGTTTGTTCCAAGCTTTGTTCGTATCAATCTCCCTCCCAGTTTTATGGTTCCCTATGTTGTTCCAATCTTTCTGCATTGCGTTGAAAAGTGATTTACTGTTTGTGTTGTTTTCAATATTCACCAGAAACTTGTTGGCCTCAGCTTCATTCATCTCATTAGCAAGATATTTTGCTATGAGTTCAATGTTTTCGGTATTTTTACTGTTTGTATTCATGGCCGTAATGTTTTAGCTGGCAAAGTTATCGTAAAGCTTTAGGTTAGTTCTGAATAGTTGAAGTGCTTTACCCATATTTGCTTCAACCGTTTTTATTGATATCGATAGCTTTTTAGCAATTTCATGGTACTTGAGTCCTTCAAACCGGCTAAGCATAAAAATTTGTCGGCATCGTTCGGGGAGCTCGTTTAGTGTACGCTCAATTACATCGTTCAGCTCGGTTACCTCCATATTGTTTTCATCGAAGGCTTGGTTGGCTTGTGAAGTGTTTCTAACTTCAGCACTGTAACGCTCCCTTACAGCCAAATGCTCAATATGTTTTAGGGCGTTGTTGCGAACCGATTGGTACAGGTATGATTTAATTGACGCCGTTATAAGTATTGTTCCCCTATTCTTCCAGTAGTTGTAGAAAAGTTCCTGCACAATCTCTTCGGCTGAGTCCATGTCCCTTAAGAACGTGAAGGCAAAACGGCAGAGGGGCTCGTAGTATTTTCGAAAAAGTTTTTCGAACTCTTTAACGTCGCCTTGCTGTATCTTTTTGTGTACGTTAATTTCAAAGAGATTCATTCTGCTTAATATTCTGCCTCAAAGTTAAGAATTTATTCTTTTTGCTTAGTCGATAAACGGTTTAACCTTCCCAATTATTTCAAAAGGATTTGCCCTGTTGTTACGCAGGGCAACC
>CAZLXF010000282.1:0-3509 GCA_964563065.1 uncultured Rikenellaceae bacterium | reverse complement strand
TTTTTATCTTTACGCACACGTTTACGATATTAAGCAATGGACGAGCTAATTCGATTTCGGCAGGAACTTCATCGTAATCCAGAACTCTCTGGAAACGAAAGGGCTACGGCAAAGCGCATCCGTTTCTTTTTAAATCGATACCGTCCAAAAGAACTTATTACCGGCATTGCCGGTGAAGGAATGGCGGCTGTATATCACGGAAGCGAGCCGGGTCCAACGGTTCTGATCCGCTGCGATTTGGATGCGTTGCCAATACACGAGGCTGTGCGCCGTCCTTACAGTTCAACCATTCCGGGTGTTGCCCATGTTTGCGGTCACGATGGCCACATGACCATGGTTACCGGTTTGTCGAAACGACTTACAGAAAATCCAATAAAACGAGGAAGGGCAATACTTTTCTATCAGCCCGAGGAGGAGAACGGTCAGGGTGGAAAAAAATCGGTAATTCGACTTGATGAACTTGGATTAAAACCCGATTATGCGTTTGCCATTCATAACCTGCCAAAGTACCCGCTTGGTAGCATAATAATTGGTAAGAAAAGTTTTGCTGCTGCATCCAAAGGAATAGTTATTAAGCTAATTGGAAGGGACTCGCATGCGGCATACCCCGAGCATGGAATTAATCCATCGTTAGCCCTAGCAGAAATAGTGCAGGGGTTAAATGCACTTTCCGTATCGAAGGGATTCTCCGATTTTGTACTAATCACAATTATTCATATTCGGGTTGGCGAGGTAGCGTTTGGTACATCGCCCGGTTACGGCGAAATAATGGTAACACTTAGGGCCTTTGTTGATGACGACATGAAGGTTCTTTCGCAAAAAACAGTTGACCTGGCGAAAAGCATTGCCCACAAGCATGAATTAGCAATTGAAACATCCCTAACCGATGATTTCCCAGCAACTGTTAGTGATCCTGAATTGAAAAAGGTTGTCGACAAAGTTGCTCACAATCAGCAGCGAGAAGTTATTTACATGGAGCAGCCCAATCGCTGGTCGGAGGATTTTGCTCACTTTACAATTGCTCACCCTGCTATAATTTTTGGCTTGGGTGTTGGCGAGGACGTTCCTGAGCTTCATAGCCCCGAGTACGATTTTCCCGATGAAGCGCTAATACATGGAGTAGAGATTTTGGATGGAATAATCTCAGATTTTTTAAGATAAACTTATGGTTAGTTGTTAAAGTGTATTGTTTCACTTTGATAACTGTTTTAGTGCTTTGTTTATACCATATTTTACTACTTTTGTCCGGTTAACTTTTTAAAGAAGAATTTTTTAAAACCTGTTTTTTATATGAAAACCGTTAAACTTTGGGATAAGGAATTTCGTTTAAGTTACTCTGCTAGTGATATAAACACAGATATTCAGAAATTGGCCGAAACACTAAACCACGATCTTGCCAATGAAGAAAATCCACTTTTCCTGAGTGTTCTGAACGGATCGTTCATTTTTACTGCCGACTTAATTCGTTTAATTACAGTGCCATGCGAAATATCGTTCGTTAAGTTGGCTTCGTACGAAGGCACCGAAACCACTGGAAAGGTAAATCAGCTAATCGGACTTACTGAAATTATTGAAGGTAGAACGGTTGTAATTCTTGAGGATATTGTTGACACAGGAATAACTCTTGGTAAACTTATCGATACATTAAATCAGAAAAACCCAAAAGCAATTAAAGTTGCAACCTTGCTTTTTAAACCCGAGTCGTATAAAGGGAAAATTAAAATTGATTATGTAGGGAAGTCCATTCCCAACGATTTTATAGTTGGATATGGTCTCGATTACGATGGATTAGGAAGAAACTTGGCCGATATTTACACCCTAATTTAGTAACCTAGAAGTTTCGAAAAACCAACCTGAAAATTATGCTCAATATCGTTCTGTTTGGTCCTCCTGGAGCAGGGAAAGGTACACAGTCGCAGAAGTTAATAGAGAAGTACAACCTTATGCACCTGTCAACCGGCGATATTCTTCGTAACGCAATTGAAAGGCAAACACCTCGTGGCATTGAAGCCAAAAAGTATATGGATAGAGGCGAACTAGTTCCCGATGAAGTTGTAATTGGAATAATTGGGAGAAGGCTTGTGGAATTTCGCAATAAAACTAGCGGCTTTATTTTCGATGGGTTCCCGCGAACAAATTTTCAGGCAAAGGAACTTGATGTAATGCTTAAAAAGGAGGGTATGTCAATTACAATTCTATTAGCCCTTGAGGTTGAGTATGATGAATTGGTTAATAGGATGTTAAAACGTGGGCAAATCACTGGTCGTACCGACGATCAGGATGTTAACATTATTAAGAATCGCATCAATGTTTACAATGAAACAACCCTAAGTGTAATGAATTATTATAAAGGGTTTAACAAGTATGAGGGTGTAAACGGGATGGGTTCCGTTGATGAAATTTTTGAGCGTATTTGCAGTGTAGTAGAAAGGTACATTGCGTAGTTAATTTTTCTTTGTTTTTTTGCTTTTAGTGTATTCTTAAATTGCATTCACATTTATTTGTTAGTTTAAACTCTAGCTATGGCATCATCAAATTTTGTAGATTATGTAAAAATTTTTTGCCGGTCGGGCAAAGGTGGTGCTGGTAGCGCGCATCTTCATCGCGAAAAGTACGTGCCAAGAGGTGGTCCCGATGGTGGCGATGGTGGCCGTGGCGGCCATATTTACCTGAAAGGCAATAACCAACTTTGGACGCTTCTTCACCTAAAATACCAACGCCACATATTTGCAAGCAACGGTGAGTCGGGAAGCAGCAGCAGAAGCACAGGAGCCGATGGGAAAGATATTACCATTGAAGTTCCGTTGGGAACCATTGCAGTTAATGCTGAAACGGGAGAGCACATTTGCGAGGTTACCGAGCACGACCAGCTAGTTTTGCTTTTAAAGGGAGGCCGTGGTGGACTAGGAAACTGGCACTTCAAATCGGCAACCATGCAAACACCCCGTTTTGCGCAACCCGGTGAGGATGGTATTGAAGCAGCCATAATTCTTGAACTGAAAATTTTGGCCGATGTGGGTTTAGTGGGTTTTCCCAACGCAGGAAAATCAACCCTGCTTTCTACCATTACCGCTGCAAAACCTAAAATTGCCGATTACCCTTTCACAACCCTGGTTCCCAATATTGGAATTGTTCCCTACCGCGATAGCCGTTCGTTTGTGGTGGCCGATATCCCGGGAATTATTGAAGGTGCCCACGAAGGGAAAGGGTTAGGTTTACGTTTCCTTCGCCATATTGAACGGAATCCAATTCTGCTTTTTATGATTCCAACTGATAGTGCAAGTATTAAGGATGAGTACGAAACGTTACTGAATGAATTGCGGGAATTCAATCCGGAACTTATGGATAAACGCCGATTGCTGGCCATTACCAAGAGCGATTTAACCGACTCAGAGTTGCGGAATGAAATGGAGAAGGAAATTACCGACATTCCTCACATATTTATCTCTTCAGTTACTGGCGATGGCATAATGAAGCTAAAAGATATGCTTTGGGAAGAGATTAATAGA
>CAZLXF010000281.1:0-3513 GCA_964563065.1 uncultured Rikenellaceae bacterium | reverse complement strand
AGTGCGGCGAATCATCCGCCCACGATCCTTCGCCCAGGAAATCGCCTTTACTGAACCAGCCATAATGTAACCGATTAGTAATGTCATATTTGTAACAATGCGAGCAAAATATCTGCCAGTTGCTCTGGCGAAGGTTACCTTGTTCCCTTCTAAATCGGTAACCTTAATTCCTACCGCCATCTTCCCAAGGGTTCCACAATGTTTCGACGATTCAAATAGTGCGTAGTAAAGCCAGCCCGCTACCAACCCAATTAACGAAACTAGAAGAATTAACCCAACTAGAAGGCCAACTCTAATTAAATTCCCATCCTCTAAAAACTCAGTTGGATCCTCAATCCCTTCAAAACCTACTGCCGTAACAACAATGGCAAATATGGTTGGTATCGCAATTAACATACCTGCTACGGTAAATACAGCATAGTCAATAAGGTATGCAACAAACCGAAGCCAGAAACCAGCAAATTCAACGTCTTTTTGCTCTTTATTCTCAATAATTTCCATGACAATTTTGTATTAGTTATTTTTTGCTGAAAATTCCAAAAAAAAAACCACACATAAAAATTTATTAACCTTTTTTTGCAATGGTTTTTTTATGGTTCTAAATTTGTATCTGAAAACATAAATGAAACTTTTACGTTAAAATGTTAAAAGGATATTTAATGAAACGATTAGGTTTAACTCTTCTTTTCTTTTCATTCATATCAGTAACTTGGGCTCAAAAACCCATAGTTATTGATGGTTACACTATTTTACCCATTACAGTTGTTGAAGGTGATACCATTCCAAACGCACTAATTCCACAAGTAGTTGTATTCCCTCAACGGAAATTTAAGAACAACAGGGAGTTTAGGCATTACCGGCGATTAATTCGAAACATTAAAATTGTTTATCCATATGCTCAAATAGCAAAACGTAAAATAGGCGAAATGGAGGAACAATTCCAACAGCTTAAAACCGAACGTGAACGCGAACAATACGTTAAGCAGGTTGAAAAAGAAATGCGGGAAGAGTTTGAAGGGCAACTTGTTAGGCTTACAATTTCGCAGGGTAGGTTACTAATAAAACTTATCGATAGGGAGATTGGCCGAACATCGTATGATGTTATAAAGGAACTGAAAGGTGGCGTATCCGCAGTTTTCTGGCAAGCCATTGCCCGCATTTTTGGATCAAATCTAAAATCTGAGTTCGACGATTTGGGGGAAGATAAACTTCTAAACGAGCTTATTATTCTGTATGAGCACGGTCAACTTTAATCTCTATTTCCTGAAACCCCATTTTTTATAAATCCAACATAATTCTATATTCAAGCTAGTGTTTTTGTGTATTGCTTTGATAGTCAGTGGCTGTTCATAATTTTACATCAAAAAAACAGCAAATTACTACTGATATTTAGCTAGTTTTTAGTAACGTTGCAGTTGCAAATTGCCTTAGTGTTTTTTGCAGGCAAGCAATTATTACTAACCAACAAAGGAACCTTATGCCTTTAAAAAGAAAAATTTTAGAGCTAAAAAAGCGCAAGGAGGAAATTCTCCAGGGTGGAGGAGAAAAGGCCATTGCTAAACAACAAGCAATGGGGAAACTTACTGCGCGTGAACGCGTTATTGCTCTTCTCGATGAGGATTCGTTTAATGAATACGATTTGTTTGTAGAGCATGAAGCACGCGATTTTGGCATGGAGACCAAGGTGCTTCATGGCGATGGTGTTGTAATAGGAACTGGTACTATTTATGGAGCCCCGGTTGCTATTTTTGCACAGGATTTTACCGTTGCCGGAGGATCCCTTGGAATGATGCATGCGCGAAAGATTACTAAAATTATGGATTACGCACTGCGAATGAGAATTCCACTTATCGGAATAAACGACTCAGGTGGTGCGCGAATCCAAGAGGGTGTGAATTCATTGGCTGGCTACGGCGAAATTTTTTACAGAAATACCTTGGCAAGCGGTGTAATTCCACAAATTTCAGTAATTCTTGGGCCCTGTGCCGGAGGCGCTGTTTATTCTCCTGCCTTAACCGATTTTGTTTTTGTAGTTGACAACATCTCGAAGATGTTCATTACTGGCCCAGAGGTTATTAAAACTGTGCTTGGCGAGGAAATTTCAATGGAGGAGCTGGGTGGAGCTCGTGTACATGCTGAGATTACTGGAAATGCGCATTTTTATGCCGAAAGTGAAATGGAGTGTTTTGAGCAAATCAAGAAGCTCATTACCTACATTCCTTGGAACAATACTCGTAAAGCTCGTCGCTTCGAGTCAAAGGAT
This sequence comes from uncultured Rikenellaceae bacterium, assembly GCA_964563065.1. Taxonomy (GTDB): domain Bacteria; phylum Bacteroidota; class Bacteroidia; order Bacteroidales; family Tenuifilaceae; genus DAOSWM01. The sequence goes on along the minus strand of CAZLXF010000281.1, from coordinate 1,250 downwards.
CCCAAACCTCAGTTTAGCATCGAGGATATTGTTCCGGGTGATCCAAAACAACCCTATGATGTGCGCGATGTAATAAGAGCCATTGCCGATGATTCCGACTTTTTCGAGATTCAGGAATACTGGGCTCCAAACATTGTAATAGGTTTTGGAAGAATTGATGGCGATACAGTTGGTTTTATCGCAAACCAACCTCTAGTTTTGGCTGGAGTTCTCGATGTGGATTCGTCCGATAAGGCAGCGCGTTTTATTCGCTACTGTAATGCGTTTAGTATTCCTATTGTAACTTTTGTTGACCTGCCAGGTTACCTGCCAGGTATCGATCAGGAACATGCTGGCGTTATTCGTCATGGTGCTAAATTGCTTTACGCATACTCTGAAGCATCGGTTCCCAAAATGACAGTAATCCTTAGAAAAGCCTATGGCGGAGGTTATATTGCCATGAATTCCCGTCACCTGCGTGCCGATTTCGTTTTTGCTTGGCCAGGTGCAGAAATAGCTGTAATGGGGCCCGAAGGAGCAGCAAACATTATTTTCCGAAAAGAAATAATGGAGGCTGAAGATCCTGATAAAATGCGTAAGCAAAAAGTTAAGGAGTATAAACAAAAGTTTGCTAACCCATACGTAGCAGCAGCAAGGGGATATATCGACACGGTAATTGAGCCTTCCGAAACTCGGAAGTTACTTATCCATGCTCTCGAAGTTTCAGTGAACAAAGTATCCGATAGGCCATGGAAAAAACATGGTATTCCTCCATTTTAAACCGATGAAACCATGAGTGAACCAAAATTTAAAAAAGTTGCTGTTTCCTCAAAAGAGACTGTAAAAGAATCGAAACCAAATTTTATTTCCATGGTTGTTGAGGAAACAAAATACAAAACTCTAAATACCAGAAAAAACCAACTTCGTTCTAAATGGACTCCTCCTAATATAAAGGAAATTAGATCTTATATTCCAGGAACAATCATGAAGGTTGGAGTTAAAAAAGGCGATAAGGTTAATACTGGTGACTTGCTTCTTGAATACGAAGCCATGAAAATGCTAAACATGGTGAAGGCTCCTTTTGGTGGAACAATTGAAGAGGTTTACGTTAACGAAGGAGATAGGGTTCCCAAAGGAACGATAATGCTAAAATACAGTTAAAAAAAAACCGGGATTTCAAATCCCGGTTTTTTTATGATATTACTGCTTATTTGGTAGTTCCAAACCGTAACCTTTTTTCCGGTCGATGTATTTTAAGTAAAAACTTAATA
>CAZLXF010000280.1:1955-3570 GCA_964563065.1 uncultured Rikenellaceae bacterium | reverse complement strand
ATGAATGCGTCAGCAATGTTTTTGCGAATTGTAGCAGCTTCGGTAAGATTCTCGGGAAGATAGTATTCCTGCTTTGGATGTTTAATTTCAAGAGTCAATCCCTCGTTTTTAATTTTCCCCAGCAACTTTGCAATTTCAACTTCATTTTCAGTAAAATGATCCGGTTTTTTATCGTTACACGATGATTTTACTGCATTGAAAATTGATTCGTAGCCGGTGCAGCGGCAAAGATTTCCTGAAAGTGTTCCAACAATATTTTCGCGGGTTGGCTGTACGTTCGATTTGTACATCCCAAAAATCGACATGGTAATGCCCGGAGTGCAGTAACCGCACTGACTGGCGTGTTTTTTAACTATCGCTTCCTGAACCGGATGAAGAATTGTTTCCGTTCCATTTTGCTGCGCAAGATTTTCAACCGTAATTAGCTGCTTTCCATGAAGTGATGCAAGAAACATCATGCACGAATCAACGGTTTTGTAGGATATTTTGTTTCCCCCGGAAAGTTCTCCTATTACAACGGTACACGCTCCGCAATCGCCTTCGGCACAACCTTCCTTTGTTCCACGGTGACCGGGAAGCGAACGAAGATAGTTGAGCACGGTTGTTGAGGGACGAAAATCGGTTTTTGCAAAATCAATTTCAACGATTTTTCCGTCGAGAACAAATTTTAGAATATTAGTTTTCATAACCTTTTCGAATTTTTTACATCGATAAGTTTAGCCACGATACTGATTGCAATTTCACGTGGAGTTTCGGCATGGAATGGAATTCCAATAGGCATGTCCACACTATTGAGCTGCTCCTCGGTGATAATATTTTGCGACAGCAATCGTTTTTTTGCTTCGGCAACTTTCCTTTTGCTTCCAATCATTCCAACGTATGCCAAATTGAGTTTCGCCATGCGAAGCATTATTTGCTCATCGTACTGGTGGTTTGGGGTTGTAATTACTGCAAAATCGCGCGGAGTGAATTCTGTCTCTTCAATTGTTTTATAGTAATCGTTATTTATACACTGAGCGTAGGAACTTGGAAACTCGTTGTAAATTCCTTCACGGTTATCAACAAAAATTACCTTAAAATCGAGGTCGGTAGCAAACCGACCAACTTCACGTCCCACATGTCCTGCACCAAAAATGTAGAGTTTTATATTCTTGTTGAAGGGTTCGAAGTAAATTTCCATATTTCCACCGCACTGCATCTGCAAATCGGTTTCGAGCTGGTAACTTTTTTTAAGCGGTTTGCCGCTTTTCAGAACCTCCAGCGCCTCGTCAATGGCTTGCTTCTCAATTGATCCACCACCAATTGTTCCGGAAATAGTTCCGTCCTCGAAAACAAGCATTTTTGCTCCTTCTTTGCGTGGGGTTGAACCTTTAGTTTCGGTTACTAAGCAAAAAGTAAAAGGTAAACCTTGATCCTTAAGTTCTGATAAATGAAAAAGAATATCCTTCATGTAGGTAGTTTTGTTTGTAAAAGCTGTTAATGCAAAAATAATTAAAAAAACGAATTTGTTTTTTTTGTCCCTAAGTGGGGCTGAAATATTCGCGGAGCATCGATTCGTATTCGTCCACAATATTTATATTTAAGGTAACATGCTTTTCGTTAACATCAATCATTT
>CAZLXF010000280.1:0-1855 GCA_964563065.1 uncultured Rikenellaceae bacterium | reverse complement strand
GATTTTTTCTATACCCAGCTGGTTAAGCACCACAATAACCTGTTCGCAGTTAAAATCGAGGTAACTATCAATTATATTTTCGAGAAATATTTTTCCGTTTGGTAGTGGAAGCATAAATTTTGGCTGTCCAAATCGCTCCGATTTTCCTGCGGAAAGTATTATAGCCGAATGTTTTATATTGAAACTAGATTTATTTCTCATGTTCGGTAAATATATTTAAAATGAATTAACCTGCGGAGTTTATAGTAGCTTTTTCATATATTAGCCCCTCTCTAAAAAAATTGTTTATGAAATCAGATCAGTTTTATCCAATTCCGCTTGAGCATCTTTTAAAGATGATTTTAAAGCAGTTAGATGAAAGTAACCAGATATTTGGAATCCCTAAAAAGCTTTTTTACTCACCTGAATTAGCAGAACCTTTTCGCAGCGAACGTTTTGGTCAGCTACTTGAAACTCCAATTGGAGTGGCAGCAGGTCCGCATACTCAACTTGCTCAGAATATTGTTGCTGCATGGCTTTGCGGTGCACGTTTTATTGAGCTGAAAACAGTTCAAACCCTAGATGAGCTAGAAGTTTCGAAACCCTGTATCGATATGCAGGACGAGGGCTACAACTGCGAGTGGTCGCAGGAATTGAAAATTCACGAGTCATTCGATCAGTACCTCGACGCCTGGATTATTATCCATATTCTAAAGCATAAATTAGGAATTGGCGACACGAACGCCCCTGGTGTAATTTTCAACATGAGTGTTGGCTACAACATGGAGGGAATTTTAAAGGACAATGTACAGTGGTTCTTCACCAAAATGGCCGATGCTTCAGCAGAACTTGTAGAGAAAATAAAATCGATTGAGAAAATTTATCCTGAAATTCGAGAGATAGCGATAAATCCCAAAATCTCTGATAACATCACTCTGTCTACCATGCACGGTTGTCCGCCCGATGAGATTGAGAAAATTGGGCATTACCTGTTGTCGGAGAAGAAGTTACACACTGCAATAAAGTTAAACCCAACGCTTATTGGGAAGGAACGGCTGCGAGAAATTTTTGCAAAATCGGGTTTTGAAACAAACATTCCGGATATTGCATTTGAGCACGATTTGAAGTATCCCGATGCCTTAAGCATCATTAATAATCTTCAGAAAACTGCCAGCGAAAATAATTTACAGTTAAGCATTAAACTCACAAATACGCTCGAGAGCGTAAACCATAAGGATGTTTTCCCACCCAACGAAAAAATGATGTACATGAGTGGTAGGGCTCTGCATCCCATTTCGGTGAATTTAGCAGCTAAGCTTCAAAACGATTTTAATGGCGAGCTTGATGTTTCATTCTGCGGAGGAGTTAATGCCTTCAATATTTCCGATATTGTTTCCTGCGGAATGAGCCCCGTTACCGTTTCGTCCGATATTCTTAAGCCGGGAGGTTACACGCGTTTAAATCAGTATGTGGAGGAGTTGAGAAGAACGTTCGAGGCGGCCAGGGCAAACTCCATCGACGATTTTGTTCAAAAGAAATCTCGCTCAGTAAGCAGCAATCTTTCGCAATGTATACTTGAAAACCTAAATGTTTACGCAGGAAAAGTTTTATACACGAACGATTATAAGAAAAATACAATTCACGATTTAAGCATTAAAACCAAGCGACCACTCGGTTACTTCGATTGCATTCATGCACCGTGCGTTGACACTTGCCCAACAAACCAGGATATTCCGAATTACAACTATTTAACTTCAAACGGCGATATTTGTAGGGCAGGAGAGGTGATTCTTCAAACCAATCCGTTTCCACAAACAACGGGAATGATATGCGATCATCTTTGCCAAACTAAGTGTACCAGAATAAACTACGATGG
>CAZLXF010000279.1:0-3582 GCA_964563065.1 uncultured Rikenellaceae bacterium | reverse complement strand
TTTTTACTGATTACTGAGCCCTGAGTTTATCGAAGGGCTGAACTGTCGAAGTAACCGACCACTAACCACCGACCACCGACCATCAATTACTAATCAATACTTTGCAACAAGCGGCATTTTTCGTCCGTAGCCAAAGGCTTTAGAAGAAACTCGAATAATTGGCGGAGCTTGAAATCGCTTGTACTCGTTAATATTAACCAAACGAACAACTCTTTTTACGATATCAGGATTAAAACCTTCAGCAATTATTTCGTTAATACTTTTATGCCCTTCGATGTAGTGGAATAAGATGGAATCGAGTGTTTCGTACTCGGGAAGTGAGTCGGAGTCCTTCTGGTCAGGTCTCAGCTCAGCTGAGGGTGGTTTGGTAATTGTATTTTCGGGAATTATTTCTCCGTTTCGATTTATGTAGCGTGCTAACGCAAAAACGTCGGTTTTGTAAACATCGCCTAAAACGCTAATGGCACCGTTCATATCGCCGTAGAGTGTTCCGTAACCAACAGCCGCTTCACTTTTGTTGGATGTGTTTAGAAGTAAATTCCCGAATTTATTTGAAAGTGCCATTAGCAATGTTCCGCGTATGCGAGCCTGAATATTTTCCTCGGTTATATCTTCTGGATTGCCAGAAAATACTTGCTTCATGCTTTTGGTAATGGACATGAACGATTCCTCAATATTAACAGTATCGTACTTTACGTTCAAGTTTTTTGCCAAAGCAACAGCATCATCAATTGAATGTTGCGATGAGTACTGCGATGGTAGCAGGAGAACCCGAATACTATCGCTTCCAAGCGCTTTTTGTGCAAGAGCAAGTGTAACTGCCGAGTCGATTCCGCCCGAAAGGCCAAGGGTTGCCTTTTTGAATCCCATTTTCCCGAAGTAATCTCGAATCCCAATTACTAAAGCATCGTGAATTTGAGCAATTCTTTCCGATGGTTCCTCGGAAGGTGGAGACTTCATCAATTCTTTATCATCAACATCAACAATTCGGAAATCTTCCTGAAACGATTTTAGCTTCACCACCATATCTCCGCTGGAGTTTAGCACCATCGAGCCTCCATCGAAAATTAGGTCGGTGTTTCCACCTACCTGATTAACATTAATTACCGGAAGACCAAAACGAGCTACGTTGCCCTTAAAAACCGCCAAACGCCTTTCGTGCGTATCAACCGAAAAGGGTGACGCTGCAATGTTGATTACCAAATCGGGATTCTGTTTTACAAGTTGCTCCATGGGCGAAATGGTGTATAGCCTGTTTCTCGAAACTCCCGAGGAGGCTGGTTGATCGTCCCAAAGATCCTCACAAACGGTTATGGCTAAACGCTTTCCGTTGAAATAAACTGTGTTAAATTCCGTGCATGGTTCAAAGTAGCGGTACTCGTCAAAAATATCGTACGTTGGAAGTAATGCTTTATGATGAACGCTTTCGATTTCACCATTATTTAGGAAGAATGCAGAATTGAAAAGCATTTTTCCGCTAGGGTTCTCGTTGTAGCTTGGCCCGCCAACCACGGCAGCAATTCCCACACATTTTTTTGCAATTTCCCTTACAGTGGCTAGGCAGTTTTCAATAAATTCTTTCCTGTCGAGTAGGTCGTGTGGCGGATAGCCACAAACTGAAAGTTCCGAGAAAACAACGAGTTCAACTCCCTGATCTTTCGCCCTGTTTATGGATTTTACAATTAGGGATTTGTTATGCTCAAAGTTATTAATAATGAAATTTAGTTGAGCAAGGGCAATCTTCATGTTATTGAGTTAATTTTGTTTCTAGAATGACATACCAACACGCAGCGAGAGTGCTCCAAGGGTTATTTTCCCGTTGCTAGGCGTAGTTTTTTCGTGGTCAACATCGAATGCCGATGTTAATCCGTTAGAAAAGGTTAGTCCAAGTTGAATTGCCGATGGCCCTCCCAGTGAGTATTCAACACCTGCACCAAAGTAGTACGAAACGAAACCAAACGGAAGTTGCTCATTTACAACAACCTCTTTGTCTATTTTGTTCCAATCTTCCCAAACGTACCCTTTAATTCGAATATTCCCAGCTAAACCAAGTTGTGCGTAGAACGTGGCGTAGCCAATTTCGTTGGTTTTAAATTTAAAACCCAAAGGAATGGTGATGTATTGCCCTTTAATTTTTGCGCTGGCATCAGTGCCAATGGTGTAAAGGCTATCGCGGGTTTCGATTTTAAAGTCGGGTTCGTTGTATTTTAAGTTTCCTCCAATGAAATTTATTGATGCACCAGATGTAATGGCGTACCTGTCGGCAAAATATTTCTCGAATGCAAACCCTGCATTTACTCCAAAAACAGGCCCATTGGGAGTTAATTTCTTGGTGTCGGAAGTAAACCACGACAGCTGAGGATCGACAAAAACGCCAAACTTTATGTTTTGTGAGTTGGCCGAAAGAAAAAGTGAAGCCACCAAACAGGCTGTTGCTAAATACTTTAATATTCTTTTCATTGTTTTACATTTTTTCAAGTACAAAGTTAAGTAATATTTAATCACAAATAAGAATATGCAAACAACTGCTACCAAAAATTGAACCAAAAAAAAGTGACGTGGAGGCACGTCACTTTTTTTTAAAAATGTCGAGTGCTTTAAAATAGTCCGGAAATATTACCATCGTTATCCACATCAATATGTTCCGATGCGGGTTCGGCTGGTAAACCTGGCATTCTCATAATTTGTCCGGTAATTGGAACAATAAATCCTGCGCCAGCAGCAACCTCAATTTGCCTAACGGTTACCACAAAATCTTTGGGTCGCCCAAGCAAATCGGGATTATCGGACAGCGACTTCTGGGTTTTTGCCATACACACGGCAACCTTGTCGAGGCCAAGATTGTAAACTTTCTTTAAATCGTTTTTTGCTTGTGCCGTGAAATCAACCGCTTCAGCTCCGTATATTTTTTTAGCAATGGTTTCAATCTTCTTCTCGGGAGTCCAATCCCAGTCGTAAAGCATTTTATGTTGACAGCCGCACGAAGGTGCAATTTTTGAAATCTTTTCGGCCAAATCAATGGCGCCTTCGCCACCTTTCCCCCAAACATCAACCACAGAAACGGGAACGTTCAACTCATCGCAGGCTTTTTTAATTACATCTATTTCTTCTTCGGTGTCGGATGTGAAACGGTTAATGGCAACAATAGGACAGATTCCAAAGATACCCATGTTTTCAACATGTTTTTGGAGGTTAGCAACACCTTTCTTCAATGCTTCTACATTTGGCTGCGAAACCTCTTTTACAGGAACTCCACCATGGTATTTTAGAGCCCGAATGGTTGCAACCAGTACAACAGCGTTTGGTGAAAGCCCTGATGATGCACACTTAATATCGAGAAATTTTTCGGCTCCCAAATCGAAACCAAAACCTGCTTCGGTAACAACGTACTCGCTTAACGAGAGCCCCATTTTTGTTGCAACAACCGTGTTTGTTCCCTGAGCAATATTTGCAAACGGACCTCCATGAATAATTGCAGGAGTTCCTTCCAGGGTTTGAACAAGATTTGGGAGAAGTATATTAAGAATGGTGAGCTGGTTGATGGGATTATCCCAATGAACTATAACACTATCGACAATAAAT
>CAZLXF010000278.1:1715-3621 GCA_964563065.1 uncultured Rikenellaceae bacterium | reverse complement strand
ATAAAGCCGCAAATAGAATTCATAGGATTGGCTATGGAATTGTAGTTAACGATTTGCCTGAAATTCCATATAAAATATAAAAGGGGCTGTCTACCTTTTGAGACAGTCCCTTTAATATCGTGACTTACATAACTTTATTTGTCGAATAATTTTGCCCATTCAAACTTTTTACGATTTTTCCAGGTTCCCTTGTGAAACAGGTAGCTCATTATTAGCGGGATAACGCTGGTAGCCTCGGCGTACACCATTTGTTCGTAGGTTGTGTCAACTTTTCCCCACGATGAAGCTTCCTTGAGAGTTGAGCTGGAGCAAGCGCCGTCGCGTGGGTCGGCAACGGTAATTTGAATGGCGTACTTATGCATTGGCACTTCGTGACCAAGAATTTCGGCGCAAACAACCGTATCCTGTGCAAAATTCTTTGGAACACCACCACCAATCATGAAAAGGCCAGTGGTTTTTCCAGCAACTTTTATCATGGTTAACTCACGGAAATCTTTAACCGAGTCGATGGAAACATGAGCATCGGGGTTTTCAACCTGATGCTTAACCAGTCCAAAACCTGCGCTACTATCGCTGAAAGCCGGACAGAAAATGGGAACATTATGCTCGTAGCAAGCCTGAATTAGGCTATCCTTTTTCACAGAATGTTTCGTTAAGTACTTCCCCATTTCTTTTATGAATTCACGTGAACTGTAGGCGCCGGGTTTCATGCTGTCGGCAATAATTTTTACAGTACCATCGCAAACTTGAAGTTCCTCCTCGTTGATGAAGGTATCGTAAATCCTATCGATATAGTTGTTACGCAGCATGTTGTCGTCAATAAACTGAGTACCCTTGTAGTGTTTAAAGCCAAGTGCTTCAAAAAAGTCCATGTCAACTATCGATGCTCCGGTGGCAACAATTACGTCAATCATGTTGTTCTTAACCATGTCAACGTAAACCTGCATACAGCCACCTGCGCTGGTGCTTCCGGCTAGTACTAGCCAGTTGCTACAATCTTTATCGCCCAACATCATCTCAAAAATATCGGCTGCTGCAGCCGTATCGCGCGATGTGAACGACATGTCGCGCATGGCATTAATGATTGGCGTTGAGTCGAACGATTTTATGTCGATGTGCTTAACCACATCCTTTAGCAGGTTGTTTTTTTCCATTTGTTTTGTGTGTTAAATTGGTTATGGACTGTTTACTTAGCTGCAAATTTATACGAAAGGATTTTGTAAACCAACTTTGCCGCCAAAAAGTCTGACGATCTTTCTATTTCGTTCGGACAAAGTTCCACCACGTCAAATCCAACAAGGTTTTTTCGTTCAATAAGTTTTTTTAAAAACTTGAGCGTTGGGTACCATTGCAAACCGCCCGGTTCAGGAGTTCCGGTTGAAGGTAGAATTGATGGATCGAACCCATCGAGATCGATGGTAAGGTAAACGTTATCGGTTAAAAGATCGATTGCCTGATCCATCCACTTTTCGCAATGAACAATTTTGTGCGCCCAGAAAACTCTTTCAGGATCGAGCCTTTCCTTCTCGCCCGAATCCATACTGCGAATTCCAACCTGAACTATGGGACACAAATCCTGTGCACGAGCCATTACGCAAGCGTGATTGTTCTTTGACCCTTCGTAGCTGTCGCGAAGATCGGTATGTGCATCGATTTGAATTACCGAAAGATTTTTAAAATGCTTTGCGTGAGCCTGAATGGGGCCAATGCTTACTGAGTGTTCGCCACCAATGGTTACTAAAAACTTCCCTTTTTTCAGATACTCAAGCGAAGCTTTTTCAGCAGATTGAACCATCGCTTCGGGCGATGAGTTTTCGGTAACGGCAGGTGCAGTGAAAATTCCCCGAGTGTAAACTTCGCTATCGGTTTCAATATCGTAAAGTTCCATGTTTGCCGATGCTTCAAG
>CAZLXF010000278.1:0-1615 GCA_964563065.1 uncultured Rikenellaceae bacterium | reverse complement strand
GTTTGTAAACGTGCCATCTTCTCGTTTAGCTGGTTACGTAGGGGAGTTACCTCCTTGAGGTGTGCTGTTCTCAGATCGTTAATTTTGGTTTCCTGCTCAGCAGTTAGGTTTGGAATGCGGCACTGACCGGAGCGAGGTGCATCGTCATCGTTGTTCATCATTCTGTTTCCCATTCCTCTTTGAGCCATTAGGTTTCCTGAAACTGCCATTAGAGTGGCGGTTATGGCTATTGCCATATTTTTAGTTGAAAAAAGTTTTGTTCTCATTGTTTTGATTTTTTTGAAAGTTATTAATTCTGTTAGTTGTTATTTGTGTTAGCTCGATCTCTGGGTCCCCTTCCGCGGTGGGGTGCATGCATCCTTTGCGATCGAATATCTCGGTTCTCGTCCATGGGCATCATTCTGAAAAACATTTTGTGAAGGCATTCCTGCTGGCTTTCGTTACAAACACCTTTTACACTTTTAAAATGGTTAATGGTAATTTGGTGGTGTTCCTTGTGCAGGAGGGCAATTTCGTTCGATAAACTGTCGAGAATATTTTCGTTTGGCGTATCGCTGGCCAGCTCAATGATTGAACGCTGGTATGTGCTTCTAATTTCCATTCTTACATCTCTTACAGCCTTGGTATACTCTTCGCGAAGCGATTCAAACTCTTCCTGCTGTTCAGGAGTTAAATTTAACTCACGGGTTAAGAATCGTGTATGCTGTAGTTCTCTTGGAGTGTCGGCTTTAATTTCGGGACGGAAACCGTTATCTCGTCGTGCGTAGTTAAAGCCGATGGTAACTAAAATGGCTATGTTAATTGCGGCTAGCAGAACTACTATTCCAATTAGTACCCTATTGTTTGAATTGTTCATGGCTTTTCTATTTTGATGTATCGGCTAAATCTTCGTATGGTTCGTAAATATCTGCTGGGAAATACTCGTCGGCCAGCTGTGTCCAGGTTTGTTCGGTGCTTTCGTTTGCTCCAGTAAATATTAGGTTACTGAAAAGTGTGCCTAATGCAATTCCCAGGAAAATACCTGCGGCAGCAATGTATGCCAATGATACCCTGCGAATAGGTGTTACAGTTTCGGTTTGGTTTTCTTGACTGGATTGAATTTTCGCCCAAATTTTTTCACCCATAAATGGGTTTGGAGCGAAGCTGTTTTTCTCAGTTTCAATTGAACTGTAAACCAAACTCATTGCTTCAGTTAACTTCTTACACTCACTGCAAACCGAAAGATGTTCCTCGAATTGAGTAAGCTGGTTTGCTTCGAGTTCTTTATCGATGTATTTTATTAGCTTGCTATTTACCTCTTTGCAGTTCATTGTTTTGCTCTTTATTAGTTTAGACAACATCTTGTTTAAAAACTTGCGCTTGCCATTAATTTTTTTTGAACTCTGCTGATAATTTTTTCTGAAGGTTGGCTTTTGCTCGAAATAACAACGATTCAACCGACGAAAGCGAAAGATCCATTACTTCAGCAATTTCTTTGTACGACAAGTCTTGATACTTGCTTAGTATAAATGCTATCCGTTGGTTTTCGGGTAAGCTGTTTATGGTTTTCTTAACCATTGCTTTCTTTTCCTTTGAGATGATTGCTTCCTCGGGCGAAGCATTATTTTCATCCTCA
>CAZLXF010000277.1:0-3631 GCA_964563065.1 uncultured Rikenellaceae bacterium | reverse complement strand
CTTCCACTTAGTATTCAGGGGCAAGCCATGTGCTTCGATGGCATAGCTTTCAAATTGTGTAAAAAAATCGACTAGCCAACCGTGTAAACTCCGTTTTGTTTTGTATTTTTAGGTTTTCTAAAAAATCCAATAATATTCGAAATCATGCATATAGCTGTTGCAGGAAACATTGGCTCCGGAAAAACCACGCTTACCCGTTTGCTCGCTCGCCACTATGGTTGGAGGCCACATTATGAAGATGTTGATGATAACCCTTACCTGAACGATTTTTACGAGGACATGCAGCGCTGGAGCTTCAACCTTCAGATTTACTTCCTCAACAGCCGCTTTAACCAAATTGTTGATATTCGCCGTTCCGGCGAGAAGGTAATTCAGGATCGCACAATTTACGAGGATGCCCACATTTTTGCGCCCAACCTTCACGACATGGGCTTAATGTCAACCCGCGATTTCGATAACTATAAAAGCCTTTTCGATTTAATGTGTTCGTTAATTCAGCCGCCCGATTTGCTAATCTACCTAAGAGCAACGGTTCCAACGTTGGTAAACCAGATTCAGAAACGTGGTCGCGATTACGAGAAGAGCATTCGCCTCGATTATCTCCAGCGTCTCAACGAGCGCTACGAGGCGTGGATTAGTGGCTACAAGTACGAAAAGATGTTAATTGTTGAGGTTGATAACCTGAACTTCTCTGAGAAACCTACCGATTTGCGCTATGTTATCGATAAGATCGATGCGCAGATTCATGGGTTGTTCTAAATAGAAAAGGGGCTGTCTCAAAAAATAATTTATCTGATTTTCAAACTTTTCAGTTCAGAATATTCTTTTGATACAGCCTCTTTTTGTTTGTTTCCTTTTTTGTTGACTATTTAATTACGCCAAGCTTCTTTCCAACCTTGGTAAATGCCAAAATACATTTGTCCAAATCCTCGCGTGAGTGTCCAGCTGAAACCTGTACCCTAATTCTTGCCTGATCCTTAGGAACTACCGGATAGTAGAAACCAATTACATAAATTCCCTCGTTAAGAAGATTTGCAGCCATATCCTGCGAAAGTTTCGCATCGTAAAGCATAACTGCTACAATGGCGCTCTGCGTTGGCTTGATGTCGAAGCCGGCTTCCTTCATTTTTACAGTGAAGTAGCTGGTGTTTTCCATTAGTTTCTCGTGCAGCTCATTGCTTTGCTCAAGCATGTTGAACGCCTCAATTCCTGCACCAACAATTGCCGGAGGCATTGAGTTCGAGAAAAGGTATGGGCGCGAACGCTGGCGAAGCATGTCGATAACTTCTTTTTTCCCGGTAGTAAAACCACCGCAGCCACCGCCAAAAGCTTTGCCAAGTGTTCCTGTTATTAGGTCAACTTTGCCACGACAGTTGTACTGCTCGGTAACTCCACGTCCGGTTGCTCCTACAACACCAGCTGAGTGACTTTCGTCAACCATTACCAATGCATCGTATTTTTCGGCCAGCTCAACAATCTTATCAAGTGGAGCCACGTTGCCATCCATTGAGAAAACGCCATCGGTTACGATAATTCTGAAGCGTTGAGCCTGTGCAAGTTTCAACTTCTCTTCAAGGTCGGCCATGTCGGCATTGTTGTAACGGTAACGTTGGGCTTTACACAAACGAACTCCGTCGATAATGGAAGCGTGGTTCAGGGCATCGGAGATTATTGCATCCTCCTCGCCAAAAATTGGTTCGAAAATTCCTCCGTTGGCATCGAAAGCGGCAATGTAGAGAATGGTGTCCTCCATGCCGAAGTATTCGGAGATTTTCTTTTCCAATTCCTTGTGTATATCCTGTGTTCCACAGATAAAACGAACCGACGACATGCCAAATCCATGCGATTGCAATGCGCGGGTTGCTGCATCGATTAAACGAGGATGGTTGGAGAGGCCAAGGTAGTTGTTAGCGCAGAAGTTTAAAACTTCCTGACCGGTGCTAACCTTTATTTTTGCTTGCTGTTGAGTGGTTATAATGCGTTCCTTTTTATATAATCCAGCATCCTCAATAGCCTTAAGCTCGTTTGCTAAGAAATCTTTTATTTTACCGTACATAAGCCATTGTATTTTTTTTGGGTTAAATAACTTTCAAAGATAATTTTTTTTGATGGAATGTTTTTTTGCAATGACTGTTATCTGATCATGAGAATACGTCTGGTCTGTAGGCTAAAGTAAGCCGTTCGCAATTTAAGTAGTTGGTAAACAATTTGTAAATAGTTAAAAAATTTTTTGCGAATAGCATTGTTTTTCTGTTTACTATAGTTATATTCGCACTTTATCAACACGAAACTAACAATAGCAGCTATGCCATACCGTCGCCTACCAAACACCGACAGTGCACGTTTACGTGCGCTAAAATCTGCGCTGAAAAAGGGAAAAGATTTGCCTCCGTTTAACCTAGCATACTCGCAGAGTACTTTTACAAAGGTTGAGCTGTTCATAAATTCGTTTGAAAAAGCTATGGCAAATTATAGGGCAGCCTACAATGTTCAAGTGGAGAAGAATAAGGATTACCAGACGGCTCATAAAAAGGCAAAGCTTTACCTGTCGCACTTTATTCAAGTGCTTAACATGGCAATTGCCAGGGGCGAACTCCCCGAGAAGGTAAGGGAGGTTTACGGGATGGACATTGATGAACGCAAGTTGCCTTCCTTAAATACCGATAAAGAGCTGATAGATTTGGGGAAACAAATAATAAAGGGAGAAACAGAACGAACCAGCAAGGGACAATCGCCAATAACGAACCCAACCATTGCCGTTGTAAAAGTTCGCTACGAAAATTTTGTTGACGCCTACAATCACCAGCGAATTCTTCAACAGAATACTGCTAGGTCCCTGGTAGAACTTGACTCACTTCGAACTAAAGCCGATGAGCTGATTCTTAACATTTGGAATGAGGTGGAGGATTACTTCAAGGATTTATCCGACGACGAGCGCCGTGAACGTGCCAAGGAGTACGGTTTGGTATACGTGTACCGGAAAAATGAGCTGCAAGGGTTACAGCTACTCGAGCGCAGTTTCGTCGACTTCATTAAGAGTTAGGCTTTCCCTGTAGATTATCCAGGTTAAAGTCCCTGCGGCAAGTAGGCTAACTAATCCTGCTTGCCAGTAAACTCCAATTTCACCAAAGGTTTCGGCCTGTGAGGGTATGTTTCCTCTTTCAATTAAATAATACACAATTACAGCCAAACCGTTGTTCACAAAGTGAACCGTAATAGGAACCCAAATAGATTTGCTCCATACGTAGAGGTACCCGAAAAGAAGCCCTAGTACCAGCCGCGGTATAAATCCCTGAAACTGCATGTGTATTGCGCTGAAAGCTATTGCAGTGAGCAGAACCCCCCAGAATGTGTTTTTTAGGCCGCTGCATAAGAATTTCTGAATAACTCCCCTAAAAAGGAGCTCTTCGGCAACAGCCGGTAAAATGGCAACCATAAAAAAGTTGAGCAACATAACTTTTGTGCTGTTGGTTGAAAGAAGTGCCTTAACTGCATTCTGGGCAGCCATCTCCATATCAATCATCCATTGTGCCATTGGAATTTTGGCATTCAACGAGGCTAAAAGGTTTATGCTTGGCAGGGAAACAATTACTAAAACTATTGAAAGAAGAAGAATTCTGAAAGGAGTTTT
>CAZLXF010000276.1:0-3638 GCA_964563065.1 uncultured Rikenellaceae bacterium | reverse complement strand
GCAGGAGATAGGGAATCTTTATTTGGTGTAACAGAGAAGTATAGCGCTCCGCGCAAAAAATGTTTGCTGGAGTCGGTTACCATAAACTGCCACGAGCTTGCGGCATTACCTTTTATATTGTACAAAACGCCATAAACATGGTTTTGCCGATTGGAAAAAACCTTCTCATTTATGGCATCAGCCTTCAGAGCGTGTTTGTAGGTTAGCTTGCGAGAATCTTCTAGTAGCGAATCGAGTTTCCCTTGCGCATTCTTGTAGCTAATGTGTATGCGTGCTTTGTACTGGGGGTAATCTAAATTAATCCAATACTTTTCTGCGTTCCAACTATTATCCTCAATAACTTCAACGTAGGTTGGATACATGAAATTGTATGGGTAGATGCTGTCGAGTAAACGATAACTTTTCTCAGGGAAATCAATACGAAAATAGCCTCTGGGCTTTGGGGTTGAACTTTCGTTACAGCCAAAAGCCATTAGAAAACTAAAAAGAAGCAGTGATAACCTTACAGAATTTCGCTTTAGCATCATTCTTGGCTGGCTTTTTTAACGGTTAGCTTTATACGTTTAATCCGCTTGTTGTCAACAGAATCGATAGTAAAACTGAACTGCTTGTGGTTAATAATTGTATTCTTCTCAGGCAGTTGTCCCGTGATTTCAAGAATAAGCCCCGCAAGGGTTTCGGCTTCACCTCGTACGCTATCGAAAATTGAATCGTTGAGGTTGAGAACTTTACACAGATCGTTCAGTAATATTTTACCTTCAAATAGGTAATTGTAATCGTCAATTTTTGTGTAGAGCGATATTTCTTCGTCGGACTCATCGGATATTTCTCCAACAATCTCTTCTAGAATGTCTTCGAGCGAAACAATGCCACAGGTTCCGCCGTACTCATCAACAACAATGGCCATGTGAATTCTATTGGCTTGAAACTCCGAAAGGAGTTTGTTTATTTTCTTGCTTTCGGGTACAAAGTAGGGTTGGCGAATTAGCCTCTGCCAGTTAAAATCGTCGCTTTCGTGTATGTATGGCAACAGGTCCTTAACGTACAAAACTCCTTCAATTTCATCGAAGGATTGGTTGTAAACGGGTATGCGGCTATACCCCGATTCAACAACAATGGCTTTAAGCTTGTTAAAACCTGTTGTTAGGTCAACGGCCACAACGTCGAGTCGAGGTTTCATTATTTCTCGAACTTCAATGTGGCCAAAGGTTACAATTCCCTTCAAAATTTTACGTTCCTCGGGGTGTTGGCCCGAGGTAATGTCGAGAGCCTGACTTAGATCGTCGATGGAGATATTCCTTTTCGGGTTAAAATGTCTGCTAACCTGGGCGGTTGAACGTACAAGCAGGTAGTTGAATGGTTTTAGAACTTTTGTAAGAATTAGCAGGGGTAAAGCCATAAACCGTGAAAAGGGAAGTGGTTTAGATGTTGCCAAAATTTTTGGCATAATCTCGCCAAAAAGCAGGAGGATAAAAGTTATTACAACCACCTGAATAATGAAACCCAAAATTTCAGAGCCAGAAAAATCAAATAATGTATTTGTTAGGTACGCTGAAAGAATAATAATACCAACATTTATTAGGTTGTTGGCGATTAGGATTGAGGCAAGAAGTTGCTCCGGCTTTCTTAGCAAGTCAATAATGGTTTTACTAGTTTTCCCAGCCTCCTCTTCTAGCTTGTTAACCTGTGTAGGGCTAAGCGAAAAAAACGAAGACTCCGATCCGGAAACTAAACTCGAAAGAATGAGTAGCCCCGCTAAAACTATTAAGCCAGCAATAACCCCAAAAGTAAGCCCTTCAGGGAGAAATAATACCAGCATTACACTTGTGTGCAAAATGTTAGCCAAAATACGGAGTTGTTTCTATTTGAAATTTAGAATGGTAAATCGTCTTCAGGTTCAGGCATTGGTGGTTCCGGTTCGTTTTGAGGGGAACTTGCCGATGAAACACTTTCCTGCTGAGGAGCATCGGAGGTGTTGGCTGGCCCCAGGAACCTAAAGTTACTGCACTGAATATCAGTAAAATATTTTTTTGTGCCGGTTTCTTTGTCTTCGAATACCGATGTACGAAGCTTGCCCTCAATGTAAAGGAGTTTGCCTGCTTTTACGTATTTTTCAGCAATTTCTGCCTGGTTTCTCCATACAACTATGTTGTGCCACTCGGTTTGGGTTACTCGTTGTCCGCTCTTATCGGTATAGGTTTCGTTAGTTGCAAGGGGAAATCGAGCAACAGTTACACCATTTTCAAGATGCCTAACTTCTGGGTCTTTCCCAACGTTGCCAATTAAAATTACTTTGTTTACGCTCATATTTGTGTGTTTTATTTGATGCAAAATTATGTAAAAAGTTGTTTCGCTTAAATTTTCTTAGCTTACTTTGGTACTTATTAACTTTTCGTGTTTTAGTTTTGGTTCTTCCTCCTTTTCTTCTTTCGTGCAATAAGTATGAAATAAAGTAGCGAAATGGCTATAATGAAACCTCCTGCAATTAGCCATGCAGTTTTATTGTCTTTAGTTGATGTGGCTTGTTTGTATACCAACTCCTTTTGCGAATCGGTTAGGTTGAAGTACTCTTCTATGCTATACTTTGCAAAAAGTGAAAGTAGCTCAGATATGTACTGCTGAATTTCGTTACTAGAATTCTTCGATAGATACTTCCATAACGATTCGAAGCTGTTGATGGTTGGGTCGGAGATAATTGCGTTATCAATAATTTGCGATAGCCCTGGTGATGCTCCCCTTTTTATTTGTTGAAGGGTGTAGAAAAAGTTTTCATTTTGACCCTTGGAAGTAATATGCCTCGATTGTAGTGAAAGGTTATCGTTATTCTGACTGATTACATCGAGTAGCTTTGTGAAAATTTCGAGAAATTGTTCCGATAATCCAAGTGAATCGGCTGCAATTGCTAAACGTGTAGTTTGTAGCAAAAGCAGGCTCGGAGGAACTTGCCACGAACGTACAATTGCGTTTTCAATAAGCGGTTTTACTTCTTCGTCGGCAATGCTTATAAGTAGTTTCGAAATTATTTCAACTTCCCTTGCTTTAAGTTCCAGCTCGGTTTCAGTATATGCTTTTCCTTCTGTTGAAGTAGCTTTAGTTTGTTGCTCTATGGTTTCAGTGCCAGCATTGCTATCTTGTTCTGCAAGGTTTTCCGTGCTTTCAACAGGAGGAAGATTCTTAAGCACTTGACGCAACAATGAGTCTTCTTGGCTCTCCTTCGTGGGTAATTCAACAATGGGTTGCTTGGTAACTTCAATTTTATTAGCTTCAACTGTAGGCACAGTTGGAACAATTTTTTGAGCTAATTTGGCTTGATCGCGAATGCCATACCCTTTTCCTTCAAAAAATATTTTAAACTTTTTATCGGGGTTAATGTATTGCATGTGTGTTTGTTTCGATGGGTCAACAAGTGCAAAACCGGGCGAATTGATGGTGTCAATAACCAGCGTTTTCTTTGGTAACTCAGTGCTTCTTGTGTACAAATCGGTTGATGATATGATGGCTTTTTGGTAACGTGGAAGGAAAATCTCAATTTCGTATATATCCATTTCTCCGTAGCCGTCATCATCAAAAAGTGCTGTTAAACCAACCGATCCATCGTTTACTGGGAAGTAGAAGAGATTGTCGTCGGTAGTATTAAT
>CAZLXF010000275.1:0-3651 GCA_964563065.1 uncultured Rikenellaceae bacterium | reverse complement strand
ATGAGAATAGAGCTAGTTCAGAAAAGACATTCTTGTTAAACCTAAAAAAAGGTTTATTTTTTAGTGATGAACAAGTAGGTATAATGAAACAGTTGTGGGAAGTTGGTAAGCAAGAATCGAGTAAAGACTTTCCTACTACTGGTGATAGAAAGTTAATATGTATTTTAGTAGGTTTTAAGGACAAAGAATTCACAAAAACTCATGATGATTTTGATATTTTATTCAACCAAGTTGGTTACAGTACAGGAGGAGCTACAGGAAGTGTTAAAGATTACTATCTTGAAAATTCGTACCAGCAGTTTAACCTAACGGTTGATGTTGTAGGTCCATATACAGTTTCTCAGAATATGAGTTATTATGGAGAGAATACGGATAATGGTAATGATAGTGATCCAAGGGAAATGGTTAAGGAAGCAGTAAATCAAGCAAATGCTGAAGTTGATTTTTCACAATACGACAATGATAATGATGGATATGTTGATGGTCTTTATGTAATATATGCTGGTTATGGAGAAGAAGCAGGTGGAGGAGCAGATGCAATTTGGGCTCATGCATGGGCAATTTCACCAATTTCATGTGATGGTAAATTTGTTTCTAGATACTCTTGCTCAGCGGAGTTAAGAGGTTCTTCTGGAAATAATATAACAGCAATTGGAGTGATTTGCCATGAATTTGGACATGTTCTGGGTGCTCCTGATTACTATGATACAAATTATCACACTGGAGGAAATTATGTAGGGACAGGAAATTGGGATATGATGGCTGGAGGATCTTGGAATAATGGAGGTGTAACACCTGCTCATCATAATGCATTTACAAAGACTATGATTTATAAATGGGCAAATGTTAAGTTATTAGATCGGGATAAATCTGTAGTTTTATTTAATACCATAGATGATAGTTCTAGTTATTATAGGTATAATACAAAAACTAGTAATGAGTATTTTTTAATTGAGTATAGAGAAAAAAAGGGATTTGATAGTGCTGTTCCTGGAAGTGGAATGTTAATTTATCATGTTCACAGTGGAGTTATGTCAGCAATGTATTCTAATTCAATAAATAACACCCATCCTCAAAGGATGTATCCTGTTTCTGCCAATGCTCCTTCAGATCCGGCAAGTAACCCTAATAGTTACGGTAATATTAACCACGCAACTTGCACTTGGACCGGTTTAAGTGGGAAAACATCGTTTACTGATGAAACAACCCCTAGTTCAAAATCATGGGCGGGTAAAAATACCGAGAAAACTATTACAAATATAATGAGAGATGCTGATGCCAAAACAGTTTCTTTCGACTTTGAATTGGTAATAATCGAGCCAGAAAATTTTATTGCAACACCAGTTTCAGAAAGCCAGATAGATATTTCTTGGACACTTCCTTATGAGAAAGAGGTACTTCTTGCATACTCCGAAACGGGTGACTTTGGTGTACCTGAAGAAGGGGTAAATTATTCTGCAGAAGAGTTGATACCTGATGGAGGAACAGTCCTTTACCAGGGAATAGAAAGCGAGTTTTCGCACATGGACTTAGATTCAAAAAAAACTTACTTCTACAAAATTTGGACAAAGTATAATGAAGATTTATGGTCTGAAGGCATTGTAACTGAAGCAGAAACATTCGTTCTTGTTATTGATTCGTATCCTTGGGTAGATAGTTTTGAAGGAGATGTAGCTGAGTTTGCCGATTGGTGGCTACAGAACTCTGTTGTTGAGGGAAGCGAAGAGTGGATAGTAGTTGCTGAAAACGAAGCAAACCCTTCACAAGCCTATGAGGGAGATTACTTTGCATTGTTAAAAAACCTAGATAGCCAAGAGGATACAACTCGTTTGGTATCTCCAGAGTTCGATTTTACAAGTTTAAATAATGCTGAACTTACTTTTTGGTATTTTCTTGAGGAAAATGCAGGACTTCAGGATGAGTTAAGGGTTTTCTATAAGGGTGGAGATGAAGAAGATTGGACTTTAATAGAAAACGCTGAGTTTTCAGAAAGCATTGCAGAATGGACAAAAGTTACACTTACGCTTCCCGAACCTTTGACTTCTTCATACTACCTTGCTTTCGAAGGAATTGCCAAGGGAGGTCATGGAGTTTGTATCGATAGCGTTGCCATTTCGGGTGAGCAGAAAGCATTATACTCATTTACCCTTACCATTGAAGGTAACGGGGAAGTGGAAATTGATGATGTTGAATATATTGAGCCCTTGGAGATATACGAAGGAACAGAATTGAACCTAACAGCAATTCCCGATTTTGGTTGGAATTTCGAAGGATGGAGTGGCGATATTGACGAAACAGAAAACTCAATAAACATCACTGTTGATAAAGATTTAACACTAGTTGCTACTTTTGTTGAAAAACAAAAGTATTCACTCGAAATTACGATTGAAGGTAACGGCTCCGTAGAAGTTGATGGAGAGGAATACACCGAAGCTATAGAACTATACGATGGTACTGAGGTTAGTATTGAAGCAATGCCTGATGATGGGTGGAGTTTTGATAGTTGGACAGGCGATATTTCAGGGAGCACCAACCCGCAAACCTTTACAATCAGTGTAAACTCATCGGTAAATGCAATCTTCACACAATCAACCGATGTAAATGTTGAAACTTCAAGCATTCCTAATGTGTACCCAAATCCATTCAACAATAGCCTAACAATTAGCAACTCACGAGAGATATCCTCAATTTCATTAGCAAACATAATTGGTCAAAAAGTGATGGTTGTTGAACCTAATGGTGAGGAATTGGTACATCTCTCTACTGATAAACTTTCGCAGGGAATTTATTTAATTTCATTACAAAAGAAGGATGGTGAAAGAATAGTGCAAAAACTTATAAAAAAGTAGGATTCATTTACTATTAATAAAGGAAACCGCCTACCATGGCGGTTTTTTTTTGTGTGGTAGTAAGTACCCCCTAAAGATAACGACAAATTAAGGTCAAACAGTTTAACAGCCTTAAATAATATAACTTTCGGCGTAATTGGCATTTTTTTTAATGATATTTCGTAATGTTCATTCTATTTATTGAGTGAGGCTTGTCCTTGCTAAAAAAAGCAGTTTTTCTTTAGTGTAACTTTTATGGAAAGTGATTCTTATCAATTATACTAGATATCAAAGCGGATTTTATCGAGTATTTCTGAAACAAACCCAATAATTTTGTAGTATTACAAGTTAAAACCTAACGTTTCAACGATGCAACAACTCAAACTCAGATACCTTGCCCTTACAATGCTTGCCATTCTCTTTGCTTTTCAAGGATGCCAAGAGAAAACCTCAATTCCAACGGTAACTACCAATGAAGTTAACAGTATTGAGGCAACACAAGCAACCTGTGGCGGTATTGTTATCGATGATGGAGGATTGGCTGTTTCGCAGCGGGGCGTTTGCTGGAGCACTAATAACCAGCCATCTATTACCGATAATTTTTGGGATGCAGGGAACGGAACCGGACCTTTCGTTTGCAACATCACTAACCTTGAGCCGGGGGAAACTTACTACGTTCGAGCCTACGCCACAAACTCCGATGGAACAGCCTATGGAAATGAGGTTTCTTTTCAAACCCAGTCGGTTCTTCCAAGCGTAACCACTTCAGAGGTTTCATCCATTACGTCCAATTCTGCAGAAAGCGGAGGCAACGTTACTTCTA
>CAZLXF010000274.1:0-3660 GCA_964563065.1 uncultured Rikenellaceae bacterium | reverse complement strand
CGAGAGGCGGGATTGAACCGCCGACCTCATGATTATGAATCATGCGCTCTAACCAGCTGAGCTACCTCGCCATTACGTCAAAAATACTCTTTTCTTTTTTACTTCACCAACGCTTCGGGATTCTTTGCTATAGTTTCCCGTTTTGCGGGGCAAAAGTATAAATAATTTTAATTACAACAAGCATTTGGTAAAGAAAATACGACTATTTTTTTTGCCGATATACAGGCGACATAGAGGTTTTTTAACATTTATCAGGTGCTACTGTTAATAAAAAAAGGTTCCAAAACATACTGGTAATTTAAAAAAGATGTTATATTGCAGTAAGGATTAGTAAAAAAGTGTAACAAAACAGCTTTGGAATAAACCTAACGAAATGGAAAATGTGAATGTGAATAGCAAAATTGAGCTGGAATTTACAATTAACACCTCGCCAAACATACTTTTTAATCGTCTTAGCACACCATCAGGCCTTTCAGAGTGGTTTGCCGACGACGTTAATGTTAATAACGATATCTTCACCTTTATTTGGGATAAAGCTGAAAATAAAGCCCAGCTTCTTTCAAAAAAAGAAAATAAGTACGTGCGTTTTAGCTGGCTAAACGATGACGGGTCCATCGACCCCGATTCCTTCTTTGAGTTCCGAATAACACAGCATGAACTTACCGGAGAACTCGCTCTTAATATTACCGAACAGCTCAACGACGACGATGACACCGAAGATGCTGTTTCTCTCTGGAACTATCAGGTTGGCGAACTAAAAAGGCAGCTTGGTTTATAATTCTTTCAGCCTGTATTAGATTTGCTTAGGGTGTATAGCTACGCCCTATTTTTTGTTTAAAAACCACATTTTCTTCATCTAGTTCTACTTCCATAGCATAAAACATTTACTTTTGCGTTAGTATTTCTAACGGGAAAATTGTGCTACTTACAAGCCAATAATCGTATTTCAACATAAATAACTGCTGATGAAAACATTACATCGCTTTGTGTTAAAATCATACCTGGGTCCTCTTTTTATGACCTTTTTTATTGTGATGTTTATTCTTTTGATGCAATTTCTTTGGAAATATATTGACGACCTGGTTGGTAAAGGTCTCGAAGTTGATATAATTCTCGAACTCCTACTATACGCTTCGGCAGGTTTAGTGCCTATGGCACTTCCTCTGGCAACACTTCTTGCTTCACTAATGACCTTAGGAAATCTGGGTGAAAACAATGAGCTACTAGCAATGAAATCTGCTGGCATTTCGCTTCCACGCATTATGAGTCCACTCATTGTTCTCGTATTTATTGTTTCTGCTGCTGCATTCTTTTTTGCAAACAACGTACTTCCTCATACAAACCTTAAAATATCGTCGCTGCTATACGATGTTAAACAACAACGACCTGAACTACAAATAAAACCGGGCGTTTTTAATAATGATATCGACGGCTATAGCATAAAGGTTGCACAGAAGGATCCTCGTACCAACCTGATGCGAAAAATAATGATTTACGATCATCGTTCGAATGAAGGAAACCTGGTTGTAACCGTTGCCGACTCGGGCTACATGCAGGTTACCGACGATGAAAAGCACATGATTGTTACCCTTTATAATGGCTACACTTACGAGGAGATGAAGGAGGGTGTACATGCTCGCCGAACCGTTAGGAAATTTCCAGCACGCAGAAATAAGTTCGAAGAACAAATTGCTGCGCTTGAGCTAAAAGGCTTTGGGTTGCAACGTACAAATGAGGATCTGTTCAAAAGCAACTTTCAGGTAATGAACCTAAACCAGCTGGATAATTCCAGCGATTCGCTTGAAATTGAACTAGCCAAACGAAAGGAATCGTTTCAAAAAACGTTGCTTCAATCTACGCTTATCCGAAATCCTTTCGGATCCAGACGCGACAGCGGAATTGTTGCAACCTACACGCTGAATGTTGACTCAATTATCAACTCCATGCCCGAAAAAATGAAGCAGCGAACCATAGAAAGGGCACTTGCAAACGCTAGGGCAGCAAAAAACTACGTAACTTCATCAACCGATGAATTCTACCATCGTGGCAAATACATTGCACGCCACCGGGTTGAGTGGAACCGAAAGCTTTCTCTTTCATTCGCCTGCCTTGTATTCTTCTTTATTGGGGCACCCTTAGGTGCCATTATTAGGAAAGGTGGATTGGGAATGCCCGTTGTAATTTCGGTTCTGTTTTTTGTGCTTTACTATGTTATTTCGCTTACCGGCGAAAAGTTTGTTCGCGAGCTTGTTTGGCAACCCGAATTTGGCATGTGGATTTCATCCTTCATTCTGCTTCCTCTCGGTGCTTTCCTGTCCTATAAAGCTACTACCGACTCAGTAATTCTTAACCCCGACTACTACCTTCAAACTATTAAAAAGTTTGTTCGTTTAAACAAGATTCGAAGGGCTAAAAATGCCTCGAAGTAGGTAATAATGAAAATTCTGCTGATTGCCAATAAAGTCCCCTACCCTCCAAACGATGGAGGAGCTTTTGCCACTTTAAACATGGCGCTGGGCTTAAAAAACGCTGGAGCAGATGTAACTGTTTTGGCTATTTCAACGCCAAAGCATCCTACCACAGAGAAGGATATTCCTGAATGCATTTCAAATTCAATTAGTTTCAAAACTACGTTTGTTGATACACGCATTTCTCCAGCAAAAGCATTGTTCAACCTTTTCTTTTCAAAACTCCCATACAATGCAGAAAGGTTTATTTCGGAAGATTTTAAACAGCAAGTTGAGAATACGCTGAAAAGTGAATCCTTTGACATTATTCAACTTGAAGGGTTGTACCTTGCGCCATACATTGATACCATTCGGAAAATTTCTAATTCGCCCATTTCGCTTAGGGCACACAACGTGGAGTGGGAAATTTGGAAAAGAACTGCACAGAACGAAAAGAATTTCCTGAAAAGAATCTACCTCAACATTCTTACCCGAAGGGTAAAATTGATGGAGACTAAAGCGCTCCGCAAGGTTGATTTGCTGGTTCCAATTTCCCTGAGGGATGAAAAAATATTGAAAGCAATGGGCTGCTCAAAGCCTTCGTTCACCTGCCGAACCGGATTCCTTTTGGGTAGCAACGAGAACGCTAAGGCGGAGGTTGAATTCCCTTCGGTTTTTCACCTTGGCGGACTCGACTGGATTCCCAACCGCGAGGGACTACTATGGTTTCTCGATAATTGTTGGCAACAAATAGTTGACAAAATCCCTTCGGTTAAATTCTACATTGCCGGACGAAACGCCTCAAATGATTTTATAAATAGAATTACAAAGTACAATAACGTTGAATTTCTTGGTGAAGTTCCCGATTCGAAAGAATTCATGTGCTCAAAGGCTGTAATGGTTGTTCCGCTGCTTTCAGGAAGCGGCATGAGGATTAAGATTGTTGAGGGCATGTCGCTTGGCAAAGCCATTGTTAGCACATCAATTGGTGCCGAAGGGATTGACGCTACCGATGGCAAAGAAATTATGATTGCCGATACGGCAAACGACTTTACCGCAAAAACGCTGGTTCTTCTCACAAACCAAGAAATTTGTAGTAACCTAGGCGATTCCGCCAAAGATTTTGCGTTTAAAAATTTGGATAACAACAGAATTGTAGCAGAACTTTTAAAATTCTACCAACAACAACTTTCTTGAAAATAAATTATTACAA
>CAZLXF010000273.1:0-3680 GCA_964563065.1 uncultured Rikenellaceae bacterium | reverse complement strand
CCGGGGTTACCCAACGAATCGGGGCTGCTAATTCCTGTAATTGAAAAGTATAAAAAAACAAAAAAAATACTAGGAGTTTGTCTGGGTCAACAAGCTATTGGAGAAGTGTTTGGTGGAAATTTGGAGAATTTGGAAAAAGTTTACCACGGCATAGCATCAACCATAGAAATTTGCGAGCCAAAACATTACCTGTTCAAAAACCTACCAAACCAAATTGAAGTGGGACGCTACCACTCGTGGGTGGTTTCAACCCAAAATTTCCCTGATAATCTAAGGATTGATGCAACCGATGCTAATGGAAGAATTATGGCCTTAAGCCATAAAGAGTTTGACATTTGCGCAGTGCAGTTTCACCCCGAGTCGATACTCACACCTTTGGGCAAACACATAGTATTTAACTGGTTAAGGAGTTTCCCAAGGTTTTAGCAAGAAACAAGTCAACTTCATCGAAGGAAACCCTTTCCACGTTAACCTCGCCAATTCCTTTCATAAACACAAAGTCAATGTAATCTGCCGCCTTTTTCTTATCCTTCTTCATTGCTTCAAAAATTTTTTGTGGGCTAACTTTAATACAAATTGGAAGATTGAGTTCCCGAAGCAGATTCATTATCCGCATATAATCACGATTAGAGAGGTAACCTTTTGAAACAGAAAAGCGTGCAGCAAATTCTAACCCAACGCTCACACTTTTCCCATGCGAAAATCCGGTAACCTTTTCAACAGCATGCCCCCAGGTATGGCCAAGGTTCAACTTTTTACGTAAACCTCGTTCGGTTTCATCGGCAGAAACGATGCTCGCTTTAATTTTTACCGAGTGGCTTACCAACTCCTTGGCAAAATTTTCCGTAAGCTCCTGAACCTTCGAAACATTCTGTTCAATATACTCAAACATTTGCCTGTCGGCAACTAGCGTATGCTTTACTATTTCTGCTAAACCGTTGGTTAGCTCTTCCTCCTGCAAGGTTGCTATCATAGAAGTATCGCAAATAACAAATTTTGGCTGGTTGAATGTTCCAACAATATTCTTGTAGCCTTCCAAATTCACCCCATTTTTCCCACCAACGCTGGCATCAACCTGCGAAAGCAGCGTAGTTGAAACGAAACCAAAATCAACACCCCGCATAAATGTTGAGGCTACAAAACCAGCTAAATCGCAAACTATTCCGCCTCCAATACCAAGAATAAAAGAAGTTCTATCGGCCTCCAAACTTAAAAGCCACTGAAAAATATCTGCAGCTTGCTGCAAGGTTTTTGAGCCCTCACCGGGCTCAATGGCATAGGTTTGAAACTTTGGAAACGCTGAGCCATGGTAGGCCATTACGTTGCTATCGGTAATTATAAAAACGTTTTCCGCAGGAATGTATTTACCAATATTTTCAATTGTTTCGCCAATGTATACCTTTGATTCCGAATTATTTCCTTTTACAATTATTTCCTCCATTATGCTATTGTTTTTAGCATAAAGTTAGGATGTTTTTTTACTCGTACCGTAATATTTCGGCAGGATTTACTCTTGACGACTTAATGGCCTGATATAAAACAGTAACTGCAGCAACAAACAGGGATGCAAGCAGTGCACCGGCAAAAATCCACCACGAAAAAGTTGCATGATACACATAATCGGCAAAAAGTTTTCTTAAAAAAATGTAGGATAACGGTAGGGCAATTAATCCTGAAATGAAAACCCACTTTGTGAAATTTCCCAACAGAATTAACAGAACCTGCCGAACTGTTGCGCCATGAATTTTCCTTAGAACAAGCGATTTCCTTTGTTGCTCGGCAATAAAAGCTGCTAAGCTCAGAAGTCCCATGCAGGAAATAATAATTGCAAGAACTGCAAAGTAGGCGAACAGAGTTTGAGTTTGCTTTTCAGCAGAATACATCCTATTATAAACATCATCAAAGTTTGTTGACTCGAAAGGATACTCCGGATAAAACTTTTCAAAAACATCACTAACACCATTCATTGTTGTTTCGCTAAAGGGCGAATCGGATTTCACTATTACCATGCGAGCCCTGTCGTGCCCGTACCAAACAAAAAGCGGATTAATTTTATCAGAAATATGGCTCATGTTGAAATTCTTAATTATTCCAATTACTTGTTTCGGCTGTCCCCAAACAGTAATGGTTTCACCAATAATTGGAGATAATCCAATTATTTTTGCCGCCTCCTCGTTTAAAACAATACAACCTGTATCAGCCGGGAACTGAGAAGAGTAGAATCGCCCTTCTGCCATTTCCATACCCATTGTTTCAATCAAGTACTCATCACTGCTGGTGAACGTGAACAGGTATGATTGGGTTGTATCAATCCCACTCCATCTTATGCTACTGGTTGACGAGCCTATTCTGAAGGGAAAATCAGAAACACTTGTTGCATAGGAAACACCGGGAACATTCCGAAGCTCACTAATAAAACTTTTATAGTTGGATTGCATCTCATTTCGGAATGGAATGGAAAAAACATTCTTGCGCGACATTCCAATATCTTTCGTGCTTATAAATTTCAGCTGGCGAAACATATAGAATGTTACCACAACCATAAAAATGGTAAGAGTAAACTGAATAATTACCATAGCTTTTCTAAAACCGGCATTCTTTGCTCCTGAGCGCATATTTCCCTTAAGAACTGATGCAGGTTGAAACGATGACAGGACGAATGCAGGGTAAATTCCAGAGACAAATCCAACAGCAAGAACAACTACCAAAATCTTAATCCACAGATTAAAATCATTGAATGAAAGCTGAAGCTCCATCCCTATAATCTGGTTGAACACCGGCAATACAAAGTCGACAATCAGAATTGCCACTGCCAGCGAAGCTAACGTAGTTAAGAACGATTCAATGAAATATTGTGTAATTAGCTGCTTGCGACTTGAACCAACAACCTTTCGAACACCAACTTCCTTCGCTCTGTTTGCCGATCGGGCAGTGATAAGATTGATAAAATTAATTGATGCAATAAGTAAAACAAACCCAGCAATTGCCACCATCAATCCAACCAGGATTATTAAGCTGAAAGAATTTGGATCGGGGCTGTACAAGCGTACTCTTTCCAGAGGGAAATAGTAAAAACTTGTTCTGCTGTCGGGGTGCAACTCATGGTACTTTTGGTTGAACTTAACTTCCAAATCATTAACCATTGCCAAATCGTTAATTCTGATATATGTACTATGCGAATTCCATCCCCACTCATTAAGCCCCGACCAACCAAAATCACTCATATTCTCAAATGGGACTAGGCACGTAAAGCCAATATTTGAATTCTTTGGGTAATCCTTTATTATTGCAGAAATTGTGAACTCAAGAGTTCCATTAATTCTAACGCTCTCGCCAACAACATCGGTATTGCCGAAAATTTTATTTGCGAACTCTTCTGTTAAAACAATGGAACGTAAATCGTTTAGGCATTCATCCTTACTTCCCGAAACAAACTCAACCTTGAAAATATCAAAGAACGTACTGTCGGTAAATCCAATCATATCATCCCTGAAAGCCTTTTCGCCTATACCAATTACTCCGCTTGTATTGTTAAAACGAACGCTGGCTGTTACTTCCGGATAATTTTCCCTTAAGAATGGTGCCAACGGACCCGGTGTTGAATATGTGTACAAGTTGTATCCATTAGAATATTTTTGAATTTCATAAACCTTCAAAATCTTTGAGGAATCATCGTGAAA
>CAZLXF010000272.1:0-3683 GCA_964563065.1 uncultured Rikenellaceae bacterium | reverse complement strand
AAGGTGGTTGACTCTAAAAATCAACCAGTTGAATACGCAACGGCAGCTCTTATAAATTCCAGTACAAACGAAATTGAGAAGGGAGTTGTTTGTGATGAGAACGGCAATTTTGCCATCGAAAATGTGAATAATGGTGAGTATTTACTATCCGTTAGGATGCTCGGTTACGAATCGAACGAATCCGAGAAAGTAGTGATCGATGCCAAAAACCAATTGGTTGAGAAAACCATTGTGCTAAACGAATCCACCCAACAACTTAAGGAGGTTGTGGTTACTGGCAAGTATGCGTTTGTGGAGCAAACGGTGGATAAAACCATTGTTAACCCCAATGCATCAATCACCTCATCATCGGAGAGTGTTTATGATATTCTAAAAAAATCGCCCGGTGTAAATATCGACAACAACGACAATATCACCCTGAAGGGGATGCAGGGTGTAATAATAATGATTGACGATAAGCCAACCCAGCTTTCGGGAAAGGATTTAGCGCCCATACTAAAGGGAATGCTAGGTAAAAATATTAAATCAATTGAGATTATTGAAAACCCTTCTGCTCGATACGATGCCGAGGGAAATTCGGGAATTATCAACATAAAAACCAAGCACAATAAAGCTCCCGGATTCAACGGGAACGTCAATACAGGAGTAACATTTACCCGCACTGTAGGTGGAAATGCTGGTGCCGACCTGAATATGAATTTTGGCAAGGTGAACGTTTACGGAAACTACGCATTTTACGACTGGAAGGGTTATTACAAAATGGAAGGAACCAGACGTTTTACAAACGATGCAAGTGGAACTTACGCGTTTATGTCCAACGAAAGCAACAGCGATGGTGATGCTCACAACTACAAACTTGGAGCCGACTACTACATAGCAAAGAATCACGTTGTGAGCATAATGCTTAACGGGAATAAAGGTTCAAACAATATGCTCGACGACGGTTTGACCGCTTTTTACAACAGTGCATCAACCGTTGATTCATCTGTAACCAGCTTTGCCGACAGGTTGATGGCCTGGGATAACAAAACATTTAATGCAAACTATAAGTGGGATATCGATACGATTGGGCGCACGCTTACAGCTGATGCCGATTACGCCCGATTCAATTTTGACGCTCCTGCCGATCAAACCAGCAAGTACTTTGGAGCACAAAATGTCGATTTAAACAAAGAGGCGAACCTTGCAAGTACTATTCTAAATACAATTGATATACTTTCCGCAAAACTGGACTACAACCATCCCATAAGCAAAATCTACTCCTTGGAAGCAGGATTAAAAACCAGCTTCGTGAGCATCGATAGCAGAGCATCGTTGCTGGGTTACATTAATCAGAATGATGAGTTTCAGTACAAGGAGAATATTCAAGCTGGATACCTGAGCGGTCGTGCCCAGTTTAAATCAACATCGGTGCAACTTGGCATAAGGGTAGAAAATACCAATTCGCAGGGAAACTCCATTTCAACCAGTCAGGTTGAGGATAACAGCTATATCGATATTTTTCCCTCGTTCTTCGTTCAGCCCACGCTAACGCAAAAGCAGTCGCTGGGCTTTAGGTACAGTTACCGCATTGGCCGTCCCAACTACCACGTTCTAAACCCCTTTAAGTGGATGATGGATCCATATACCTACAACCTTGGTAATCCCAAATTGAGCCCTCAGTTTACTCACTCAATGTCGATTAACTACAGCTATAACGGCAAACTAATGACAAACATTGGGTTTAATAGAACCAATGGACTTTTTACAGAGGTGATATATCAGGATGAGGAAACAAAATCGGCCTACCAAACCACAGAAAACTTTGACACTTCAAACGATTTTAACCTGAGCGAAACTGTACAACTTCAACCAACCAAATGGTGGCGATTAAATGGAACCGTAGTTGGAATGTACAAGAATGTTGTAGCAAAGGAATCGATTGGTGGTGAACTAAAACAGTGGAGCTACATTGGGAACGTGAGCAACAGTTTTACCCTGCCCCACAGGATTAGCCTTGAGGTAAGCGGAAATTATGTTTCTAAACAACTATTCGGAAATATGATTCTTA
Source organism: uncultured Rikenellaceae bacterium (assembly GCA_964563065.1). Taxonomy (GTDB): domain Bacteria; phylum Bacteroidota; class Bacteroidia; order Bacteroidales; family Tenuifilaceae; genus DAOSWM01. The sequence continues at coordinate 1,633 of CAZLXF010000272.1, read as the reverse complement.
AGCCACGTTATGGAGTCGATTTGGGTATGCAAATGCTGGTGCTCAACGACAAAGGAAGTATCAGAGCCTCGTTCAGCGATATTTTCAACACCAGCTCATCGGGAGTTTACTCAAAATATGGCAACTTGGAGCTTGATATGATAACCCATGCCGAAACCCGTCGACTAAATATTTCCTTTAACTACCGCTTTGGCAAAAGCGAGTTCAAAACCCGCGCCAACCGATCTACCGCATCGAGTGATGAGCAGAGTCGAAGTTCGAAGTAGTTGAAAAGATTAAAAAAATGCTTAAGTCTTATAAAAGAAAGCCCTTTGATAATTGCCACGGGCTTTAGCCCGTGGGTGAATTTGAAAGCATAATACCGGGCTTTAGCCCAATAAATCTCAATATATGTTTGGCTAAAGCCATTTTTTCTTACTCATTTATTCCACGGGCTAAAGCCCGTAGCAATTGAATATCTGAGTGTTAATTAAAACTAAACTGTTTCATAAACTTTTAAAAAACCAAACTATAATGAACCACAAATGCATAATTATCTGCGAGTCGATTTACAACGACAATACGTTGAAACTCGTAAGAGCAATGGCCCAAACGCTCGGCTGTAACTACATTTCCACCGATGAAGCACTAGCACTTAATTTGGATGATTACGAAACCATTGGTCTGGGTTCGGGTATTTACTTTGGAAAGCACCATCCAAAGTTATTCGAAGTAGTACAAAAGCTGAGTTTCAGTAAGCAAGATATTTTCATCATTTCGAGCCGCGGGAATCCTTTTCTTGGGAAATATCATCAGCCGTTAAAGGATGCTCTTGTTGAAAAGAAAAAGAGGATAATTGGCGAGTTCTCAGTTCGTGGGTACGACGAAACTGGCCCCTGGGTGATTATTGGCGGTGGCCATAGAGGTAAACCCGACGAGAAGGATTTGAAGAGAGCCGTGTGTTTTGCGCAAAAAACTATGCCACAGCACTGTATGCCCGATTACTATCTGCAAGTACAAAACAAATTGCCAATTCGTGAGGGTAAGGCGAACTATTATACTATTGGCACAAATGGTTCATCGGTGGTTCTCCGGGGCGATAGGGTAACCACTAATCATAACAACTGCAATGGTTGCGGACAATGTGTTAAGGTTTGCCCATTGGGCATAATTCAAATCGAGGAAAAAAAAGCCATATCGAAAAGCGAACTCGACTGCACCCTATGCAGGCTCTGCGTAACGAACTGTAAACAACGAGCAATAACACTTCACTACAATTGGCGCGATGCCATTAAAGTAGCACAACGCCACGGGAAAAGAACATCACTTTACTAAAAATAAATTGAGATGAAAAAAATAATATTAGGCCTTACAATGCTTGTGTTTTCAGCCATTGCATCGGCTCAAGTTATTGCTAAGCTAAAAATTGAGGGCGTTGAAAAGAATGGAGGGAAGATTTACGTTTCCATCTTTAACAGTGAAACTACTTACAAAGTCCGGGAGGCCTATCTTACATTCACTCTTTACTCCAAAAACGAAATTGTAACCAAGGATTTAACTCTACCTACAGGTCAATATGTTTTCTCAATCTACCAGGATGGCAACGGGAACGAAAAACTCGACACCAACCTGATAGGCATTCCCAAGGAAAAGT
>CAZLXF010000271.1:0-3696 GCA_964563065.1 uncultured Rikenellaceae bacterium | reverse complement strand
ATAAATGCAACCGGAGTTTTTGCCGATGAGGTACTTCAAATGGACGAGCCGGGCAAGGAAAAAACCATTCGTCCCAGTCAGGGCATTCACTTGGTTCTCGACAAATCGTTTTTGCCCAGCGATACTGCGCTAATGATTCCAAAAACCGACGACGGAAGGGTTCTGTTTGCAGTTCCATGGCACGGAAAACTTGTGGTTGGAACAACCGATACGCCAATAAATACAGCCTCACTTGAGCCGGTGGCGCTTGAAAGTGAAATAGAATTTATTCTTAACACTATGGCAAAATACCTCATCAAAGCACCAACTCGCCACGATGTTCTCAGCATTTTTGCTGGCTTGCGTCCGTTGGCTGCACCAAAAGGCGATAGCAAAAAAACGAAGGAGATTTCGCGTAGCCATAAAATATTTGTTTCCAATTCTCACCTGTTTACCATGGTAGGAGGGAAGTGGACAACTTTCCGCCGAATGGCGCAGGATATGGTTGATAGGGTTGAAAAGGTGAAAGGATGGAGTAAAACCCAATCCAAAACAAAGGACTTACCAATCCATGGATACAAAAACGATGTGGATTTGTCCAACCCGCTTAGCTTCTATGGTTCCGATAGCGATGCACTATATAAATTAATGGAAGAAAACCCCGAGTGTAAGGTTTTGCTCAGCGAAAGGCTTAAGGTTTACCAAGCACAGGTTGTTTGGGCTGTTCGAAATGAAATGGCTATTACGGTTGAGGATTTCCTTTCACGTCGAACCAGAAGTATTCTTCTCGATGCTCGAGAAAGCATTTTAATTGCGCCCAGGGTTGCTGAGGTAATGGCAAAGGAACTTGGAAAAGACAAGGAATGGGAAAAGTCTCAAGTTGAACAATTCCAAAATGTTGCAAAAAAATATTTATTGAACTAACCGATTTGTTCGTAATGAATTTGAATTAAAGTTCAATATTGCAATATTTGTAAGAAAGAAATTAAAAGAATATGGAACAGTTTATATTAGCCCTCGACCAGGGAACCACCAGTTCCCGAGCACTTCTTTTCGATAAAAAAGGAACAATTCGTTCGGTAGCACAGAAGGAGTTTAACCAAATTTTCCCCAAGCCGGGTTGGGTTGAGCACGACCCCAGCGCAATTTGGTCGTCGCAGGTAGCCGTTGCTGCCGAAGCCATGTCGAAGATTAATATAAATGGAACTTTGCTGGCTGGAATTGGAATTACAAACCAGCGCGAAACAACCATTGTTTGGGATAAAAAAACTGGCGAGCCAGTTTATAATGCCATTGTATGGCAGGATAGAAGAACCTCGGAGTTTTGCGATGAGCTGAAAGAGAAAGGCTTTTCGACCAAAATTCGTGAAAAAACGGGCTTAGTTATCGATGCGTATTTTAGTGGAACCAAGGTGAAATGGATTCTCGATAACGTATCAGGTGCCCGTGAACGGGCAAACAGGGGCGAGTTGGCTTTTGGAACAGTAGATTCGTGGCTTGTTTGGAAGTTAACTCAGGGACGAACCCATGTTACCGATGTTTCCAACGCAAGCAGAACCATGCTGTTCAATATTAATACAATGGAGTGGGATGATGAATTGTTGAAACTTTTTTCCATTCCGCGTTCCATGCTGCCACGTGTGGCTTCATCGAGCGAAATATACGATTACTCAAACTCCACTTTTTTTGCAACGAAAGTTCCCATTGCCGGAATTGCTGGCGACCAGCAAGCCGCCCTTTTTGGGCAAATGTGCGTTGATGAGGGTATGGTTAAAAATACCTACGGTACAGGCTGCTTCATGCTTATGAATACTGGCGAAATTCCATTTATTTCAAACCATAATCTGCTCACAACTGTTGCATGGAAAATTAATGGGAAAGTTACCTATGCCCTTGAGGGAAGCATTTTTATTGGCGGAGCAGTTGTACAGTGGCTCCGCGATGGTTTAGGTATTATCAACACTTCTGCAGAAGTTGAAAAGTTGGCTGCTCAGGTCGACGATAGCGGTGATGTATACTTTGTTCCAGCTTTTACCGGAATGGGTGCTCCACACTGGGATCAGTACGCCCGAGGCACAATGGTTGGCTTAACTCGTGGTACAACACGTGCCCACATAGCGCGCGCTGCGCTCGAAGGAATCGCATTCCAAACCATGGATGTACTCAAAGTAATGGAACTTGATACTGAAATTAAAACCAGCGAACTTCGTGTAGACGGTGGCGCTTCGGCAAATAATCTGCTTATGCAGTTTCAATCCGATATACTTAACACACCCGTAGTTCGTCCAAAAATTGTTGAAACTACAGCCCTTGGCGCTGCGTACCTTGCCGGTTTAGCAACCGGTTTCTGGAAAGATTTCGACGAGCTGAAGCAGCAATGGAACTTGGACAGGCAATTTATGCCTCAACTTTCTGAACCCAAATTGAGCGATATTAAGAGTAAATGGGCCGATGCTGTTGCCCGCTCGAAAAGCTGGATAAAAAATAGTTAAATTTTCAGGAGGTGTCTCAAAATCCAAAAAAGATTAGGTTTATTACTCTGTGTAACTCTGTTTTTCCATTGTGATACACTGAGGAATAACTATTATAAATTCAACAGAGTTTAACAATGAACTTTTAAGACGCCCTCTTTTTTTATTAGTATTCAGCAAGTTCTTTGGCTGCAATAAATATTTTTTCTGTATTTGGAAGAATTGCTGCTTCAAGAATTCTGTTAAACCCAACCGGAGTAAAGGTTGCTCCAACCCGTTTTACGGGGCCATCCAAATATTCAAAGGCTTCCTCAGCAATAATTGAGGCGATTTCGCCTCCAAATCCACCAAAAACTTTGTCCTCGTGAACAACTAACGCTTTACCAGTTTTCTTTATTGAATTTAGAATTGTTTCTCTATCCAGCGGAATTATCGACCTAATGTCAACAACTTCAACAGAAATTCCCAGTTCCTTTTCAAGTTTATCAGCGGCTTCAATACACATTTGAGTCGTGTTACCAAAGGTAATCATCGATAAATTTTCACCTTCTTTACGAATTCTTGCTTTCCCGAAAGGTACCTCAAAGTCATCAGGAATTGGAGTTGCAGCTTTCGGTGCATTGTAAAGTGCCTTGGGTTCAAGGAAAAGAGTCATTCCTTTTGAACGCATGCTGGTTCGGAGTAATCCTGCCGCATCGTCGGCAAACGATGGGTACACAATACGCACACCCGGAATTGATGCCAAAGCACCTTCAATGGTTTGCGAATGGTATAATCCGCCACCTATATAACCGCCACTCGCAAGTCGTATCGTTATGTTTGGCACAAACTTACCGTTTGAACGCCAGTAGTCGTGCGATGAATCGACATACTGCTCCATTGCTGGCCAAAAGTAATCGGCAAATTCTGCGCCTTCCACAACAACTCTAATTTTTTCGGAGAATCGGCTCATACCATTGGCAGTGCCAAGAATGTAGTCCTCGGCAATTGGACCGTTAAAAACGCGCTCCTTCCCAAATTCCTGCTGCATTCCCTTCGAAACGTTGAAAATTCCACCTTTATCCTTGTTGGCCATATCCTGTCCCCAGATGAAGGTATCGGGGTTGTGTCGGAATTCTGCTTTCAACGTCTCGTTGATGGCTTCAATCAGCTTTTTTGGTTCTCCTGAGAAATTGTGTGTACCATCAGGATACTTTTGAGTTACGTAAGGTTCGGGTAGAACAAAGTCGTGAATCGATTCGGGTGT
>CAZLXF010000270.1:0-3699 GCA_964563065.1 uncultured Rikenellaceae bacterium | reverse complement strand
GAGCCCGGTGAGGATGTTGATGATTACGCAATAACTCCTTCTGGTTTAAGCTCAAATAATTACATCATTACATTTGATGCGGGGTTATTCACAATTGCTCCGAAGGAGTTAATTGTAGCAGCAATCGATGCTGAAAAGGTTTATGGTTCTACCGACCCAGCCTTTGCTGCTTCGTACAGCGGTTTTGAGTTTGGCGAAAACCAAAGCGTACTTGCTGGGGAACTTCTGCTAACTCGTGAAGTTGGAGAAGATGTTGATAGCTATTCCATTACACCTTCGGGTTTGTCGGCAAGTAACTACTCAATTAGTTATGTTAGCGGTGTGTTTACAATAACTCCCAAAGGCTTAACTATTACTGCCGAGAATAAAACCAAGGTTTATGGTAGCGACGATCCAGCCTTTAGTATCGAGTACAGCGGTTTTGTGGCAGGCGATGATTTAACATCACTTAGCGGTTCTCTTGTATTTAACCGTGAAGTTGGCGAGACAGTTGGAACCTACTCTGTAACCCCTAGCGGATACTCTTCCACAAATTACAATATTTCCTATGTGAATGGGATGCTGGGTATTACCAAGAAAATGCTTACAGTTACTGCTGAGAATAAAGAGAAGATTTATGGAAGCGACGATCCGGGTTTTACTGCTACTTACACCGGATTCGCATTCGACGATGATGTTACTGATCTCACCGGTACGCTTTCATTAAACCGCGAAGTGGGAGAAGATGCTGGGTCTTACGACATAACTCCTTCCGGATTATCATCAACAAACTACAACATAAACTTTGTTAATGGACTGTTGGCTGTTATTCCGAAAGACTTGACAATAAGCGCAGTTAACAATACAAAAGTTTACGGAGAGTCTGACCCACAATTTGCTGCAACCTATAGCGGGTTTATTACGGGTGAGGACGAAACCCTTCTTTCAGGTAATCTTGAGTTTAGTCGTGCTGACGGTGAGGATGTTGGTGAGTATGCCGTAACCCCAGAGGGATTAACTTCTAATAACTATAACTTAATATTTGCAAGCACTGGTAAGTTAACTGTTACACCAAAGGCATTGACTGTTACCGCTAGTAATGCAACCAAGGTTTATGGTAGTTCCGATCCTGCATTCACGGTAACATACGGTGAATTTGCTTTTTCCGATAACCAGTCGAGTTTAGGTGGAACCCTAGCGTTTGACAGAACCACAGGCGAAACAGTTGGTAATTACACAATTACTCCTTCGGGTTTATTGTCGGATAACTACAATATTTCCTATGCAACAGGAAGTTTAGCAATTACGCCAAAAGGTTTAACTGTAACCGCTGAAAATAAGAGCAAAGTTTATGGCCAAGTTGATCCCGTTTTCACCGTAACCTATACAGGTTTTATTACAGGTGAGGATGAATCGGTGCTTACAGGGACAATTTCTGTTAACAGGGCTGCTGGGGAAGATGTTGGAAACTATGCAATTACCCCATCGGGCTTAACATCAACGAACTACTCAATAAATTACACAAATGGTAGTTTGACAATTAGTGCACTGGAACTCACTGTTGGTGGAACTTTCACAGTTGCTACCCGTGAGTACGATGGTACATTAGTTGCAACAATTGCAACAAATTCGCTAACTCTAACTGGTGCTTTAAGTTCCGATAATGTTGCTTTAAATCCTGTCGCTGCCTTTGCTGAGAAGAATGTTGGTACCTCAAAAATTGTTAGCCTAACAAACGCAACAACTCTTACTGGTACCGACGCAGGAAACTACACCTTATCGTTAACTGGTGCACCAACAGCTAATGCAAACATTACACCTAAGGCTCTTTCCGTAACTGGAGCAACTGTAACTGATAAAGTTTACGATGGAACTACCGATGCAACAATTTCGGGGGCAACGCTAATGGGTGTTGTTGATCCAGAAGTAGTTACTCTTTTCAACCAAACCTCAGGGACATTTGCTAGCAAGAATGTGGGGACTGATGTTGCTGTTACCACTGCAATGACGATTAGCGGAACCGATGCGGGCAACTACACAATTACTCAGCCATCCGGCCTGCAGGCCGACATTACTTCCAAGGAACTTACGGTTGGAGGAACGTTCACCGTACTCGACAAGGTTTACGATGGAACTAGTGTCGCAACGATAAGTGAAGACAATCTCACCCTGTTAACTCCTGTGGTTAACGATGTGGTTTCGTTAGCTAGCGTTGTTGTAGCCTTTTCCGATGCAGAAGTTGGTGACGATAAGATTGTAACAATTACAGCAGCATCTCTAGATGGTACCGATAAAGGGAACTATTCACTTTCCCTAACGGGAGCACCAATCGCTTCGGCGAGTATCACTGCCTCGTCAACCACAACCTTTACCGTTACTTTCAGCGTGGTTACCGGGAATGGTACTTTAGTTGCAACTGTTGATGGCAGTGCAATTTCATCGGGCGATGAGGTTTTGGCTTCAAAGGATGTTATTTTTACAGCAACACCCGCAAATGGTTACCAGGTAAAAGCGTGGACAACCAACGGAAGCCCGGTAGCAGGCAACACAACCAATAGTTTAACGGTTGCTAACCTTATGGCAAATACAACTGTAACCGTTGAATTTGAAGAGATTCCACCTGTTGTTTACACCCTAACCCTTGAGGTTAGCCCCGAGAACTCAGGAACCGTTTCTGGAGCAGGCCAATACGAGGAGAACGAGCAGGTTAGCATCACGGCAACTCCTGCTGACGGCTTTATCTTCCAGAACTGGAGATTCAATGGTGCTGTGGTAAGCAGCGAAGCGTCGATAACCTACACCATGCCAGCCGCAGATATTACGTTGGTTGCACATTTCATTGAAGAATCGGTTGAAACCTTCAATCTAACCCTGGTTGCTAGTCCTACTGAGGGCGGATTGGTAATTGGCGGCGGCGAGTTCGCCGAGGGCGAAGTTGTTACGGTTGCTGCACAACCCAGCGAAGGCTACGTGTTCGTTAGTTGGACAGGAGAGGTGGCTGAGGCTCTCGAAGCCACCACTACCTTCACCATGCCAGCTGCGGATGTTACCCTTACTGCAAATTTCGAACTGGAGAATCCTGAGAATTATAATGTAACGTTTACCGTAACCGATAACCAGGAGAATCCGGTTGTGGGAGCTACTATATCCATTGATGGTGTTGATGATGAGCTAACAACCGATGTAAATGGCCTAGCCAGCATTGAGTTGGAGGATGGCACTTACACCTACACCGTTACCGCCAGCGGATTTGAGGCGGCAACTGGAAGTTTCACCGTTGTCGGTGAGGATGTTTCTGTGGACGTTGAACTCACTACCGTTGGCCTCGATACAGATGTGCTATCCAATATCGAGGTTTACCCCAATCCGTTCAGTGGCAGCATTACGCTGAACAACGTTGGCAAAGCCAACCGATTGGTGATCAGCAACCTAATTGGACAAAGGGTGAAGGACATTCAACTAAGCGGAGCCGAAACGGAAACCATTATCACCGAGGGATTATCTAATGGAATTTACCTGATCCAACTCTATTCCGAAAACGGAGAAAGGGTGGTGAGGAAAATGATTAAGGAGTAGTGCAAGGAAAGACTTTCCAACGTCCGCCTTCACTTTGGCGGACTTGGAAACGTCAATATAAACAAGGTTTGTCTTCGAGTCAAGCCTTGAGATTAAGGGAAAATGTCCGAGTACGACAGATCACTGAGTTTATCGAAGTGAAGT
>CAZLXF010000269.1:0-3708 GCA_964563065.1 uncultured Rikenellaceae bacterium | reverse complement strand
GAACTGAAGTTCAGCCACAGGATGACTTCGGCATCGCCTTCAACCTTCGCAGATGGTAACTTATCAACTAAATGAATTATTAAATTATTCTCCTTGAATGTGTTAAGAACATTTATATTTTCACCATTTCCTTCCAGGATACCGGAATCGCCAACTTGACCGCCCGACTCAGCATAAAAAGGAGTTTTATCAAATACCAAGTGAAATTGCTCTTTCCCTTTAGTTTTAACAGTTCGGTAGCGTGAAATTTTTACTGGCACCGTAAACCTATCGTAGCCAACAAATTCCGATTCGTTGCACTTAAACAATTCAGTCCAATCGTGAGCTTCAACAGCGGCATCGCTCCGCGAACGTTTTTTCTGTTCGGCCATTTCCTTATCAAACTCCAACCTATTTACAGTCAATTCGTTCTCCTTAAGAATCAGTTCGGTTAAATCCAACGGAAATCCGTACGTATCGTACAAGGTAAAAGCATCGCTTCCTGAAATTTCGTTAACGCTACTCTTTTTAGCCTGCTCAATTTTTGCATCGAGCAACCGGATTCCAGTATCTAAGGTTCGGAGAAAAGCGGCTTCCTCCTCGAAAATAACTTTTGCAATTAATTCCTGCTGCGCAGAAAGTTCAGGGAAAAAGTCGCCCATTTGCTTTGCCAGCACTGTAACCAACTTGTTTATAAACGGTTCGCGGAAGTTAAGGAACGTGTAACCATAACGAACTGCTCTACGCAGAATCCGGCGAATAACGTATCCCGCCTTCACGTTCGAGGGTAACTGCCCATCGGCAATGGAGAATGATACAGCCCGAAGATGGTCGGCAATAACTCGCATGGCGATGTCGGTTTTCTCACCTTCGCCATACTTTATGCTTGAAAGTGAAGCTATTTCAGAAATTATTGGCTGAAAAACATCCGAGTCGTAGTTACTCTGCTTTCCCTGAAGAACCATGCACAAACGCTCAAAGCCCATTCCAGTGTCAACATGCCTTGCAGGCAACGAAACCAGCGAACCATCGGCTTTGCGGTTAAACTGAATGAAAACCAAATTCCAAATCTCAATAACCTGAGGGTGACCAGCATTCACAAGTTCACGGCCGGGTATTTTCGATTTTTCATCGGCATTTCGAATATCGATATGAATTTCGGAACAAGGGCCGCATGGTCCAGTATCGCCCATTTCCCAGAAATTATCCTTCTTGTTTCCCTTCAGAATTCTCTCCTCGGGAAGGTACTGTTTCCAAAGTTCGTAAGCCTCCTTATCCATTTCTATTCCTTCATCAGGACTTCCTTCAAAAATAGTCGCATATAGATGATTTCTATCAATTTTCAGCACATCAACAAGAAGTTCCCATGCCCAATCGATAGCCTCCTTCTTAAAGTAATCGCCAAACGACCAGTTACCAAGCATCTCGAACATTGTATGGTGATATGTATCGTGCCCAACCTCTTCCAAATCGTTGTGTTTCCCCGAAACACGCAAACACTTTTGGGTATTGGCTATGCGAGGATACTTAGGCTCAACATTCCCCAAGAAAATATCCTTAAACTGGTTCATCCCAGCGTTAGTGAACATAAGGGTTGGATCATTTTTTACAACCATTGGTGCCGAGGGAACAATATGGTGCTGTTTACGTAGAAAAAAAGAAATAAACGCTTCTCGAATCTGTTGTGAAGTCATAAAACTCTATTTTTAAGACAATTAAATGGCTTTAGTTAATTAAATAGTAACAATTTTTATTTCAAAAACTTTGCAAAAATAAATATTTACCTTAGATTTGCTGCCGTTAGTCAATTTAGAAACATTATAAACAAGTTTCGAACCACGTTATTATGGCGAATAAAAAGTTTAGATATAATCCACACACTCTCTCCTTCGACTCGGTGGATATACCTTTACGCAAAAAGTTAGCAAATTTAGCTATTCGTTTTTTAATGAGCGTAATTTTTGCCGCAATAATTGGATATGCCTACTCCTACTTTTTCGACACACCCAAAGAAAAAATACTTAAACGCGAGAATGCGGAACTTGCGGTTAAGTTCGATCTGTTTGAGAAAAGAATAATTGAAGCCGAAAAAGTTATCAACGACATACAAAACCGCGACAACCAAATTTACCGTTCAATTTTTGAAGCCGACACAATTCCAACCTCATTAAGGCAGGGAGGATTTGGTGGTATTAACCACTACGAAAAATTTGAGGGGATGAGAAGTTCTGACGTTCTGATTAAAACAGCAACCCTGCTCGATCAGTTAACGTGGCAAGTTTACATTCAATCAAAATCGTTCGATGAAATTATTTCCCTTGCCAAAAACAAGGAGCAAATGATACAAAGCGTTCCGGCTATTCAGCCCATCTCAGTAGGTGATTTGGTTCGTATTTCAGATTACTTTGGGTACAGGAACGATCCATTCACAAGAAACCGTAAACTTCATCACGGAATTGATTTTGCCGGGCCAAAAGGAACTCCAATATACGCCACCGGGAAAGGTACTGTAACCGAATCTGCTTTTTCATTCTTTGGGTATGGTAACGTTGTAATGGTTGACCATGGTTTTGGATACAAAACCCGTTACGCACACCTCGATAAAATTTTAGTCAATTCGGGTCAAAAAGTTTCTCGCGGACAAATAATTGGGTATTTAGGAAATTCGGGAAGAAGCACAGGGCCACACCTACACTATGAGGTTCTGCATAGAAACCATCCGGTTGATCCGCTCAACTACTTTAACGACATGAGCGAGGAGGAGTACAACTTGATGGTTAAGAATGCCACGCTGCAAATAATGGATTAGTCCAACCACTTTTTCTTCCAGCTTCACACAATAATCACCAATAAATATCGCTATTTTTGTAGGCTTTAATTTCATCTATTTTGAATAGCATAATTTACAAGAGCAAACTAGCGCCAAACTATTTAATCCACAAACTAACAGCAAAGTCGCAGGTTGGACATGGGGTGCACTCGCCGTTTGTGTATAACTTTATTCGCGATGTAATTCGAGAAGATAGCGTTGCTATACCACCAGAATATATTGAAGCAATCCACAAAAACAACCTGAATTCGAACGCACCCATTAGTCTGCAAACGTTAGGAGCAAAAAGCCTTTCGCTCAAAGAAATTTCTACGTTAGGAAATGTTGTTAAACAATCATCTGTTTCACAAAAAAATGGCCGATTACTTTACAGAATAAGTAGCTGGGCAAACCCTCGTTACATTCTCGAAATTGGTACTTCTGTTGGAATAAGCACTATGTATATTGCTGCTGCATCACCATTTGCCAAAATTACTACCCTTGAAGGGAATGCCGATAAAGTGGAACAGGCACGTAAGAACTTCTCACTTGCTGATTTAAATAACATCACGCTAATTGAAGGCGACTTCAATTTAACTTTAAACATGGCGCTGTCGGTAAAACCTAGGCTCGATCTGGTTTTTTTCGATGGGAATCACCAAACCGAGCCCACCCTGCACTACTTTAAGCAGTGCCTTGAGCTTAGCCACGAAAAATCGGTTTTCATTTTCGACGATATACGCTGGAGTAAGGAAATGTATAATACTTGGCAAATATTAAAAAAACATAATTCGGTGAGTATTAGCATCGACCTTTTCAACATGGGAATTCTATTTTTCCGCGAAGGAATAGCTAAACAGCATTTTAAAGTAAACTTTTAGCCTCAATGTGAGTCAAAAAAAATATTCTTAAACAAAACA
>CAZLXF010000268.1:0-3711 GCA_964563065.1 uncultured Rikenellaceae bacterium | reverse complement strand
CGCCAAAACGTAATGGATATTGATTTGGAACTTTTCCAGAACGTGAAGCTGGAACGGAACGATAAAATGCGTGAAGCAAACACCTACATAACCCTTTCAACGGTGTACTCAATTATGGACGGTAACCGAAAGGTAAAGGTAGCCGGAAATCCAAGTTTGAGTAATATCAGGGTTATGATGGTTGGTATAAGAAACCCTGGACGCTCCTCAACTCCCGGGGACGATGGGTTGCCAAAGTCGGGAATAATTTGGATAAACGAGCTTCGCCTTTCGCAGCTGCAAAGCAAAGGCGGCTGGGCCGCAAATGCACGTGTTGCTGCAAAACTTGCCGATTTGGCCATGGTGAATGTTGCCGGAACAACCATAAAACCTGGGTTTGGTTCGCTCGAATCGAAGGTTAGCGATAGAAGTTTGAACGATTTCTACCAGTACGATGTTAGCTCAACCATTTCATTGGGAAGATTCTTTCCTAAGGAAGTTAATGTGAATTTGCCATTGTTTGTTGGCTACTCCGAATCCTTTGCAAACCCCGAGTACAATCCGCTCGATCCGGATGTTCCGCTAAAAACTGCGCTGGATAATGCCATAAATGGTGCAGAACGCGATTCGATTAAGAAAGTTGCACAGGAGTATACTCGACGTAAAAGTGTGAACCTAACCAATGTGCGTATTAATAAACAAGGATCAAAACCGCGAATTTACGATATTTCAAACTTTGCAGTTAGCTACTCGTACTCCGATCAGCTTTCGCGAAATATTAAGACTGACCATAGAATTCAAAAAAATATTAGGGGAGGGCTAACATACAACTACAATATTAAGGCAAAAAATGTTGCTCCACTAAAAAATGTGAAGTGGCTGTCAAATCCTTACCTGAGTTTGATTAGGGATATTAACTTTAGCTACATGCCAAGCCAGCTTTCGTTTAGAACGGAACTGAACCGATCATACTTTGAGCAGCAGCTCAGAAACATTAATAATCCTAATATTATTCTTTTGCCAACCTACTCGAAAGATTTTCTTTGGAATAGGGTTTACTCCATGAACTGGGATTTAACCCAGGCACTTCGTTTCGACTTCAACGCGAATAACATTGCTCGAATCGATGAGCCGGAAGGGATGGTGAATAAGAATCTTGATCCTGGCGGATACGATCAGTGGCGCGATTCGGTTTGGACAAACCTCAAAAACCTTGGTAGAAACACACAGTATAACCATCAGTTTAACCTAACCTATAATGTTCCAATCAATAAAATTCCGTTTTTGAGTTGGATTAGCTCCTCGGCACGTTACACTGGGAACTACAGTTGGGCAGCAGGCCCATTGCTCCCCGATACGAGTTCCTTCGATCCCGGTAATACGCTTCAAAACTCGAACACTGTTCAGCTAACCGGACAAATGAATTTTACTTCGCTATATAATAAGAGTAACTACCTCAAGGGGATTAACCAGAAATTCGATCAAATTGCTCGGGGAACCACTAAACCTCCTGCTTTTAGAACCGTAACCTACGAAGAGAAGGATGTTCGTTTACGAGAGAACGCAGCGAAAACCATAACCCACAACCTAAAAACCGAAGATGTAACCGTAAAGGTTTTTGATGAAACAGGAGCCGAGGTTAAAGTTGAGGTTGATATACGATCCGAAATGCGAATTAGGCTACGTTCCGAGAAGGAAATTTCGCAAGCAAAGGTGGTGGTTGAAGGAAAAGTTCCCGAAAAGGATAATATATTTTTACTTCTTGCCGAGGGTACAATAAGGGCTCTGATGGGAGTTAAAAACTTATCGGCTTCCTACTCTTCAACAAACGGAACTTTACTGCCAGGTTATAAGCCACAAACACAATATTTTGGAATGTCGAATCAGGACGGAGTTTGGGCTCCGGGATTCCCTTTTATTGCCGGTTGGCAGGATCCTGATTTTGCCTGGAAAGCAGTGCAGAACCAGTGGCTTAGTTCCGATACTACAATCAACTCACCATTTGTTCTTACTCATAATGAAAATCTTACTTTAAGAACATCCATTGAGCCCTTCCCCGGTTTCAGAATTGAAGTTTCGGGAAACAGAAGCTACTCGAATAATCGCAACGAGTACTACCAGGCCGACGGGCTTGGCTCATTTGGTGCTTATAATCCAATGACAACCGGAAACTTCAGCATTAGCGTTATAACGCTTGGGTCCGCTTTCCAGAGTTCAAACAGGAGCAATGACTACGTAAGTGAAGCGTTCCAGAACTTTAGCGACTACCGATTTGACATTGCTGAACGTTTTGCAAATCAGCGGGTTCCTAACTCAGAATTCAATTACAACCCCGAGGCCATTGATCCTAAAACAGGTTACCCCGTTGGATATGGTCCATATTCGCAGGATGTTTTAATTCAGGCATTTATTGCTGCATATACTGGTAAGTCGCCACAGGACGTTTCGCTAACACCATTCCTGGCAATACCAATGCCCAACTGGCAAATTACATACGACGGGCTGGCGAAGTTGAAGTTCTTCAAAAAGTACCTTCGTACTTTTACAATTACGCACAGCTACCGTTCAACTTACACAGTTGGTTCATACTCAACAAATTTAAACTATAACGAAACTGAGGATGGTTTCAGCTACATTCGGAATATTCAGAATGATTTTGTTTCCCAGCAAGAAATTACAAACATTTCAATAAACGAGCAGCTTAGTCCGCTTATTAGCTTCGATATGGGCTGGAACAATAGCCTTACAAACCGGGTTGAGGTTCGCAATACCCGAACCCTTGCCATGAGTTTTGGTAACAACCAGCTAAGCGAAACTACCAACTGGGAGTACATTGTGGGCGCAGGTTACCGTTTCGAAAATTTACCCATTCAGTTTATTTCTGCAATTGGCGATCAGAAAACCCTGAAGAGCGATTTGAGGTTAAGGCTCGATTTCAGCCTACGTAACAGCAAAACAATTCTACGGAAACTGGCCGAGGAAACGAATACACCAACATCGGGACAGAGAGCAATATCAATTAAAACCTCAGCCGATTATGTTGTAAGCGAGCAGGTAACAGTAAGGTTATTCTTCGACAGAATTCTTAACACCCCTTTGGTTTCAACTTCGTACCCAACTGCCAATACAAGTTTTGGATTTAGCGTAAGATTTACGCTGGCTCAGTAGCCCGATTGAACGACTTATATAAATCAAATTGGATGAATAATTGAAAGTCCAGCTAGGCAAATTATTGAGCAATGTAATGTACGATCTGCAAAAAATAGCTACATTTGAATGCTGAAAATAACCATTTTATAAACTGATAAAACTCAAATAATATGAACGTTCCCACAAATTTGAAGTACACCAAAGATCACGAGTGGATTCGCGTTGAGGGCGATGAAGCAGTGGTTGGTGTAACCGATTTCGCTCAAAGTCAACTTGGCGATGTAGTTTTTATAGAAATTGAAACTTTAGGTGAAACCTTTGAGAAGGAAGAGGTTTTTGGTACCATTGAAGCTGTAAAAACTGTGTCCGATATGTTTATGCCAGTTGCAGGTGAAATTATTGCAGTAAACGAATCGCTTGCCGATGCTCCCGAAACAGTAAATAAGGATCCATACGGTGAAGGCTGGATGGTACGAATTAAGATTACCGAGCCATCGCAGCTCGACGAGCTGCTAACGCCTGAGCAGTATAACGAGGTAATAGCATAGCTACTTAAAACCCCTGAAAAAGGGGTTTTTTTAT
>CAZLXF010000267.1:0-3748 GCA_964563065.1 uncultured Rikenellaceae bacterium | reverse complement strand
AGTTCCAAACCGTAACCTTTTTTCCGGTCGATGTATTTTAAGTAAAAACTTAATATAAATGCAAGGACTCCAAATCCTGCAAAAATAAGTTCAGGAACCATGTAGTTGTATTTTATTCCTTCGGCACCTGCTAGAATTTGTTCGGATACTCCAGGGTTTGAAGCTGAAAGAGCCCAGCCAATAAGGATCGGTACTCCCAGAAGTCCCATGTTCTGAATCCAGAAAGTTAATCCGTAAGCTGATCCTAAATACCTGTCTTCAACAACCTTTGGAAGTGATGGCCACATCGATGCTGGAACAAGTGAAAAGGCAACCCCAAGAATTACAATAGTTCCAAGTGCAACCGGAACGGTAAATGATTCGGCAGGAACAAGTGCAAAAATAAGGTGCGAAACAGTAAGTAGAATTGCTCCATACATCATCATACTTGCACCAAATCCTTTTTTGTCAAGGAAAAAACCTATTGGAGGAGTTAGAATCATTGCACCAATAGGGAAGTAAGAAACATACTGTGATGCGGTTTTAATATCAACATCAAGTTTCGATGCTAGCATATCGGTAGCAAATTTTTGGAAAGGGAAAATGGCGGAGTAAAAAAGCACGCATAATCCGGCTATTGCTATAAAACCGGGGTTGGTTAATATAACCCATATGTCTGAAAGTTTGAATTCTTCCGAGGGTTCGTCGGAGGTAACGTTAGTGCTTAACTCTTTATCTAGCGCCCTATCCATAAATGTGTAAATAAAGAACGTGAGGAAACCAACACATAGCAAGGCGAGTCCCCAGAAAACAGAGCTAGAAACTCCACCGTTTTCAGCAAAAACGGGACTAAGCTGGAAAACAGCAAATACACCAAGGCGTGCAAGAGCCATTTCTAAACCCATTGCAAGAGCCATTTCTTTGCCTCTAAACCATTTTACAATGGTTTTTGAAACTGTGATACCAGCCATTTCAACACCTACGCCAAAAATTGCAAAACCAACAAATGCTAACTTGGCAGAGGCAGGAATTGATGGAGCAAAACTTCCTAACCAATTGGCAAAGCCAGTTGCCGCAAAAGCATCAGTTAACGCAAAGAATTTTAATGCACCTCCTATTACCATTGTTAACCCTGCGGTTATCATAGTAAAGCGAATCCCCATTTTGTCAAGTATGATTCCTGAAAGAATAAGGAAACCTGCAAAAACATTTAGGAAGAACTCTGAACCTCCGAGCATACCAAATACCTCGGGCGTCCACTTGTAGTTGGTTTCAAGAAGTTTTTGAAGGGGTGCTGCCACATCTACAAAGAAGTAGGCAAAAAACATTGTGAGCGAAATAAGTATGAGCGCAATCCATCTTGCTACTTTCGATTCACTCAGGAGGGTTTTTACTGAACTTGTCATTTTTGTTGTTTTGAAAGTTATGAATAAGACTCTTTTTGGTTTTTTTGAAAATTTGTGTCAGCAAAGTTAATTTTTCATGACATTAAAAAGCATTTTAAGCAAATAAAAAAAGAGCAAAAAGCTCTTTTTTTATTATATTAAGGCTCTACAACCTCAACGTTAACAAACAAAGAGGTGCATGAAAAACTAGAGGGTTAGCTATCTTGCCTCGTAAACCCAAAGTTCAATAGGTTCCTCTTTTGAACGATTAATTCTGAGGATTTCATTCGTTGCCTTTGAGTAAGTTTCGAAAGCACCTACCGAAACCATTTTGTACCCATTGGGCGATTCAACAATTTTTGGATTCTGGAACCCAGTGCTGGAAACCTGCTTCTGGTATTCATCAGCGTTACCTGGTACTTTAAAACTGCCAATTATTACATGGAAGCGGTTACGTGCTTCCATCTCCTTAATCCTGTTAAGGGAGTCCTGTATGGCATTTTCTCTGGCACGGCGTGCTTCTTCAATTTTCTTTGCTTTAAGCATTTGCACCTTTTTAATGCTATCTTGCTTGGCTTCCCAAACAGCTAACGTATCGGCAGCTTTGTCTTTTTTAGAACCGTTAAACAGACTGCATCCTGAAAAGGTAAATGCTACTAACAGAATGGGAATGAGTAGTTTTCTCATGGTTACATTGGATTAATTTCTAAACCAAATTTCATTATTTTTTTTTCACTTACAAAACGTTTTTTAATAAATATTTGATTCTCATGCATATTTTTTTTGAACGCTCCATTAAGTAGTTGATAATAAAAACTTTGTGTGTTTGACAAAAATCTATTAAAAAGGTCTCTTTTGTGAGAAATTTGGTTTATAGTACTCTGAACTGTCAAGTTCTTGCTGCCATATTCTATAAAAGCCAAATTCAATTAGCTTATCAGCAACATTTTTATACTCTTCTCTGGTTATCGTTTTCGATAGATTTCCACTCCGTTCAACATGAGACGTTGGAAAATACTGCGACATGAGCGAAATGTTTATGTCTGATGAAATGCAATCAGCAATAAATCTAAAAATTTCAATGCTATCATCAGAATGGTTAGGAAGCACTAAATGACGAACTATTACACCGGAGGTTACGTAGCCATTATCGTCCAGAATTAGTGATGTGCCTTTTTGCCAAAGCATTTCTTTCAATGCGGCTACTGAATGCATCCAGTACTCGGGGGCATTGCTATATTTTTGAGCCAGTTTGTTGGAGAAGTACTTCATGTCGGGCAGGTAAACATCTACAACGCCCTCAAGAAGCCGCAAAACGTCTGGATTATCGTATGAGTTTGTGTTGTAAACAATTGTTGGGTTAAATCCTTCTTGGTTAACTCGTGTTATTATCTCCACCATTTGTGCTACCTGGTGAGTTGGCGAAACGAATCCTAAGCGGGTAGCACCTTTTTCTAAGATGGTAATAATTCTTTCCACAATGGTTTCGTAGCTGGTAAGCCAGTTAATATCGTGCCTTAAGTTGTTGGTAATTTGATAATTTTGGCAGTATATGCATGACAGGTTACAGTGTGCAAAAAAAACGTTGCATATTCCTTCGTTTCCAGAGATTACAGGTTCTTCACCAAAATGTAAAAAAACAGAGGCAACTAATGGATATGCATTCGTGCCACAGAAACCTAACTCATTTTGTAGGCGATTAACATAACATTTCCTTGGACAGAAATCGCATCGCTCAAGCTTTTCGCTAAATGTTTTTGCTATTTGTGAAACCATCGCTTTCCTAAACCAACTATTTAAAGGTTAGCTTTTAGGAGTAAGGTATACAGCGGTAGGGTAAATTTATCTCGGGAAGTTCAAAAAGAACCATCCCTTCATTCAGTAAATCTTCGTCTTCTTCATGGTAATTCCAAATTACTTCAACATTAATTCCGTTGTTTCGAAAGTTTGAAATTCGTTTCATAACTTCTCGTAGGTATTTATAGGACGAAGAATTAATGTACTTAAAGTTGAAATCAACAATTATCTTTAAGGGTTTGTCGCCCTTGCTTTCCTCGTAAAACTCATCAAGCCAGTTAAGAATCAAGTTGTAGAATTCTTTTGCATTCTCAGGATGCGAAATTCCTGATATGGAAAAAATATTAGTTGTAGGATCGAAATATACTTCTGGAGTATCTATTGCTCCTTCAATTTTTAGTGCTTTCATGTTTGTTAATCGAAAAGACATGCGTAAAAGTAAGCTTTTTTTATTGTGAAGTAAAGAAACATTTGACAAAGAGTTAATCAGTAGGTTTGAATCTATTTATTAAATTGATTAACCTTAATAATTTGATTTTCAAAAACAATATTTTTTTAAATTTCGTATTTTTTGTAACATATTTATT
>CAZLXF010000266.1:0-3776 GCA_964563065.1 uncultured Rikenellaceae bacterium | reverse complement strand
AGAGATAAAACAGCACCTTATTCCCTTATTAATCAGCACTTAAAATTTGCTCTTATATCAAACTCGCTGCTCGCTGGCAATCGAAGACTTTGGAACCCAATCCCAACAATATTTTATACTTCCGTCTTCGGTTCAATATTCTTATATCAAATTCTCTCTAAACTAGGCAAAGTTTATAATTGCCTCTAGGCAACGCTGGGCTGCATTCCCATCCCAAAGAGGCGGACGAACCGGTTTGCGTTCTTTGGAAATTGCGGTTAGGTACTCCTTCCGTATTCTTTCCACGTTGTTACCAACCAGCACGCTTGCCCCGCCATGCTCGGTTAGGGTTACAGGACGTTCGGTGTTCCACCGAAGCGTTAAACAGGGAGTTCCCAGAATCGTGCACTCTTCCTGTAAACCTCCGCTATCGGTTAGCATAACCTTTGCTCCCATGTTTAGCCGCAGCATTTCAAAGTAACCTAGCGGTTCAAGCAGAATTAGGTTCGGATGGTTTGAAACTTCGTTGTATAGTCCAAACGTTTGGAGTTGTTTTTTGGCGCGGGGGTGAATAGGCCAAATTAGCGTATAATCCTTTGTAACTTCATCGAGTAGAAATCTGACCAATGGTTCAAACACTTCCTTAAAATCTACATTCGATGGACGGTGCAGGGTCATTAATGCGTACTTTTCATCGGTTGGAATCGAAGCCTGTAGTTTGAAGTTTGCGGCAAGGTTCCCTTTTATTACCTGCTCTATTGATAGTGCCTCCGACTTGGAACGGTTATTTTCGAGCGTATCAATCATAATATTTCCAACAAAAACAATGCGCTCCTCGGGAGTGCCCTCTTTTCGTAAATTTTCTGACGAAAGCGTGTCGGGAGTTAGCAGCAAATCCGACAATCGGTCGGTAACCAAACGGTTCACCTCCTCGGGCATGTTAATGTCACCGCTTCGCAATCCAGCCTCAATGTGGCAGCATTTCACCCACTCCTTTTTAGCGGTTACCGAGCAGGCAAGGGTAGCGTTCACATCGCCAACCACCACAACCCAGTCGGGTTTTTGCTGCTTCAGCACTTTTTCGAATTCTATCATGGTTTGGCCAACCTGTTCGGCGTGGCTTCCGGAACCAACACCCAAATTGATGTCGGCTTGTGGAATATTAAGCTGCTGAAAAAAATTGTTCGACATGCGATCGTCGTAGTGCTGGCCGGTATGAACCAGAATATGTTCAACACTCGTTCCGCCTGTAAGGTTGTGCTTTTCAATTGCATGCACAAAGGGAGCAATTTTCATAAAATTTGGGCGTGCGCCAACTACGGATATTATTTTCATATAAATGTGTTTTTGTAAATCAACAAACTTTTCTCTTTTTAAAAGAAATGAGAAGTGAGCTATGAGAAATGAGTAATCACCTGCAAAATTTTTCGGGATTATTAATCATTGATATTAACATTTTTCTTACTTCATCGTATTATTTCATTAAGTACTCATAATTATCAATATGAATATACTTGCAATCTCTTGAATAGTCTAACCATACCTCTGTTTCAAGTTCTTCAGAGAAAGAATCTGTCAATTTGCTTACAAAAGATTTTACGTATCTTCTTTTAGCCCATGCCTCAGCAATATTTGAGGTAACAGATCTAGACGAACGCCTTATTTGATCAGTTAAAGAGTATATTTCGTCCCTTGGAAAACTTTTTGATATTTCAAATATTTCCATTGCTAGCTTGTAAGCCTTTTGATATACAATCAAATCTCTAAAACTACCTATTTTTGCCATGATATAAAATTTGTATCACTACTCATACCTCTCCACTCATACCTCTCCACTTATTGCTCATCTCTTATTGCTCATCTCTTATTGCTCATCTCTTATTGCTCATCTCTCACCACTCACCACTCACCACTCACCACTCACCTCTCCTTCCTCTCACTCATTTGAGAATAAAACCAAAATCCACTTAACTATATTCTTCAACCTTTGCCATACCAGCTCCTTTGCCCATGGCAAAAATGAGTTGTTCCAGCGTTGGGGATGTACCGTAATCATAATTTTGCTTGGCAAACGGTTTTCCTTTAACCCGGTTACAATTTGTTTGGTTGTGCGGAAACGCAGGCCCTGATCGTTCCATTCGTCCTGCTGTGGCATTTTGTCGCGTACGCTTACCTTAAAGCCGTCCCATTTGCGGCCAGTATCGGTAAGGTAGAAAAACTCGTTGAAGTTTAGGTCGAAGTAGGGTTCGCCAATAATTCCCAGCTCACGGTAGCTGTATTTCTTCCAAATTTCCCTATTATCGAACTTCGATTTGGGGCTGCCGTGCATGCATACCGTTTTGATATCGGCAATTTTACGAAAAATTTCGAGGTTTTCAACAAATAACGTGTAGGCTTGGTCTACCATATCCTCCCTATGATGAGAGGAAACTGTATCCATGGTTTCGTAGTGGTATCCAACTTCGTGACCAAGGCGAGCAATTTCAGCAATAATCTCTGTATCGTAACTTTCGGGAACCATGCGGAAGTAGTAGCTGCCCCTAATTCCAAAATCATGTTCAATTTTGGCGGTAGCCAAGGAATTCTGGGGTTTTAAGTCGACATCGTGACGAAGAATTACGATTCGTTCAGGCACACCTCCCTTCGCTTGCAGGAAATCGGCAAGGGTGAAAAAAGCATACCCCTTTTCAATGAGATTTTTTAGAAGTAACCTGTATGCATGTAAGGTGAAGTCCACTTCCCTTATTCTTTATGTGCCTTCTTTCGGTTTCTAATTACTTTAGGCTGAACTCTCCGTAACCAACCATGTAACCATCGAGGTAAATGGTAACCTCGTACTTTCCTGCAATTAGCTCGCCGTTGTTATCGTAAAAAATACACAAATCAATATCCTTGTTCTGGTAATCAATATCGCGGCTGGCCGAGAAAACAATATTTTCGCCTTCAAACTCGAACAAATCGGTGCTCGATTTTGCCAGAATATACCCATCGGGCCCAAGAATACGAATGTAGGCACGACGCGTGCCGGGCTCGGCAATGCTATTCTCCGAAAGCGTGAAACAGGTTCGAATTTTCTCAACCCTACGGGCACGACTAACCTCGTTACTCCTTTTATTTAAGGTTACAACCACAATGTCGCGAACCCTAATAACGGAACCCTTCATAACTGTTGAGCTGAGTTCCTCGGTGCGCTTCTCGAGCGATTCAACCGTTTTTTGCGACATGGTAAACTCTTGCCTAACTTTTATATTCTCGGCAATAAGTTGCTGGTTTAGCGTGTTTAGCGAATCAATTTCGTAAACCATATCCTTCATAATGGCTCGCAGCGTTCCTAGCTCCTTCTGGTACTCCTTAATTTTTGAGTAGCTAACCTGCTTCACCTGCTTAAGCTCGTTGTAAAGTTTTTCTGCACGTTTCTGCTCCTCTTCCAGCTTAAGGTTTATGGCTTCATTATCAGTTTCTAGCACATCGTACTCGTACATAATGTCCTGAAGGTTCAACGCTATGGAATCCTTCTCGGCAATTAGCTGAATTTGTATTTCTTCCGACTCCTGCTTCTCGCTGTAGTACAACCAGCCAAGGCCTGCAAGAATGAAAACTAGAATTACAATTAGTGCAGCCAAAAAGGCCACGGCCTTACTTTTTCCAACCTTAGCCGGAGTGTTGGTTTCTAACGAATTGTTGGTCATATAAACAGATTGTTTTTTTAAAATAACGCGTAAAGCTACAAATATTTTGGCGATTAGTAATAAAAAATGAACCAAAGCAAAGAGAGATGGAACGCTGATGACACTGAT
>CAZLXF010000265.1:2016-3777 GCA_964563065.1 uncultured Rikenellaceae bacterium | reverse complement strand
CTAATTTTCGTTACAAACGAGCAATTTCAAGGCGAAGGCATGCTTTTGGGAGAAATCAAGGAGATGCAATTCAGCGAGGATATTTCTACCAATGGCAAAATAGCAGCGCCAGCCGGAGAAATTGCACAGGTAGGAATTCCGTTGCCCGGTGTTATTGAGAAAATTAGTATTGGACTGAACCAAAAGGTTTCGGCAGGACAAACTCTTTGTACAATAAAATCAATGGAACTGATTGGTTTACAGCAACAGTTTGCCGAAACATCGGCAATGCTTATCCGTTTAAAATCCGATTACGAAAGGATGAAAGCGCTTAAAGCCGATAGCATTGGATCCAACAAGGAGTTTATTGCTGCCGAAAGTGAGTATTTATCGATGAAAGCACGAATGCAGTCGCTAAGAATGCAGCTAGAAGTTGTGGGAATTAATCCGAATGAAATTGAAAGTGGCAACTGGGAAAATTCATACCAAATAAAATCGCCAATTACTGGTTTTGTTACCGATATTGAAATGGTTGTGGGAGAAAGCGTTGGACAGGATTCGCGAATTGCCACAGTGGTAGGAACTGACAATTTGTACCTAAAACTTTCGGTTTTCGAAACCGATATTACAAAATTGAAGAAAGGTCAGCAGGTCGGTTTTACATTAATTTCAGATCAGCAAACGATTTACAAAGCTACGCTTACCTCAATTGGAAAAAATATTGACGAGGATTCAAAAGCAGTAGTTTGTACAGCAGATATCCTAGGGGAACAAAACCAGGAGTTCAATCAGGGAGCTTTTGTAAACGCCAAAATAATTACCGGAGAATACTCTGCTAAATCGTTGCCAGTTGATGCTTTAGTGAAGGATGGGTCAAATTATTTCGTTTATGTTCTGGCTGAAAAAACCAGTGATGGCTATGCTTTTACGAAGCAAAATATTGAAGTAAACAGAATTAAAAGTCAGTTTGCTGAGGTTGAGGAATTAAAATCAACAGCAAAAATTCTTACTAAAGGAGGGTACAGCTTAGAGGTTGAATAGGTTTATCTTTTGTTTTTATTGAGGGTTAATGAAAATTAACCCTATTTTTTTGCATAATGAACATATGTTCATTATATTTGCAGTGAACAAATGCTCATAAGTAGGATGTCTCCACGATTAAAAAAAATACGAAAAGTACTGAATCCACCGCCAATAAAGGGCTTTAAGCCCTATGGGCCAGATGCGGAGAAGTTGAATTTGGAGCCAGTTCTTCTCCATTTCGAGGAGTACGAGGCGCTTCGTTTATGCGATTATGATATGTACAATCATCATCAGGCCTCGGTAATCATGGGCGTTTCGCGCCCAACATATACTCGTATTTATGCTTCTGTTCGTCAGAAAGTTGCCATGGCTTTTGCTGAGGGAAGGCAAATTATTATCGATGGCGGAAAGGTTTACTTCGATAGCGACTGGTACAGCTGCAAAACCTGTAAATGCTACTTCAATAACCCGCATAGGGAAGTAGAGATAACGGAATGCCCTCTTTGCAGAAGCAAAAAGGTTACAGGTTACGAAATGGACAAACAGCAAGAAGTGCAGAGTGATTTTAGGCAAGCCGATGTTTGTGTTTGTCCTCGATGCAGTTATCAGGTTGAGCATATTCAGGGAAAACCATGTAGCACCGAAGTTTGTCCCGAGTGTAATACCCATCTGATAAGAAAAAATAGTTCAAATAGATGTAGAAATTCAAACTGTTAATAACATGAAAATAGCAATTACTTCAACCGGAAATTCATTAGA
>CAZLXF010000265.1:0-1916 GCA_964563065.1 uncultured Rikenellaceae bacterium | reverse complement strand
AAAAAAGTGAAGGATATAATTGAAATGTTGGAACGTTGAAGTTTGGTTGGATGAGGTGTAGTCGGTAGTCGGTAGTCGGTAGTCAGTAATCAGCGTTGGGACAATATGCATTTGACATTTGACATTTGACATCTGACATTTGACATTTGACATTTGGCAAATGCAGTGGATTGTTAAACTTTAATAAGGAGGTAACTATGCCAAGACTAGATGGAACAGGCCCTGATGGGAAAGGTTCCCGTTCGGGAAGAAAGTTAGGAGAGTGTGGGAATTCATCCGATGACGACAAATTGCAAAAACTTGGGAAAGGAATGGGCATGGGGCGTAAATCGGGTAGTGGACAAGGAAAAGGAAAAAGATTGAGAAGCGGGGAGAAGGGGTAAATGATTGAATGATTGAATGATTGAATGATTGAATGATTGAATGGTTAGTAATCGGTGATCAGTCATCAGTGCATCAGTTGGTTGAAGTAGAACAATTGTCATCCTGAGCTTGTTGAAGGTTGACTACTGGATTTCCCCTTTTGACATCAAACATTTGACATGTTTTGTGGAATATAAATTTTAAATAAGGAGGTAACTATGCCAGGTTTTGATCAAAAAGGTCCGGTAGGACAAGGTCCAATGACCGGCCGCAGAATGGGACGCTGTACTAATTACGGTGCAGGAAGTAAAAGTCAACCCGAAAGTGAAAATACCAACGTGAACCCCAATGAGAATCTTCCTGAAAATTTTGGAAGAGGTTTCGGATTTGGTCGTGGCGCTCGTGGACGAGGAAGAGGCCTTGGCCGTGGGCAAGGTCGCGGTATGGGTTTGCAGAATCGCTTTAGAGGCGGATTCTAAAAAAATAACGTGAAAATATTAATTAATTCTTAACAGTTTTTTATGAACAAAATTATTGCAATACCGATGGAGAATGGAGCGCTTTGCGCTCATTTTGGACATTGCCAACAGTTTGCCATCGTAAAGGTGGAGAATGGTAAAGTTGTTGAAGTAGCAGAACATACTC
Source organism: uncultured Rikenellaceae bacterium (assembly GCA_964563065.1). Lineage (GTDB taxonomy): Bacteria > Bacteroidota > Bacteroidia > Bacteroidales > Tenuifilaceae > DAOSWM01. Next base: position 908 of record CAZLXF010000265.1, on the reverse strand, counting down.
CCCCCGAGCATATTCCTGGATTGTATCCACGTTGGGTTGCTCAGCTTGGTGCCACCGATGTTATTGCAGGTGGAATGGGACAGAAAGCCATTGAACTGTTCAACCATCAGAATATTAATGTATTTATAGGTGCGCCAATGGTCGATGCCAAAACTTTGGTTAACGATTTCATTGAAAACAAATTGGTGCTTAGCGCCAACTACTGCAACCACGATGGTAATCACGACCATGGAAATTGTCGGCACTAGATAAAAAATGTAAATGCAATAGGGTGTTTGAAAGGTAAACGTTGAAACTCTGTGTAGGACACAGTGAAACCTACAAAGCAATTTGTTAAAGTGTAACACGGATTTAGTTCAGAGTTTTCGTAGAGTAAAAAACAAGTTTTATTGACTTTTTTGTCGCCCACATTGTGTTTTATTAAAATTCAATAAGATGCTTCACAAAAAGTGCGTTGAATGCTTTCTGGAAAACTACAAGAGGCTTTTTTATAAGTACAATGTAAATGAAACGAAGCAACGTCTTTTCCTCACTTTTTTCAATGAAACGATGGGAAAGTTCGATTCGTTGTCAAGCCCTGAAATTCAACGCATTTTGAATAGAACCTTTTGTAGCATCATTGGAGTTGACGACCCGTTTGCTGAGGAAAAGGAAGATAGCAACAAGGTTGCCCTCGAACTTTATCGTGAGTGGAAACCGAAAGTTACCGAATCCGATAATCCTTTTAACCTTGCTCTTCGGCTTGCCATTGCTGGCAATATAATGGATTACGGTGCAAATAGAACCTTCGATATTTATAAAACAATAACCGAAGTTTTGGGCGCCAACTTTGCAATAGATAAATCGGAGCTGCTAAAGCAAAGAATTAATAATGCAGATAGAATCCTTTATTTGGGCGATAACGCTGG
>CAZLXF010000264.1:0-3783 GCA_964563065.1 uncultured Rikenellaceae bacterium | reverse complement strand
ACAGAAGAGGAACCAGTTTCAACACTCCGGTGGCAATCGATGTTCTATTCAACGATAAGAATATTGACGACAAACCTCTGACTTTGTCAGTTAGCCTCGAACCCGAATTATCTCAGGGTACAGCAACTGTTAACAGCAATAACACCATAACCTTCACTCCTACCCAAGGATTTGTTGGTGAAGCAACTTTCCGCTACACCGTTACCGATAAGGATGGCGACAGTGACGATGCGTTAGTTACCGTTAACGTAAAAGAGGGTGTTAACTATGTTCCCAATGCTGTTAACGACCAAGCAACAACTACAATTAATACTTCCGTTAATGTTGCTATTCTTGCAAACGATTCGGGCTTTGAGGATGGTTTTGGGGAAATCACAATCCACGAGGAACCACCATTTGGAACAGTTGAAATAAACGAGAACAGAACCGTAACCTACACACCTTCACCAAATTTTGTTGGCGTTGAATCGTTCACCTACACAGTTTCCGATATGGATGGCGATTTCGATGTGGCAACAGTTACCGTTACTGTAACCGAAAAACCAAACTCGGTTCCGGTTGCTAACGACGACCGCCGTGGAACTAGCTTCAACACCGCTGTGGATATTGATGTTCTCTTCAACGACCTTGGTCTTGAGGATGAACCCATAACTGTTGCTATTAACTCCGCTCCAATTGCCGACCAAGGAACTGCTGTTGTAAACGAAAACAACACTATTACCTTCACACCCAAAACCGGATTCATTGGCTTTGCCAACTTTGTTTACACCATTTCCGATGCTGATGGCGAAAGGGACGATGCAACGGTTACCGTATCGGTTAAGGAAGGTGAGAACTTCGTTCCAAATGCATTGGACGATAATGCAACAACCATTGTAAACACACCCGTTGACATTGCAGTTGTAGCTAACGATACTGGATTTGAGGATGGTTTCGGTGAATTGGCAATTCACATTGCTCCACAGTTTGGTACGGCAACTATCAAGGATAGATCGGTTGTTTATACTCCATCGGCAAACTTTATTGGCGAAGAAACATTTGTTTACGTTGTTTCCGATGCCGATGGCGATTACGACATTGCAACAGTTACTGTTACAGTTACCGATAGGCCAAACTACGTTCCAATAGCCAACGACGACAAGCGAGGAACCAGTTTCAACTCTTCTGTAACTGTTGATGTACTTTTCAACGACCTAAACCTTAACGATGAGCCAATTACCGTTACCATAAGCGAAAATCCAACGCCAGAAACTGGAGCCGTAATTGTAAACTCAAAGAATATGGTGGTTTTTACACCAACCACTGGTTTTGTTGGTCAGTCAACTTTCCGATACACGGTTACCGATAATAACGGCGATAGCGACGATGCGCAGGTTACCATTAACGTTAAGAGTGGCGAGAACTTTGTACCTGAAGCAATCGACGACGAGGCGTACACTTACTTCAACAAACCAGTTCGAATTAATGTACTGCAAAACGATACCGGTTTAGACGATGGCGTTGAGAACATCTCAATATACAATGAACCTGCAACCGGAGCGGTTGAAATTAACGCTGATTTCAGCGTAACCTACATCCCATCGAACAACTTTATTGGAATCGAAGAATTTACGTACATCGTTTCCGATGTTGATGGCGACTTCGACATTGCTACTGTTACTGTTTCGGTTACCGATGAAACCAACATTGTTCCCGTTGCCAACGATGACAATCGAGGAACTAGCTTTAACACAGCCATAAATGTTGATGTTCTGGCAAACGATACCGGACTCTCCGACTTACCTATTGCTGTTACAATTAGCGAGAATCCCGCAACCGAAATGGGAACTGTTATAGTAAATGCAGACAATACTGTTACATTCACACCCACAAATGGTTACGTTGGGCCAGCAGTATTCCGTTACACCGTTACCGATGCAAACTTCGATTACGATAACGCCCTAGTAACCATAAATGTGAAGGAAGGTGAAAATGCCGTGCCAGTTGCCAACGACGACCAGCGTGGAACCAGCCTAAATACAGAAATTACAGTTGACGTTCTTGCTAACGATGAAGGGTTAGACGACGAACCTATTACAGTAATAATTTCTGGAGAACCCGATGCTGAGCACGGTGTAGCATTTGTAAATGCTGATAACACAATAACATTTACTCCAATTGTTGATTTTGTTGGAATTGCCCGCTTAACGTACACAGTTACCGATGCCGATGGCGATTTCGACAGTGCTGTGGTTCACATTAATGTTAAGAGCGGAAACAACATTGTTCCAGTGGCCGTTAACGACGAAATAGTAACAAGCATGAATACCGATGTTACTATAAGAGTACTCGATAATGATACTGGTTTGGACGATAAACCAATACTCGTAACAATTAGCCTTGAACCTAAACCCGAAGAGGGTGCAGCTCTTGAAAATACCGATAATACTATTACATTCTCACCAGCAGAGGATTACACCGGAACGCTTACATTCATGTACCGGGTAACCGATGCCGATGGCGACTACTCGGTTGCTACAATTACTGTTACTGTTCAGGAAACCCAAAGTTCAGTAACAGCAAACGATGATAATATTGAAGTTTTCAAAAACGAAAGTGTTGACATCGATATTCTGGCAAACGACACTGGTATTAATGGAACTGAAGTAATAGTTTCAATAGTTACCGATCCATTGTTTGGAGTAGCTTCTGTAAACTACGATTACACTGTAAACTACGTTCCGAATGCATACTACTACGGTCTGGACTCGTTAACTTACCAACTTTGCGATTTAGATAACAACTGCGATGAAGCCAAAGTTAGAATTACCGTAGTTGATAATGAGCCAAATAAACTCTTAATCCCTGAAGGATTCTCTCCAAATGGCGACACTAAGAACGATTACTTCGAGATTATTGGGTTGGAATACTTCGGACAAGTTTCAGTAAAAATTTATAACCGCTGGGGTAACCTTGTTTACAAGAATAACTTCTACCGAAACGACTGGGATGGAACATCGAATACGTCCATGTCAATTGGGAAAACGCTTCCAACAGGAACGTACTACTACATTATTGAAGCTGTTGAAACAGGAGAGAAGTTTAATGGGAACGTATTTATTAAAAGATAATTGGATTCAAATTTGAAATATTTATAATGATGAAAAGAAATATTTATGGATTTATTGTTTTAACACTTCTTGTAGTTGGTAAATCCTACGCACAGCAGGATCCTGTATTTACTCACTACCTGCAGAATCCAATTGCATACAATCCCGCCATAGCGGGAACCGTTAGCGGATTGAACCTTAGCTTACTTTCGCGTCACCAATGGATTGGCCTCGACGGAGCCCCGGCTTCCTATAGTTTTGGGGCTCACACTCCGTACATTAAGCAAAACATGGGGTTGGGGTTCAACATGATGACCGACAAAGCCGGCCCACTTCGGGCAACCCATATCACAGGTTCGTACGCTTACCAAATAACTCTAGTTGAAGGCCTGAAACTTTCTATGGGGTTGAAAGCAGGACTTAGTGCATACAACGCTAAGGTGAAGGGAATAACCGTAATTGACCCAACCGACCCTGAGTTTCAGAGTAACGAGAATAGAGTAAACCCCAATATGGGAGTTGGTTTCTACCTTTACGATGAAAACAGCACATACTACGCAGGTTTCTCTATTCCCCGACTGATTGAACCAAAACTAAACAAAGAATACAGAAATAGCGGCGAACCTTACAACCCCCAAATGTACCTAATGGGAGGCTATAACCTAATTATTAACCACGACTGGATTTTTATGCC
>CAZLXF010000263.1:0-3817 GCA_964563065.1 uncultured Rikenellaceae bacterium | reverse complement strand
CTACTTTTGCCTAAAAAACAGTTGCAACGGAACTCCGGTGAAATTATACTTTTCGCGCATCTTATTCTCCATGTATCTTTTGTACGGTTCTTTAATGTACTGTGGAAGGTTACAGAAGAAAACGAAGCTGGGAGCGTAGGTTGGTAGCTGGGTGGCGTACTTAATCTTTACCATTTTGCCCTTATACGATGGTGGTGGATATGCCCCAACAGTTTCCTCCACAAATTCCATTAGTTTCGAGGTGGGAATTTTTCTGCGACGGTTCTCAAATACTTCAAGCCCTTCTTCTAGAGCTTTAAGAATTCGCTGTTTTGTTAATGCCGAAGCAAAAACAATGGGAATATCCTGGAATGGTGCAACCCGTTTCTTAATGAGCCTAGTGAACTCAGCCATGGTTTGGGTTTCCTTCTCAACCAAATCCCACTTATTTACCACAAGTACAACGCCTTTACGGTTCTTAATAATAAGGTTGAAAATGTTCATGTCCTGCGATTCCAACCCTTGGGTTGCGTCAACCATAAGCAGGCAAACATCGGAGTTCTCAATAGCACGAATTGAACGAAGTACAGAGTAAAATTCCAAATCCTCAGTTACTTTCCCTTTTCGCCGCAAGCCGGCAGTGTCAATTAGGTAGAAATCGTGTCCAAACTTATTGTAACGTGTGTGAATAGCGTCGCGGGTGGTTCCAGCGATGGGAGTAACAATGTTACGTTCCTCGCCAATAAGCGAATTTATTAACGACGATTTCCCAACGTTTGGCCTACCTACAATGGCTATACGTGGAATTTCGGGTTCCACCAAAAGTTCATCTTCCTTCTTAAAATCCTTCACAAGCTCGTCGAGCAATTCACCGGTTCCGCTTCCGTTTATTGAGGAAATACAGAACGGATCGCCAAGTCCGAAGTTGTAAAACTCGTACGAGTCGAAGCGACGTTCGTGGTTGTCAACCTTGTTTACGGTTAGTATCACTCGCTTTTTGCTCTTACGAAGAATTTCAGCCATTTCTGCATCCATATCGGTAATTCCGCTGGCTACATCAACCAGAAAAAGAATTACATCGGCTTCTTCAATGGCCAGGTTTACCTGCTTGCGGATTTCCTCCTCAAAAATGTCGTCGGAGTTTACAATGTAACCTCCTGTATCCACAATGGAGAATTCAATCCCATTCCAGTCCGATTTACCGTAAATTCTGTCGCGGGTAACTCCTGAAACCTCATCAACAATTGCCTTCTTTTGTCCCACAAGTCTGTTGAACAGTGTCGATTTTCCTACGTTGGGCCGCCCAACTATTGCTACAATGTTTCCCATTAATTATGTCAAATGTATGATTTCAAATGTCAAATGTCAGATGTGAAAAGTTCCAAACTTGCCTGCCCTGCCAGCCGGCAGGCTGGTGCAAGCAGGTTCCAAATTCCAAAAAACAAAATCCAAGATTCAAACTCCAAGTCTCACAAATTTACTAGTTTACCTTTTTGCTAATTTACTATTTACTTATCACAGATTACTGATTACCAACCACTGGTTACTGAGCTGCGTTGCACTGAACTGCGTTGCACTGAGCTTGTCGAAGTGTCGAAGTGTCGAAGTGTCGAAGTAACCGATCACCGACCACCAAACACTTTCACTACTCATACCCATACCTTTTCAACTTTGTTTCGCTGTTTCGCCAGTCGGGGTCTACCTTTACGTACATCTCAAGAAAAACTTTTTTGCCAAGAAATTCCTCCATATCGGTACGCGCCAGCGTGCCAATTTTTTTCAGCATCTTGCCCTGATGGCCAATAATAATCCCTTTCTGTGTTTCGCGGGCAACGTAAATGAGGGCTCTAATCCTGTCTATTTTGGGTTCTTCGGTGTACTCCTCAATAACAACCTCAACCGAGTAAGGAATCTCCTTCTGGTACTGTGTAAGAATTTTTTCCCGAATAATTTCCGACGCAAAAAAGCGCAGCGTTTTATCGGTGAGCGTGTCCTTCGAGAAGTATTCGGGACCCTCGGGCAGGTGCTCAAGAATCTGTTTAAGTATGGTATCGATGTTGAACCCATGTAACGCCGAGGCTGGAATTATTTGCGCAGCTGGGAGCAATTCTTTCCAAGCACCTACCTGCTGCTCAAGTTTTCCCTGGTTCGACAAATCGATTTTGTTAATAACCAGAATAATTGGCACTTTTTGGTTGCCTAACTTTTCTAAAAATTCCTCGTTCTTGGTGGGTGTTTCAACCGTATCGGTAATGTAAAGAATAACATCGGCATCCTCAAGGGCGCTCATCACAAAACGCATCATCGATTCCTGCAGCTTGTATGCTGGTTTAAGAACGCCGGGAGTATCGGAGTAAATAATTTGGAAATCCTCACCGTTAACAATTCCCATTATTCTGTGTCGTGTGGTTTGCGCTTTGCTGGTAATAATTGATAAACGCTCGCCCACAAGGGCATTCATTAACGTTGATTTACCAACGTTGGGGTTTCCAATAATATTAACAAATCCTGATTTATGTGCCATGATGTTATTGAAATTCAGAGCGCAAAGATAGTAAGAATTTTGGTGAGTTTTTACGAAGTTGCCTGTATCGTAATCATTTTAATTTATACTTGAAATACTATACCCTGTCGGACCGCTTGGAACGATCAGATGGGTAGTTTGTAAATTGTTTGCTTGCAGCAAGCAGGTCAATCACTAATCGTTCAGTCTCCTTCAAGAGTTCCGAATTCCCTGCCAACTGGCAAAAGAAGACATCGGAACTCAATCACAACATTGCGATCCCAACTTTCTTGTCGGTAGAATCATTCTGTTGCAAAAAGATCAATTCGTCGTACCTCCTCGCGATGACGAAATAAACTGATTACTGAGTAGTGATTATACCAAGAATATTAAAAAAGTAAAATTCCAGTATACAACTTGCTAACTTGTTAACGGCTGGCTATTAAAGTTTTTAAATAATTTTCGGGCGTTGTGACACCTAATGTACTATTTTTGAAATCCTTCAAATTTCTTGTTAATATTATTTCAATGTTCCCATCACATTCAGCTGAGAAATTTTGTAACGCATCTTCAAAATCTTTGAAGTTGGAGTTTAAAGCCAGTTTAATTGAAGTCTTATCAATTATAAGCACTTCAGTAATTGAGACTAAAAGGGATAACTTTTCAATAACTCTTTCGTGAGTTGATGACTTTCTAAGCAAGTAGTATATATTGCTTAATATTACAGGTGTAACAAAGCCTTTGATTATATTTGATTCACACAACGAAAAAACCATAGCAGCATGTTCAGAGTAAGGTTTTCTATCAAAGAAGAAATCAAGAATCACATCAGTGTCAAGCAGAATGTTAGTCATTGTTTTCTAAGTATTTTTCAGCTAATCTTTTGGAAAGTTCTTTTTTATAGTCAAAATTTTTAGGTGCTTTAAATGAACCCTTCAATGACCTAACTATTGGTGTTAATTTGATTTCATTAACTGATTCTTCATCTTTTATAATTATTTTCAAGTAGTTTTCACTAATACTGGACAAGCTGCGTCCCTTATCATTAGCATATTTTTTTGCTTTTTCGATAATACTCTGCTCTATTGTTAATGTTAACTTTGTATTCATAGCTTTAATATTTAATTCGTCATGTACAAAGATACAATAAAATAAATACACGTGTATTTTTATATATTATCATACGTACGATTGTTTGTATTGTTTTATTATTTAAAAACTTTCTATCGTTTTTTTAAAAAAAACAATAATAGGCATTTGTATATCAGCATGATAAGAATTTTGGTTGGCTTGCCGTTAACCTGTTTTACTTATTAATGAGGCTTGAACCTGCCG
>CAZLXF010000262.1:0-3857 GCA_964563065.1 uncultured Rikenellaceae bacterium | reverse complement strand
ATGCGGTTCGGTAAGTAAAGGTTACAAACCCATTTACCAGAAATACAAATCAAAAGGTTTCGAAATTCTTCAGTTCTCGTTAGATGATAGCAGGGAAGAATTACTGAAAGCCGTTGAGCGCGATTCCCTAGTATGGTTGCATGCTTTCGACTCGTTGGGTTGGCATTCGCCAATTGTTGATTCGTTGCGAGTGAACGCCATTCCGGCAAACTACCTCATTGATAGGAAAGGTGTTGTGAAGGCAAAAAATTTATCGGTACAGGAACTCAACGATATGCTCGAGAAACTGTTTCCTTAGGCGTTAAGGAAAATAATTGTAACACTTCGAAAATTTTTAAGTTTATTAACTGTTGATCTTTTAAAGTTTATGAAAATTTCGCATTCAATTTTTTATCAGGTAGCAATTACAATTTTTTTTATAGTATTTGTTTCATCATGTAAGGATGAAACGGGAGTTACCATAAAGGGGAACGTTTCGGGTATTGAAAGCAAAGCAACCGTTCAGCTGCTCCAGCAGGAGTTCGATAGGGTTATCCACATCGATTCAATTTCGTTGTCGTCCAAAAAGGAATCTTTTCGTTTTAAAATTAAATCGTTACAGGAACCCACTTTTTATCAGCTAAAAGTGAAGTCGGGTAAAAGCAGTACCCTTGTTTTGCTTGCCGAAGCAGGAGAGGAGATTCAACTGCAAATCGATTTAAAGAACTTCAGTAATTATAAAGTTTCGGGATCGAATGGTTCCGAGCAGGCCAAACTGCTTAACGATAAGCTGAGTGAAACCAAAGCAAAACTCGACTCGCTAAGTAGGCTAATACGGAATGAGCAAAATGAATCGATTAAGTTAGAATTATCCAAGGAGTACGAAACGGTAATTGATGATCAACGAAACTTCAGCACAAAATTTATTGTGGAGAATCCCATGTCGCGAGCAAGCGTAATAGCTGCCTATCAGCAAATAGAACCAAATCGGTTTGTCTTCGATCAATCCGAGGACATTAAACTGCTAAAAATTGTAGCAACTTCTTTACAGGCATACTATCCCGAATCGGGCTATACAAAGGGCATGCTTGCCGATATTAAGAGACAAGAACAACGTTTAACAAACTTGACTTTAAGCAAAATGGTTGAGGAGGCTGAACCAAGCCTGCCCGAGATTGCTTTGCCAAATTTTAGGGGCGATACGGTAACGCTTTCTTCGTTACGTGGGAAAGTAATTCTACTCGATTTTTGGGCTTCGTTCAATCAGGCAAGTTTGCTCGAAAACCAAGAGTATAAAAGCATCTATAGTGAATACCAATCAAAGGGTTTTGAAATATTTCAGGTTTCATTAGATACTAAAAAGGAAGAGTGGGTTAGCAGAATACAGTCAACCAACTTACCTTGGATTAATGTTAGTGAGTTGGATCCCTCGGGTTCCTATATTGCAAGAATTTATAATGTTCCCCAAATTCCCGCCAACTATTTAATCGATAGAAATTTCGACATTGTAGGGAAGAACCTTTACGGAAAAGAGTTGGAGCGTAGAATTAAGGAACTTCTGTAAGCGAATTAGAATGAGCCAGCAAAAAGTATACTTCGCATCCGATTTGCACCTGGGATTACCAAGTTTAATTGAGAGTCGCCCGCGCGAGAAACTGTTCGTGCAGTGGCTCGATATGGTAAAAACCGATGCATCTGAAATATACTTACTGGGCGATATTTTCGATTTCTGGTACGAGTATAAGAGGGTTGTTCCCAAGGGCTACACAAGGTTTCTGGGGAAAATTGCAGAGATTGTCGATTCAGGTATTCCTGTTCACTTCTTTACAGGTAATCACGATGTTTGGATGTTCGATTACTTTCCACAGGAACTTGGCATTTCATTGCATAAAGAACCAATTACTAGAGAGTTTAATGGAAAAAAATTTCTAATAGGCCATGGCGATGGGTTAGGACCCGGCGATCCCGGCTATAAGTTTCTTAAAGCCATTTTTACCAACAAAACCTTGCAGTGGCTTTTCGCACGACTTCACCCAAACTTTTCTCTTTGGTTCGGTAACCGTTGGTCGGTAAGTAGCCGTTACTCAAAAGAAATTGCCCATAAATTCAGGGAGGAGAACGAGCAAATAACCAAGTTCGCCCGCTTAACTTTAGAAGAGCAGCAGTACAACTTTTTTATTTTTGGACACTGGCACTCACCCGTTGTTTACCCGCTTACCGATAGCTCGAACCTAGTTTTACTGGGCGATTGGATTGTTAGCAATACCTACGGGGTTTGGGATGGTGAACGCTTTGCTCTTCGAAAGTATTCTGGTGAAGGGGAAGGAATTATTGCTGGTGAAGGATTTTAATTGATATTTTTAACTAACTTTTGAAATGAAGCAGTACCTCGATTTATTAGACCACACGTTAAAGAACGGAGTAGAAAAATCCGATAGAACCGGAACAGGAACCATCAGCGTATTTGGCTACCAAATGCGATTCGACCTTAGCGAAGGATTCCCGTTGCTTACCACCAAGAAACTTCATTTAAAGTCAATAATTCACGAGCTGCTTTGGTTCCTGAAGGGCGACACAAACATCCGCTACCTGAACGATAACGGAGTTTCTATTTGGAACGAGTGGGCCGATGAGCAAGGAAACTTGGGTCCGGTTTACGGTTACCAGTGGCGAAGTTGGCCTGCGGCCGATGGACGACATGTCGATCAAATTACTCAGGTTTTCGAGTCGTTAACTAAAAACCCCGATTCGCGCCGTCATATGGTGTGCGCGTGGAATGTTGGTGATTTAGATAAAATGGCTCTTCCTCCATGTCACGCTTTGTTCCAATTCTACGTTGCCAACGGCAAACTTTCTTGCCAACTCTACCAGCGCAGCGCCGATATTTTTCTGGGAGTTCCATTCAACATTGCATCGTACGCGCTGCTAACTATGATGATGGCGCAAGCCACAGGTCTAGAACTGGGCGACTTTGTTCACACATTCGGCGATGCCCACATTTACCTGAATCACATTGAGCAGGTGAAACTACAGCTTACCCGTGAGCCCCGGTTACTTCCAAAAATGGTTATCAATCCTGAAGTAAAATCCATTTTCGATTTTAAATTCGAAGATTTCAAGCTGGAGGGATACGATCCTCATCCTCATATCAAAGGAGCCATAGCAGTATAATGAAATTTGACTTTTGCCATTTGCCATCATACATCTTACATTAAAATGATTTCAATAATTGTAGCAATAGCCGAAAATAATGTTATTGGTAACAATAACCAGTTAATATGGCACATTTCGGAAGATTTAAAGCGTTTTAAAGCCCTCACCACAGGTCATTGCATTATTATGGGCCGAAAAACCTTTGAGAGCATTGGCAAGGCATTGCCAAAACGCACAAATATTGTTGTAACTCGGAATGAAAACTTCAGAGTAGATGGTTGCAGCGTTGTAAATTCACTCGAGGCAGCAATTGAAATGTGCGGAAACGAGGAGGAAGTTTTCATTATAGGAGGTGGCGAACTTTACCGTCAGGCTTTGCCTATGGCAAACAAACTTTATATTACTCGAATTCACGAATCGTTCGAAGGCGACACCTACTTCCCTGAAATCGAAGAAAACGAATGGAACCCCGAAAGCATAGAAAGAAAAAAGCCCGCTGACGAGAACGGGCTTGAGTATTCTTTTATTAACTATGTACGAAGGTAAAGCTATGCTGCTTTTAAGCGTTTAATGTTCGCTTTCTCCAACTTCTTGGTAGCGTAGTCGAGAGTAATTTGTATTGACTTTTGGTTGTTCGAAGGTAAATCGAACATGGCGTCAATCATAATTATTTCACAAATTGAACGTAGCCCCCTTGCTCCAAGTTTAAACTCAATAGCCTTATC
>CAZLXF010000261.1:0-3868 GCA_964563065.1 uncultured Rikenellaceae bacterium | reverse complement strand
GCCATCGCGCTTGCTTAGCTTTCCATTTCCGCTGGGTTTTAGTAGTAGAGGAAGATGCGCAAACTGTGGCATTCTGTCGGTCCAGCCCAGCGCACGGTAAAGCAGTACATGTAGTGGTAACGATGGTAGCCACTCTTCGCCACGGATAACGTGCGAAATTTCCATAAGGTAGTCGTCGGTAACATTTGCCAAATGGTAGGTTGGCAGCATGTCGGCGCTTTTGAAAAGTACCTTATCGTCGAGGGTTGAGGTGTTAACGGTTACTTCTCCGCGAATAATATCCTGCATTACAACCTCTTCATTCTCGGGCATTTTGAAACGAATTACCCACTGCTCGCCAGCATCAATTCTTTTCTGAACTTCATCAGCAGAAACTGCTAGCGAAGTTTTCATGCTGCTACGAATTTTTGAACCGTAGATAAACGTTTCGCCCTTGGCTTCGGCTTCCTTGCGGAGCGCATCAAGCTCCTCGGCAGTGTCGAAAGCGTAGTAAGCATTGCCCGATTCTACCAGCTTATCGGCATACTGCTTGTAAAGCGCTTTGCGTTCGCTTTGGCGGTACGGTGCGTGTGGTCCGCCCTCGACAACTCCCTCGTCAATTTTTATGCCGCACCACTTCAACGATTCGTTGATGTACTCCTCGGCGCCGGGAACAAACCGTTGCGAATCGGTATCCTCAATTCGGAGAATAAATTTTCCGCCATGCTGGCGGGCAAAAAAGTAGTTAAACAGCGCAGTGCGTACACCGCCAATATGTAGTGGCCCTGTTGGGCTAGGGGCAAAACGAACACGAACTTTTGATTGTGACATGGTTTTTTAATTTTGTTTGCAAAGATAACAAATGAATGTAAAATTGGCTAAGTTAACCTTAATGCCATTAAATAAGATTATTGATTTGAAAACCAATTTCTTAATTGATTAGCAAGTGACTTTAAATATCGTGCTCCGTTTTTGCATTTACTTGGTTCTGTTACAGTTTTAAAGAACCTTAAGAGAGGAGGTTGAATTTGGATAGTACCCTAATTTTTTGTATATTACGAACTAATGAACAAATAGTGAGATTTTTAACCAAAAAAACAATAATATGAGTACAAGAGAAAAAGCTAAACAGCAAATTGACGAGATGGCCGATAGAATTGAAGAGTTGGAAGCACGAATTGAAAGTGTAAAAGCAGAGGCAAAGGCCGAATACGTTAAGAGAATTGCTGCCCTCAAGGCTAAACGGAATGAGGTAAAAGCCAAGTTCGATGAACTTGCAAACTCCGCCGATGAGGATTGGGAGGAGGCAAAGGAAATTTTTTCATCAGCAGGCAATTCGTTTAAAGAAGGTTTTATTAAACTAAAAGAGTTGTTTCAATAGTGCTTTACCCATTATATTTTTTGTTTAGTGCTTTTTAACCAATCCTGACGAATAATAAATTGTGCAATAATGAAAAAAATTGGATTAGCCCTCGGTGGCGGTGCCGTTTTAGGCGCTGCCCATGTAGGCGTACTTAAGGCTATTGAAGAAAAGGGAATTGAAATAAGCTACATTTCAGGAACTAGCATTGGAGCATTCGTTGGTGCTTTCTACGCATTCAACAAGAAGCCGGCTGAAATACAGGAAATTGCGAAGAAACTTAAGTGGCTCGATATTTCGAGTATCTCGTTTTCTGGCAAAGGCTTGCTTTCAAACGATAGTCTTGGTGATTTGCTTTTTGAGCTTATCGGTGAAAAGAATATTGAGGATTCGGAAATCCCAATTGCAATGATTGCAACCGATATTACAAACGGAGAGAAAATTGTCTTGAAAAAAGGTTCGGTTGCCGATGCTGTAAAGGCAAGCACATGTATTCCCGGGATATTTAGTCCTGTTAAATTCGATGGAAAATTATTGGTTGATGGTGGCGTAGTGGAAAACGTACCCATTGATACGGTAAAAAGTATGGGAGCCGACTACGTTATTGGTGTTGATTTGAACGCAAAAAAAACGTTCGATAAGCCAAAAAACATTATAGACGTTATTATGAATAGTTTCCATTTTTTAATGAGGACAGCAGCAAAATATCAAACAGAGGATGCCGACCTTTTAATTACTCCCAATTTGGCTTCGTATAATATGATCGATTCCAATCAGGTTGAAAGTTTAATAGAACAAGGCTATAAGGAGGCTAAAAAAAGGCTGGCAGAAATGAATATTCCCTAAAATACGTGAGAACCATTAAAAACTTGGCATTGCAACAACCGTTCATCGTTTCATAACCTACGAGTAAAAATGTTTTCCTATCAATAATATTGCGCGTAAGCATTCAATGCAATATTATTTTTAAATAACTTGCAACAAATTAAGCCTCCAATAACTACTACCCTTATGGAAATCCGTTCATCTGAGGTTAAGCAGGTTTTTGATGTGTTTACTTCGAACATACAGCCTGCTTTGGTCGAATTCTATACAACAACCAGCAAGCGTCATCTTGCTCTTGTTAAGGCTGTTGAAAGTCAGTTTAAAAAGTTATCCCAATCGTTTGAATTGGCAAACGAAATTTCGGAAAGAGTTGAACTGCAACGGCAATATAAGAAGGAGCTGCTAGAACTCCTCACAAATCAAGGGAAGGCCCAAAGCGAAACTTATTTCGATGAGTTTTATACCAATTTTGAAGAAATTGTTAACAAGGAGTTGGGCGAATTAAAACGAATAATCCACGTTAAGGAACCTTTTGAAGGCTACTCCATAAGCCTAAAAAACAACCCATTCGTTAATTTCCGAAAAATCCTTGTTAACACAAAACGCTCTGCAATTATTTCCCTAAAACGATTCGCCAACTTTTTTCGAAAAATTTTCAGAAGAAAACCTATCGAGGTGGTGGTTTATAAAAAACGGAGGGTGCTTTTCCGTAGCATGGCCAAAGAGTTTGTGCTTAACCAATTCCTCGATAACAATAAGCATTTGGTTGATAGGTTAATGGAGAGCCAAAGTGTTGGGCTAATTGAGTTGTGGAAACTTGACGACATTCTAGATATTGACTTTCAGAAAATTCTCGATCCGGATGATTCTCCTGTAAATTCAGAAGAGGAAGAGCAAGTAAAGAAAAATCCTTTGGATATTTTCAAAAAGGTAAAAGCCGATTATCAGCTAGTAGTTAAGGAAATTGGGAAAGAAATAGGAACCATTGGAGATGATACATTTAACCAATTCGATAATGCTTTTCAAAAGGCTGATACATTGGACTTACCCTACAAAACCTTTAACGCAAGAAACATTGATAAAAATAAGAAAAAGGTAACTGAAGCATATTCCACCGTTTTCAAACGTTGGGAAAATACTCACACTGCACTTTTCGACGATTGGTCGGTTGACGTGGAAATAACATTGTTGTACTACTCTGTTTTCGATGAATACAACTTTTTGAACGAAAACATTGAAACCTTCATTAACAAGAATATTTCCGGTTCGTTCAAAAAAATAAAAGCTTTTATAGCCAAAAGCCAAAAAGAGATTGAAACAGCAGGAACCACACAAAAAGGGGTGAAAGACAAGATTAATCTTGAGCGCAACAGAATCTCTTCGCAGCTTATCGATAGATTGTTAACTCAACTTGTTGAACAATTAACTGGCTGTTTTACAAAGGATTTCGATATGCTTCTACAGAACACGTTGGGTTTGGTTGAGCAAATATCGAGCACCCGAGGTTTTATTGGCAATAAAAACTACCTGAAAGGAGTCAACCAGTCGGACGTAAAGCATATTTCTCCACGAGAACTGCTAAACTTTGAAGCGTTACCAGTTTTTAAGGGAAGGGTTAACGAGCTGGGAAATTGGGTAGAAGCTTATTTGGAAAAAGCGAGAATTAACCTGTTGGGGCTTGGCACGGTTTGCGATTTTACGTTG
>CAZLXF010000260.1:0-3885 GCA_964563065.1 uncultured Rikenellaceae bacterium | reverse complement strand
TAATGGCTTCCTTGTCAAGCTTTATTCAATTTAACCAAGGAAGAGGCCAGTTTAATCCGGGTTGGATTTGGAATCCTTGCTGGACATACATTCTTCTGAAACCCGGCGCAAGCCCCGAAAATCTCGACCAACAATTCCCCGACTTCTACAAAACCTACTATACAGGCATACAAAATCAGGATGTGCGCCACTACGTTCAACCTCTAAAGGATATACATCTTAAATCGCATCACATGTACGAAATGCGGGAAAACAGCGATATTATGTATGTGTACATTCTTTCAATAATTGCTGGAATTGTACTTATTCTTGCTTGCATTAATTTCATGAACCTTGTAACTGCCAGCTCGGCCGGAAGAGCAAAAGAGATTGGGGTTAAGAAAGTTTTTGGAAGCAATAGGAGCAGCTTAATGTTTCAGTTTTTGGGCGAAGCCATTATCCAAAGTTTAGCAGCATCAATTATTGCACTTTTACTTGTTGAACTATTCCTTCCAAAACTAAATAATTTCACAGGGAAATTCATGTCCACCAGAATCTACCTCGAACCGCAATTTATTGTTTTCATAGTAATTCTAACAATTATTGTGGGTGTTTTTGCCGGTTTATACCCGGCATTGGTTCTTTCTTCGTTTCAACCAATTAAGGTATTGAAAGGCACACTAAAAAACGGGTTAAAGAGCGCCACTCCTCGAAGAATTCTGGTACTATTTCAGTTTACAATATCAATAGGTTTAATTATTGGTGCTTTCGTTGTTTTTGCTCAACTAAACTTTATGCGCAATGCTAAGGTTGGATTTAAGAAGGACCAGATAATAACGTTCAACTCAGTGGGTCAACTATTTAGAAATTACCAAGCATTTAAGCAGGAACTGCTTAGCAACAAAAACATTGTTTCAGTAACCGGAATGGAAGATGTGTTGGGTGTTCATCACAACACTCGGGCATATCAAATTGAAGGCCTTAACACCGATGAAGACTATTACGTTCCAGCATTTATGGTAGAATGGGACTTCCTGCAAACATTCGATTTTGAAATTGTTTCGGGACGTGCCTTTTCACGCGATTTCCCAAGCGATACTGTAAACGCATTGGTAATAAACGAAACCATGGTACGAAACATGGGATGGACACTGGAAAGCGCGCTGGGGAAAAAGGTGAAGTCGGTTGATGGCGACGAGAGAGTTATTGGCGTAGTTCGCGATTTCAACGCTATGTCGCTGAGAAATCCGCTTAATAATTTCATTATCGATATGTTTCGCCGCCCTGAAGTTTTTTCGAGAGTAATTGCTGTTCGAATAAACTCCGAGAACTATGCTGACGCAATTAAGTTTATTGAGGAGAAGTGGAACCAGTTCGTTCCTACTCGTCCTTTTGTTTACGAAATTTTCAACGATCAGCTCCGCAGGCAGTACAACGATGAGGAAAAATTCGGGAAATTTACGGTAATGCTAAGCGTTTTGGCAATTATAATTGCGGCAATGGGACTGGTTGGTTTAACATCGTTTCTGGCCGAACAACGAACAAAGGAGATAGGAATTCGTCGTGTTCTGGGTGCTTCATCGCAGAATATTGTTAAGATTATGTCGGGAGAATTTATTGTTCTTCTTCTTATTTCGAACCTAATTTCGTGGCCCATAACCTACTTCGTAACCACAGGCTGGTTGAACGACTATTCGAGTCATATAGAAACTCAGTGGAGTTTATACATCGTTGCTGGCGTTATTACAATGGTTATTGCATTGGCAATAATTGGTTTACGAGCGTACCGAACTTCTAACTTGAATCCGGCGCGAACGCTAAAATACGAGTAGGCTTAATGTTGCTTAGGTTTTAGCAGGAGAACCCTTTTTTGAATCGATAACTCATGATCCAACTCTGAAACATTCGGATCCTTTAGGTTAGTGAATATTTTACAGGGTAACTCGCTGCATTCTCCGCAATTCTTGAAATTGCGTTGGTTTACCGAGCAATCAAAAATCGGACAAATTTTACTTGGCATAGTTTCGAGCGCCCAAAAAGTTTTCCCTTCAACTAGGTAACAGCCTGGGCATTCTTTCCCATGGAAGGGACATTCAACACAGTTTAGTCCGCAAACCGAAAGTTCCATTTTTTCTATGTTTAAGTTGGCACTAATTTTGATTATCATAAAGTTACATCATTTTGTATTGATTACAATGTTTTTCCTAATTTTCGGTAACTTTGTTTCTCTTTTCTAATTAAACCCGGCTAAAACATGAGAAAACATTTACTCTTCTCCATAATTACAGCTTTATTACTTCTATTCTCCGCAAATGCTTTCTCGCAGAATTTGGCAATTAACGAGGTTATGCCATCAAATACAACGGTTATTGCCGATGAAGAGGGCGATTTTGAGGATTGGATTGAAATTTATAACTACGGACAAACTGCAATAAACCTGAACGGCTACGGAATTTCCGACGATGAGCTGGCTCCTTACAAGTGGACTTTCCCTGAAGTTTCAATTCAACCTAATGAATACATACTAATTTGGGCTTCGGGAAAGGCTCGAAGCATTGTTGGGCAACCTTTTCATACAAACTTCAACGTAAACGCATCGGGGGAAATTATTTACTTAACTGATCCTGAAGGAAATCTCGTTGATGAATTCCCATCAGTTGACGTTCCTACGGATTATTCCTACGGAAAATATCCTGATGGAACTGGCGATTGGCGATTTTTCATCCAATCTTCGCCCGGAAGCGAAAATATTGGACCCGGTTACGGAGTTCTACTATCTCCTCCCATTTTTTCTCATCCCGATGGGGTGTATTCCAGCGCATTTTCTCTCACAATTTTAACTCCCGATGCTGGCGCAAAAATATACTACACGCTCGACGGATCGGAACCAGATGAAAACTCAAATTTATATCAGTCACCAATTTCCATCGCCAGTCGGGAAGGCGACCCCAACGATATTTCGATGATTCCAACAAACTACGACGATAATCCCGGCCCTCCCTACTACGAAGGTTGGCAACCGCCTCTAGGCGAAGTTTTTAAAATTAACGTGGTTCGTGCAAAGGTTGTCCATCCCGATGCTCCCGAAGCAAAAACTTACACATACTCATATATTGTCGATAGCGAAGGCTCAGGCCGATTTACACTTCCGTACTTTTCTTTAGCAACCGATCGCGAAAATCTTTTCGATAATGAGATTGGAATTTACGTTCCGGGATACTACAACAACATGTTTCAGGAAGGCATCGAATGGGAGCGTCCGGCAAACCTAAGCTTCTTCGAAGCTGGTGGCAAGTTAGGTTTTAAGGAGGATGTTGGAATACAACTTAACGGGAATACAACGCGGAGTCGTCCCCGGAAATCGATTCGGGTTTGCGCGCGCAGCGAGTACGGAAACAGCTGGATTAAGTATCCCCTTTTCAACAACAAACCGGTAGAAAAATACAAGCGTTTTATCCTGCGAAATTCAGGAAACGACTGGGATTGGGCGGTTTTCCGCGACGGATTTATTCAGTATTTGGCAAAAGATTTTAGCGTTGAAACGCAACACTACTTTCCCTCCATTCTTTTCATCAATGGCGAATACTGGGGCGTTCATAATGTTCGCGACAAGTACGAGGAGAACTACATCGAATCGCACTACGGAATTGAAGAGGATGAGATGACTATTATGCAGAATAACTCCGAGTACAAGTTTGGAAATTATGCTGGTGTTGACCAGTACAACAGCATGCTCAGCTACATTAGTTCCAATAGCATGTCGAACAGCGCAAACTACCAGAACGTAGTAAATAAAATGGATGTGGAAAGTTTTATTGATTACGAACTCATTCACATTTACTCCATGAACACCGATTGGCCGGGCAACAACACGTTGTACTGGAAATACCTTCGCGATGGATACGA
>CAZLXF010000259.1:0-3898 GCA_964563065.1 uncultured Rikenellaceae bacterium | reverse complement strand
GACAAATAACCATTTCGACATTTACCGAAAAGGTGACTCCGATTCTGAATTCCAGCTAGTTGGCGAAACCGATGAGAATTTTTTTGTTGATAATGGTGCCGAAAACAACAAACCCTACCAATACTTTGGTGTTGTAAAAGGAAATTACATTTTCTACGAAAATGAGCTGGAAACTGAAAATACTTCGCATACAAGAGTTGCCATGGCGCAGGATGATGTTCCTCCGTGTCCTCCACAACTTTGGGTTAATGTAAACTGCGACAGCTTATACAATATTATCACCTGGCAAAAGCCCGAAGAACCTTGTGGTGATGACATTACAGGGTATATTCTTTTCTACAATCCTTTGGTTGATGAAACACCCGACAGCTTAACCTACATTTCCGAAGAAGAACCAAAGCAGTACATTCATCCAATGTTCACCAGTTTGGGAGGACATTACGGAATTGTTTCTGTTGATGAGAATGGAAATCGGAGCGAAATGGTTACCGCCATTGCCGCCGATACTTGTCGGGTTTATAAACTTCCCAACGTATTCAGTCCCAACGCCGATGGCGTAAACGACTTTTTTATTCCCATGGAGTTTTCGCACCATTTCGTTGAACGCATTCACATCCAAATATTCAACCGCAAAGGCGAGCTGGTTTTCGAAACAACCGATCCGTATATAAACTGGGACGGAACCTATTTGGGAAAAGGAAGGGTTGTGCCACCGGGCGTTTACTACTATATTTGCGATATTTACGAGCGACGTTCAGTTGGAATATATCAGGGTCCACCACTTGTTGGCTTTATTCATATTTACACAAATGTTGAATCGGTTAAGATGCAGGAGTGAAGAAAGTAATCGGTGATTGGAAATCAGTGATCGGTGATCGGTAATCAGTAGTCAGTGATCGGTGATCGGTAATCAGTGGATCATTGAAAAAGTAAAATAGGAAAGAAGTTGAATGAATGAATGAATGAATGAATGAATGAAATGCAGAAGCAGTAGCAGTTTGCCAATTGAGAATTGCCAACTGGGAATTGGGTTTTAGTATTTTCACTTAATATCTTTTTAATACTTTCGTTTCATTAATATAATTGTGACTAATGTGTCTACTGTGGTAAAAAAAATACAAATATTGCTATCACTTGCACTAGTGGTTATCAGTGCTAGCGCACAGAAGTTTCCCGAAAGTTTCTATCGGGCTCAGGCTGCACTCGAAAATGGTGAGTTTGCACAGGCAATCAGTTGGATTGACTCAACACTAAATTCTTCAACTATAAATGAAAGTTACTGGCTCAAGCGAGGAGAAGTAAACTACCTCAGCAAAAACTATCAGGATGCTCTTGGTGATTTTCTAACCGCAGATAAGTACAAAAATCAGGTTGCTTCCTTTTGGCTTGCCAAAACTTACGCTCAACTAAATGATACTGCTAAAGTTTTTGAACAGCTGAGGATTCACCTTGAAACCCGCGGAAAAGAATCGGAAGCAACAATTCAACTCGACGAGGCTTTTGATAAAATTCAGAATACAAGTCAGTGGAAAAGAATCTGGCTAACCGACTGGTATTCACCCGCTGAAAAGCTTGCCGCAGAAATTGAATATCTTTTTGATCAGGAGAGTTGGACTGAAGCGATTGAAGTTCTCAACCAGCGGATTGAAGGACGATCGGCAGGACATCAGCTTTACACTTTTCGGGGTGAAGCGTACTATAACATTGGGAGCTACAAAGCCGCTGAAGCCGATTTTTCGCAAGCAATTGATAAGAGCAAACGAAACCATGAATATTTAATTTGGCATGCAAAAACGCTAATTAAACAGGAAAAATTCAGGAAAGCCATCGATGATGTTGATCGGGCAATTGAACTCTCTGGTGGAAAACCCGAATATTTTATGATCAGATCTGAAGCTTACGCAGGTGAAAGTAAATTTGAAGAAGCTGCCAGCGATTTGGAATTTTACCTGAGTTTTTATCCAAAAAACATCACTGCAATTGAAAAATACGCGTTTATTGCTGCTGAAGCAGGAAAAAATCTAACCGCTTTATCTCAACTTGCAAAGTTGATAAAAACAACTCCCAATGAGCCCAAATTGTATATTCAACGGGCAAAAATCTACATGAAATCTGAAAATTGGGCAATGGCCGAGATGGATTTTGCCATGTCGCTCGATTTCAACCCAAACAATGCCGATGTTTACATTCAAAAAGGTTTGTGTCGATACTACCAGGGAAATTCAGCGGGAGCCTGCAACGATTGGAAAAACGCTCTCCGACTTGGAAGCTTCGAAGCGCAGGAGCTAATCTACAGAAACTGTAAATCAGAAAAGTAAAACTACAAAATAATCAATCTTGAAATGAAGATAATTTGCATTGGCCGAAACTACATCAATCATGCTAAGGAAATGAATTCACCCATTCCCGAAAAGCCTGTTTTTTTCATGAAACCCGATAGCTGCATCGTTCGGAATAATCAGCCATTCTTCTACCCAAAATTTACAAATAATCTTCATTACGAGCTTGAAATTGTGGTTAAACTCGACCGGCTGGGTCGAAATATTAGCGAAAAGTTTGCTCACCGATACTACAACGAAATTGGACTGGGCATCGACTTTACAGCCCGCGATTTGCAGGAAGAATGTAAAAAGAAAGGGCTTCCGTGGGAAATTGCCAAAGCTTTCGACGGGTCGGCTCCCATTAGTAAGTTTGTTCCCAAAACAGAGTTTGAGAAACTTGAGAATATCGATTTTCGTTTGGAAATCAACGAACAGGAAGTTCAGCACGGAAACACAAGCGAAATGATTTTCAGCATCGACAAGCTGATAGCCTACGTTTCGCAGTTTGTAACAATCCGAACCGGCGATTTGCTTTTTACTGGAACCCCAGCAGGTGTTGGCCCGGTTAAAATTGGCGACAGGCTAAAAGGCTACCTTAACAGCAACCTGATGCTCGATTTTTTTGTGCGTTAACTTTTTACGAAAGCTGAAGCGCTTTTCCCAGCTAACCAACCTGTTGAGTATGCAATCTGAAGGTTGAATCCTCCGGTTGATCCGTCCAAATCCATTACTTCGCCAGCGAAGAAAAGTCCTTGTACCAGCTTCGACATCATGGTTTTTGGGTCGATTTGTTTTAGCGAAACGCCACCAGCAGTAGCAATGGCCTCGTCCCACGAGCGGTAACCCGTAACGTTAAAGTGCAATTCCTTTAACCAGTTACGAATTTGTTTTCTCTCATCTGCAGTTAACCGGGAAACGGGTTTTTGGGCTGCCAGCTCAAGGTTGTCTATCATAACATCAACCAAATCGCGGGGAAGCAACTTACGAATCAAATCCTGTAAGGATATTCTTGAAAATTCCTGAATATCTCGTTGTAAACGAGCGTCAAGTTTACTGTGATCGAGTGCAGGCTTTAAATCGAGAAGTAGCTCAACTTTCTGACCAGAGTCAATGGCATCCACAATTTGTCGGCTTAGCCGAATGGTTATTGGCCCGCTTAAACCGTATTTTGTAACTTCCAGCTCGCCAAACTCTTCGTTCTGTTTCTTTCCGTTTATATAGAGCGAAAGATTTACATTTTTTAGAGTTAACCCTTCGGCTCCTTCAAGTTTCTGCTCGGTTTCAACTCCAACCAGCGTTGGGCGAAGCGTAACAATATCGTGCCCACAATCAGCTGCAAACTTGTATCCATCGCCCGTTGAACCCGTTGCCGGGTATGATTTTCCACCTGTTGCAATAATTACCGATTTTGATTTTATGCTTTGCTTTTCACCCGTTTTACTATTTTCAATCTCTACACCAACAATACTTCGATTTTCAAGAAGCAACCTGCTTACCTTTGAATTATTTTCAATAGTAACGCCTTTCCCTTTAGCCCATTTAATAAGTGCTTCAGCAACATCCCAAGCCTTTCCGCT
>CAZLXF010000258.1:1706-3915 GCA_964563065.1 uncultured Rikenellaceae bacterium | reverse complement strand
CCAAATCCAACGGATAAACACGGTTTGCCTTCCGATAAGGTTTACTCGCTGGCAACCGATGCCAAGGGTAATGTTTGGTTATCAACAGACTTTGTTACAACAAATTATAACCCCAATACAAAACGGTACACCAGCTTCTACGAACAATACATAAAATCGTTATCGTCAAATCTAATTTACGATTTATACGAGGACAGAAAGGGTTACGTTTGGGTTTGCTATACCGAAAAATTAGGAATTGACAGGATAGACCTTATGAGCAGAGATATTAAGCATTTCAATAATTTACCATACGATTCCTTGTCGTTTCCAAAATCAGCAGCGTACTGTATTCGTGAGCTTTCCGATGGAACCATTGCTGTAGGAACCGATGTTGGCTTAGCGTTAATGCATGGCCGTGAGAATAAATTTTCAATTGTTGGCATGGAACAAGGCTTTCCTTCCAATCACATAACCGCAATTGCTGAGGATAACCTGGGAAATATTTGGTTGGGTTCAACCGCTGGTTTCTTCAAGTATAATAGAGAGCAGAAGAGTGTCCAAACTTATTCGTATGCCGATGGAATGCAGGAGGGAACCATATCAACAATCATTCCTTTGAACAATAGTAAACTTGCGGTTGGGGGTGCTGGCGGAATAAACATTATTGACCCTGAAAACACAACAATTGATACAGCATCAGTACAAATTAGAGTTACCCGATGTTTAGTTGATACCGATATTGAACTGTTTAATCTTCACAATTATCAGCAAATCGTACTTGAACCCGATCACAAAACCATTCAGTTCGAGTTTGCTGCGCTCGAATATGGTTCTCCCTCGTCGGTAGAATATTCGTATATGCTTGAGGGTTTTGACGATACGTTGGTGAGTGCAACTTCAGGTTTCAGGGTTGCTAAGTACTCAAATCTTCCTCCTGGCAACTACATGTTGAAAATTAACGCAACCAACGCCGATGGCGTTTGGTCAGCCAATTCATTTGTGTTAAATATTCGTGTAAAGAAACCTTTTTACCTTAAGTTATGGTTTTTTCTACTTGCAATTACAGCTGTTTGCGGAGTTGTTTACACTATTATTAAATGGAGGGAAGGTTGGTTGCGAAGTGAGAACATTCGGCTCGACAAAATTGTGTTGGAACGAACTGCTGAGGTAACACAGCAGAACGAAGAAATTCGCACTCAACGCGATATAATTGTGAGCCAGTCGGAGGAGATTAAGCAGGTTAACCTTCATTTAACCGATAGCATTGAGTATGCATTATCGTTGCAGAGTGCCATGATGCCTTCAGAATTGGAGATGAAAAGTATTCTTGGCGAGTATTTTTTGGTTTACAAACCCAAGGATATTGTGAGCGGAGATTTCTACTGGATTAAGGGCGATTCGCAAAAGTTTACTTTAATAATTGCCGACTGCACAGGACACGGTGTGCATGGTGGGTTTATGAGCATGCTGGGGCTATCGTTTGTGTCGGAAACCTTCGAATCAAAACAGAATCCAACTCCCTACGAAATGGTGGTTGGTATTCATCGTCATTTTACTGAGGCAATTTCGTTGGATGCCGGGAAGAATATGGTAACAACTGGAATGGATATTGGGGTTTGTAATGTTGACAGAGCAAAAGGTGTAATAACGTACACAGGAACAAGGCTGCCACTATATCTATTCAGAAAGGATGGTTCAGGGGTTGACCTTAAGAAATTTAAATCGGGTAAAAAACCGGTAGGTTCACCTTGGTTTACAAATGATATTCCAGTACATGAAATTGAGATTGAAAGTGGTGATTTAATTTACATTTCAACTGATGGGGCTTTCGATCAACTTTCGAAGGTTGAACGCAAGCGCTTTAACAGAGCACAGTTTGAAGAACTGCTAGTACAGATAAGCGACAAAACCTTTGAAGAGCAAGGTGAAATTATTGATAAAAAGTTAACAACCTGGCAGGGGGGCGGAGTACAAACCGACGATATTAGCGTGTTGGGATTTAGGATATAGATAAACCAACATCAGTTCGATGTAAGAAAGTTCTTTTTGTGAAGCTGCTTGTGGGAAAATTTATTCAAAAGCAATAAGGTAATAAGGTTGCTTTTTTACACTGCATACTTGTTACTAAGGTTAATCTAAAAATAAGGTTTTACCTTGGGCTTATAAAACCTTATTTTAGTTAACAACCTTAGTAAAAATCCAACAATAAGAAATTTAACCTTATTCC
>CAZLXF010000258.1:0-1606 GCA_964563065.1 uncultured Rikenellaceae bacterium | reverse complement strand
CCAAACCAATCCCGTTTCCTGTTTTTATATCAAAGTTGGTGCTATCGTCCTCAAGGTTAATGTTAATAAGTCCATCTATTGAACTAACCGACATTTCAATGTTGCTGGCGTTTGAGTGCTTAACAATATTTCCCAAAATCTCCTGAACAACCCTGTAAACATGCTGCTGAATTTTTCTGCTGAATTTTTCCCACGACGAGTTGGGAACGCTTGTGTAAACAAACTTTTTATCGTTCTGCGAGCACAGCCTACTTAGCAGTAACTCCAACGCTTCATCAACATTTGAGTTGAAGAGTTCCTTTGGAGCTAGGTTGTGCGACATGTTTCTTAAGTCGGAATGAATGCTGCCCAGCCAGCTAGCTGCCTTTTTTATTTCTTCGTTCTCGTAGGTGAATGGTTCGATAATATGCCTAACTCCAAGTATGGCCGAGCAAGCGCCATCGTGCAGCTCCTTCGAAATTCTTTCACGCTCCTCGTCCTGTCCCTTGAAGTAGCTTTCGGCAATTTCTCTGCCAGCGGGAATTTTTGGTGTAACATTGTTTGAAACAAAAGTTTTGCCTCCATTCTTTCGAATGAAATGTCTGATTACAATGAAGGCAGTAAGCGCCAGAATAGCAATAAGAAGGATTAACCGTTGCCCTTCCAGCATTTTTATCCGCTCTCCGGAAGTTTGAATGCTTACGAAAAAGGGTTGGTAGGTAAAGATTATAAGTTGCTGAATCATAAGTTCGTAAATTATTCGAAATATCCCAATTCGTTGGCTTTTGCAACCAGGCTGGTTGCGTTTTTTACATCAAATTTTTGGAAAAGTGAACGCCGATACGATTCAACAGTATTCTCAGAGATGAATAGCTCCTGAGCAATTTTTTGGGAAGTGTAACCACGATAAATTAGGTTGAGCACAATTTTTTCGCGCTGTGTGAGGGTAATATCGTTTGTGCCAACTGCTGAATTTAGTAATATTTCTTTGGCATCGTTGCAGTAGTAAACTTCACCCTTAAGAATAGAGTTTACAGCATCGATAATTTCAGACGGCGGAGAAGTTTTGAAAACTAGTCCGTTAATTTTTAGTTTTGATATTTCTTTAATCCGCCAAACCTGCTGGTGCATTGTAAGGAAAAGGATTTTTACCTCAGGTAATTTTTCCTTAACCATTTTGGCCAACTCAATCCCATCCATTCCCGGAAGGCTAATGTCCGAGATTATTAGCTGGGGAATATTGGTTTCAATCGCATCAATTAGTTCCTCGGCTGACCCAAACGATTTGCACGTGCATTTTACGCACGATTCGGTAATTGTGCGCTCAAGTCCCTGAGTAACCATGGGGTGATCGTCGACCAGAAATATTTTGAACATAGCAAATAGTTGATAGCAATGTAAAGATATGAATATTCACGGAAAATCATTAGAGATAAATCACGGTTTTCCGTGATTTTTTTGTTGATAAATACTACAATCTTTGTTTGAACGGAATAAAAAAATAGTTACACAAAACATCTTCTTCTTAAGGCTTTGGTTTTAAAGCGAAATCAAAGTTTTTGTGGGATGTTGCTTTGTGCGATTTATGTTAATTCAATTAGCTAAGCAAACATAAAAAACCATACTA
>CAZLXF010000257.1:0-3940 GCA_964563065.1 uncultured Rikenellaceae bacterium | reverse complement strand
AAAAGTAGTCGGCTTCAACCTGTTCGAGGTTGTAATTATTCTTTATGCTTGGTGGGACTTCGGTGTTTTGCCCAAACAAATAGGTTGTTGCAAATACAACTGTAACAATTGTTAGCGCAAATTTGCTGGTAATTGTTTTCATGATATGTAGTTTTAGATTAGTTAACTATATTAATGCTTAATAATTTTTCGTGTATAATAATCTCCTGTTTGGGTATGTAAAGTTACAAGATACAACCCCTGCGGAATTTTTTCAAGGTTTATCGTTATTTCTTCGCTGCCAAAATTCAAATAATTTGCTACAACCTGTCCAACTATTGAAGTTACAACAATTCGATGAATTGAACTGATTCCTTTGATAGATAATTTATGGTTAAACGGGTTGGGATATAACGAGATGGATTGTCCTTCAATTACGTTATCGGAAACAGGAGTTAATACTATTGTTTGACGGACGTTTTGGTTTGTAACATCGAGGTAACCCTGCTCGATGTTATACGAGGAAATTTCAACTGAATATGGGATTTGAGTTTGCGGAGGGACATCTGTAAATATTGTAATTCCCTGCGAATTAGTGCTTTGTTTTGTAAAGGTTCCAAGAGAAACTTCTGCTCCTACAATAGGTTGGTTACTGTGGTTTTTCACTTCAAAAGTAACTTCGAAGGAACTTAGCCCACTACAGTTTATTAAGGCTACCCATCCCGTTTCAACGTTTGATTCATCAGAGGTGAACCTCACGGTTAAGGCGCCATCTTCATTAGTGGCAACAGCCTGTGGGGGTAACTGGGAACCAGAGTATGATCCAATTAAATTGGATGTTGCTGATGTACCATCGTAAATTTCTAAAAAATCATAATCGTTTTCTAGGTTGAATGAAGAGAATGTAAGAAAAACTTTTCCCTCTGGATTAGAAGGGTAGATTGTTAGTGTGTGATCTTCGTTGTCGGAATAATTTTGGGTATTGCCGCCCGAATCGTAGAAAGTACCATTACACGTAAAAATGGTTCCTGTAAACATATTTGCTGAAGTTATTACAGAGCCCGTTTCGAACTGCCAGGTTTCGCATCCGTTAGCAGACCCTACGTCGTTTTTAGGAATAACTTTCCACAGGTATGTTGAGTTGGAAACAACATTGTACGTGAAGGTGTTTCCTTGAGACGTTGCAGTTGCTTCTGTTGGAAGCTCATCGATGCCAATGTAAATGTCGTAGCTTGAGGCTACTGGAATATTTTCCCATGTAAGAGTAATGGGGTTAACTTCAACTATTTCGTCAATTGCTGGCGATGGATTTGCGCTGCAGCTAGGAATAGCTGTTGGGTCGAAGCAGTAGAATTCGGCAGCCCATCCCGCTTCGTTCAAGTACACATCAGAAATGAACTTAAAAGTTATTGCTCCTGAGGTGTTGGTAGAAGTAATTGTGCCAGGGGAATTATCTCCAGAAAAAGGACTTCCAGTAAACTGTGGTGAACTTGTGTTCTCGCCATCGTATATGTATAGAAAATCGTAATTCGATTCGCAGTTGAAACGATTAAAAATGAACTGTAATGCATTTCCCTCTGTAGTAGGGTAAAAGGTCATGGTTAAGTTTTCGTTGTCCTTATAACTCTGGTCTTCACCTCCAGTATCGAAAAACCTGCCGATACAAGCAGTAACAGTTGGGCTTTCGCCCATAATATAGGTTGGAATTAGGCCAATAACTGTTTCAATATCGTCGGTAAAAATGTATTCCCCGCTTTCAATGTTGAGGTTGAATAAAACCTCTGTTTCCACAGGTGTATCCTCGTTAGCCGTTACAGAAAAAAGCAGATCTTTTGTTTCTCCTGCTTCAAGTAAAGAGATTGTAAACGGATCGGTTTCGTTTATTAATATATAATCCGATTGTGTTGTTAGAATCGCATTTACATCCTGTGTAGCAGCGTGTCCTGTATTCTTAACAGAAATAATTAGGTCGGCAGTCTCGTTCGGATCGAGAATATTAGGAATTCCTCCATTATTGTCGTCGATTGTAACTGATGCGATTTCAAAATTTGGGGCGTTGGCTTTTATGCTAATGGTTTGTTCCCAGCTGTAGTCGGCTCCATTGTACTTGCCAGTTATACTGAAAGTAAACGGAAGTGAAGTTTGGTCGGGTACATTGTTGGCAATGGTGAACGAGAAAGCATTTTCGAATTCTGCAGATTGGTTGTATGCAATGGTTCCCGCGTCCAAACTATTATTGGTTATGGTAACGTATTCGCTTTCTGATGATATGGTTGCGTTAACTTCGGAGGCAGTATAAGGTTCGTTAGAAAGATTTTTAAGAGTAACGTTTAAACCTACATTCTGCCCGAAATCTGGTGAAACTGAGGTTGCGTAAGAGTCTACAACAATGTAGGGTTCATCGGCAGGTGAAATAGTAACCTGGCCAACGTATGGTTCGTGATTTTGGGCAGTAACCACAAGGGTTGCATCGCCCGGAGTTAAATCGTTGGGGTTAAATGTAAGTTCAACAATTCCGTCTTCATCAGTTATTCCAACGGAAACTAGTTCGCCATTAAACGATAGGGCTGCCTGGGCAAAGGGTGCTGCTTGAACTGAAATGGAATTCATTCCAATAATAATAACTCCTGGGTTTAGGGTTACTTCCATTGCTTGTGGAACCCAGAGGTAAGGAACTAGCGAAGGGTCGCCCATTAGGTGGTAAATTTCCCAGTAGTATCGTTTTCGTGGTGACGATGAGGCTTCAACGGCAAGATTCCCAGCAACATTAATTTGCCCTTGAGTTACAAACCATTTTGAAATATCGTTGGCTTCGTTCGTTTGTGTATGAAACATTCCATCGTATGCTCCCGGGCCAAAATTCTCGTAAGCAGGATTTGAAACTGCATTTCCTGTTCCAACTCCGTAGTAGTAATCTTCGTCCCAGTATGTATTGTTTGAGCCTCCAAGATAGCCAATGGCTCCCTTGTTTTCAGCCCTAAGGGCTGCTTCTCCAAAACATTGCGATTGGCTGAAATCGTTGGATTGACAGCAGTTTCCAATCCAAATTCCATATTTTCCTGTGTTTGTTAAGTTTCCAATATTTGAGGTAGTAAACGAAGGGTCGCCCCAACCCGAAGGAGAACAGTGGGCCGTATAGTTTGCCAAGCTTACGCCCTGACTAATTTTTTCACGGATATTGCCCGATGCCACCGATTGGTCGGAGCTAATTCCGGTTGTGCTCTCCTGAGCATTTTGGTACAGGTAGGTGTAGGCATTAATTCCATTATCTTCGTTTGAGTAGTACTGATGTGCATAGCGAATATGTCCGTTTCCGTAAACTGGCGCGTAAGTTCCATCAACTCCTGCAATTAATACCTGATTGGTGAGGTAGCTGGGATCATCCATCAAAAACTTTTCATACTCCAGCGTTTTATCAATTTGTGGTTGAAGCTGATCAACATTTTGCGCCGAGAAACGGCCATAGTAAACGTCTGGGAGGAAATCGTCGGTATACTCGAAGTAGTACAAATCCGAAACGTGGTCGTCAATTGTTGCTGAACCAGAAAAAACAGGAATTTGGTTTACATCACCAACAAGCAGTCCGAATGATGGCGGATTTACGCCCTCAGGTGGATTTTCGTAAAGATTTTTAAGGTAAGCTTTTATGCTGGTTGTAGTTGTTCCTACTTCACTCTGGTTTGTGTAGGCTTCAACTACATGGAATCCTTTCAATCTTTTCCATTCTATGAAAGGCTGAAGTGCTTCCTGAAACATTGGATCGGAAACAATTACGTAGGTTGCTGGTGTGTTTGTAATTAGCTCTTTACTGCTGATTAAACTATTCGATACCCCACTAATTGTTGAAAAGTAGGGGGAGTTATATTTTCTTTTCAACGAGTTGGTTGCTTCAATATCAGCGTTTATAAAGGTAACTTCAACCTCAATGTTGTTTAGGATTCTTAGCGTGTTGGTTTTAGGG
>CAZLXF010000256.1:0-3945 GCA_964563065.1 uncultured Rikenellaceae bacterium | reverse complement strand
CTTTCTGCAAATTTCCACGGTGGCATTGAGCTGGCAAATTTCCCTTGGGACACATGGACCAGCTACCAGAATAAGCATGCCGATCATAATTGGTACAATACTGTATCACGGCAGTATGCGACTTTGGCTCAAGAAAATAGCCCATCGGGCTATTTTACCGGCGAAAACAATGGTGTTACGCATGGTGGCGACTGGTACGTGGTTGCCGGAGGCCGGCAGGATTACATGAACTACTGGCATTACTGTCGTGAGGTTACCTTTGAAATTTCGGATACCAAGCTGCTCTCAACCGATCAGCTGAACGCTTTTTGGAACTACAACAGCGAATCGTTACTAACTTATCTTGAATTGGTTTTTAAGGGGTTTCAAGGAACAGTAACTAATTTGCAGGGTGAACCTTTAGATGCTAAAATAACCGTTGCTAATCACGATAAGGATAACTCGTTTGTTGTTACAAACCCTTTGCATGGTAACTACTACAGAATGATTGAACCAGGAACCTGGCAGGTTACATTTTCTGCCGATGGCTACATTAGCCAAACCCACACAATTACAATTGACGATTACGAAACGGAAGTTACTAAAGATGTAACTCTTTATACTTCTACTAGCATTCCACACAGCAAATTGTATGAACCCGAAGTAGAAATATTCCCAAATCCATTCAGCGAGCAGCTTACCATTTCTGTAAATGTTAAATTTCCAACCATTGTTGATATTGATGTAATTAACCTTGCTGGACAAAAGGTTGGAACGGTTTCATCGTCCTTTCTGGTTGATAACCAACAATCGTTTATTTGGGATGTAACCAGCAGATCCCTATCGAAAGGGATTTATTTCATTCGGGTTAAAACACACGAGGCAATGGTTTCAAAAAAGGTAAGCCTTCTTTAATACAAAGGTTATTTACATCAAAAATTTTCTAATTTTGCGGGGGAACTAGAGTGTTCCCCTAATTTTTTATCAGTTTCTACGCTATGAACCTTCAAACGAAAAGCCTTTTACTCGTATCGATTCTATTATTATTACCCAGAATTTCGAATTCGCAAATGGTTATTCCTCCCGAACAGCCCAAGTTAATAGTTCAGGTTGTGGTTAGCCAGCTTCGTTACGATTACCTTCAGCGGTACGCTGAAAAATTGAGTGACAATGGATTTAAGCATTTAACAAACGATGGGGCTTTCTGTAAAAATTCGAGGTTTAACTACATGCTCACCCAATCGTCACCAGGTATGGCAACCATTTCAACAGGAACAACTCCCAGCGTTCATGGTATTATTTCGAACAAATGGTACTCGCGCTACGGAAATGCGGAGGTTGATGCGGTTGCCGATGAGAAATGTACAACTATTGGTGGAAGTTTTTTTAGCGGAAAGTTCTCGCCAAAAAATCTGATTACAAGCACTTACGGCGATGAGATTCGGATGGTAAATCCCCGTTCCAAGGTTATTGGAATTTCGCTTGAACCTGCTTCTGCAATTCTTTCGTGCGGCCACAATGCTAACGGAGTTTTCTGGATTGACAACGAGCGTGGAAAATGGATTAGCTCGAACCATTACCTCGATTCGCTTCCATCGTGGGTTGATACTTTCAACGTAAAAGGACTTGCCGATTTGTACATTCAACGCGAGTGGCAGTTGCTAAACGATATAAGCAAGTACGATGAAGCCGATACATCGGTTGTGAAGGAGCCCGCTGCCAAAAAAAGAATAGGAGAGAAGTTGAAACGAATGTTGAAGGGGTTGGTTCAGCCAAAAAGTTCAGTTAAAAACTATGCTCTGCTCAACGAGAATCCTTTTGGTAACATTTACACCAAGGATTTTGCAATTGCAGCAATAGTTGGAGAAGAGCTGGGAAAGGATGAAAATACAGATTTGTTAACCGTTACGTTTACTTCCACACGAAAAATTGGCCAAAAATATGGCCCTCATTCCATAGAAATGGAGGATGCGTTGCTTCGTTTGGACAAGGAAATTGCTCATTTTATTGAGTTCCTAAACTACGAGGTAGGCAAGCAGAATTACCTCCTAATTCTTACCTCCGACCACGGAATTGCTTCAACGCCCGAACACCTCGAAAAATCGAAAATTCCTGGAGGATACTTCGATCCCCGTCAGGCAATTGCCTTGCTAAGTAGTTACATGAATGTGGTTTATGGAGTTAGCAGCTGGGTGAGTGGTTACCACGAGAAACAAATTTTTTTAAATCGCAAATTGATAGAGGATTCAAACCTTAACCTATACGAGGTTCAGAGCCGTGTTGCCGATTTTATGCTTCAGTTTACAGGAGTGGCTAACGCTGCAACAGGAAACGCTTTACAAATGTCGAACTTTACCAACGGTGTTTTTGAGAAGTTGCAGAATAGCTACAACCAGCGCCGCTCAGGCGATGTTATTATTAATCTCGAGCCTGGTTGGGTTGAAAAGAATGGACACGTAACTTCGTCAAACTCCCCATACACATACGATACTCACGTTCCGCTTATTTTTTACGGCTGGAAAATGAAGCGAGAACAAATTCTTACGCCAGTAAACATGTCCGATATTGCGCCAACCATATCAACGCTTATTGGAATTAGCTGGCCAAATGGGGCAACAGGAAAACCTATTCGCGAAATAATCGACTAAATTTCTGAGGTTTAACAGATAATTTGGGCTTAAGGCTTATTATTTAATTCTTGGTTGTGTGTTTTTCAATGTGGTTTGCTATATTTGAAAGTTAACTTTACTCCTCACAAAAATGCAGGAAGCAAATAGTTTGCAAACTCAGAATTTTGTTGATTTTACTGAAACCGCTTTCGATAAGTTGATGCAGAAACGCATTTACCGTGTGCTGCTTATTTGCAGCCACTACGATGCTTTCATGCTTGAGGAGGATGGTAGAATTGATGAGCAAATTTTCAACGAGTACGTTTCCTTAAATCTCCGTTACCCTCCCAGCTTTATTCAGGTTCACTCTGCTCGCGAGGCACTTAAAGTAATTCAGGAGGAGAACATCGACCTAATAATTTCCATGCTTAACATTGGCGATGTGGACACATTTGAGTTGGCTAAACTCATAAAGAAACGAATGCCCAATACGCCATTGGTTGTACTTACCCATTTTTCTAAGGAGGTTTCGGCCAGGCTCGAGGTTGAGGATCTTTCTGGAATCGATTATATATTTAGCTGGCTCGGTAACGCCGATTTGCTGCTTGCTATTATTAAACTTATTGAGGATAAAATGAACGCCGACCACGATATCCTTGAGGTAGGTGTTCAATGTATAATTCTTGTAGAAGATTCGGTTAGGTACTACTCATCGTTGCTTCCCAACTTTTACAAAATAATTATGCGACAGGCACGCAGCTTTATGAAGGAGGCGCTTAACGAGCACCGGCGAGTAATGCGAATGCGTGGCCGTCCCAAAATTCTGCTGGCAAAAAACTACAAGGAAGCGTTGCAACTTTATCATAGGTACAAACCTAATGTACTTGGCATGATCTCCGATGTTAGCTTCAAGGTGAATCAGAAGCGCGATCAGGTTGCCAAGGAGGGGTTGAAACTTTGCAAAGAGGTTCGCTCCGACGACCCAAACATTCCGTTTCTGCTTCAGAGTTCCGATTTGGCCAATAGAGAACTTGCTTTAGAGTTAAATGTTGGATTTGTTAATAAGTATTCCAAAGCCTATATCATTGAACTTCAAGATTACATTATTTCTCACTTTGGCTTTGGCGATTTTATTTTTATTGAACCCAAAACCGGAAAAGAAGTTTGCCGAGCGCAGGATTTACCTTCGCTTCAGAAGCTCATTCTTACAGTTCCCGACGAGTCGCTTGAGTTTCATTCACTTCGAAACGATTTGTCGAAGTGGCTAAATGCCAGAGCCATTTTTGCCATCGCTCAACTTTTCAAACCTTTGTCGCTTAACGATTTTAATTCGCTTAGCGAGGCTCGTGAGTTTCTA
>CAZLXF010000255.1:0-3946 GCA_964563065.1 uncultured Rikenellaceae bacterium | reverse complement strand
TATTTCAATGTTTTTTAAAAATTATTATTTTTTGTTTCTACTCAATAAAAATTAACTTTATCGTATAATTTTAAAAGTGAATGAAAAAAGCGTTAGTTGTAGGTACCGGTTTGGGAGGATTAACCACTGCACTCCGTTTATATACTCAAGGATTTGAAGTAGAATTGGTTGAAAAACACCATCAACCTGGAGGAAGGCTTAACCAAATTAAGAAGGATGGTTTTACGTGGGATATGGCACCAACATTCTTCTCCATGAGCTACGAGTTCGACGAGTTTTCGAAATCAACTGGTATAAAACTACCTTTCGAGTTTTTTCCCCTCGATCCGCTCTATACCGTAAACTTTTCGGGAAGTAAAAAAGTGTTTACAATATTCCGCGATATTGAAAAATTAGCTAGGGAGTTTGCCGATATTGAGCCCGATTTTGCTTTAAAAATGAAGAAGTATTTAGAAAAAACCGGGAAACTTTTTCACGATACCGAAAATAGAATTATCAGAAAAAATTTCAACACACCAATAGCCTTTGCCGCATCGCTTGCTTCTGTTCCTATTCAGCATGCACCGCTTATGCTCCGTAGCATGTGGAGCGAGATGAACAAGCATTTCACTTCGTACGAAGTGAAAGTTATTTTTTCGCTGGTTGCTTTCTTTCTTGGTGCCACTCCGTTCGACACGCCGGCTGTTTACTCAATGCTAACCTACACCGAGCTGGTTCACGATGGTTACCATAACGTTAAAGGCGGAATGTATAAAATTGTTGAAGGACTTTTAGAAGAGATTAATAAAAGAAATATTAAAATTCACTACAACACTGAAATAATTGATTTTCAAATTAATAACAACAATGGTATCGAATTTCTTACCGATAAGAACGGAAAGAAATGGGAAGCCGATTTGTTTGTGATAAACTCCGATGCGGCATCGTTCCGAGGAGAAGTACTAAAACGGAAAAAATTCAATGAGAAAAAGCTCGACGGCATGAAGTGGACCCTTGCACCGCTCACTCTTTACCTTGGAGTTAAGGACAAAATTGAAGGGTTAAAAGTTCACAACTATTTTCTTGGACAAAACTTTGAGGAGTACAGCTCAAAAATTTTTAAAAATAGTATAAGTCTCAATAAACCATACTACTACGTAAATGTGCCCACAAAGGCAAATCCCGAATATGCACCGGAAGGTTCAGAGGCACTTTTTATTCTTTGCCCGGTTCCCGATTTGCGTTACAAACCCAACTGGGACGATAGCGAGCAAATTGCCGATTACATTATTACCGATCTTTCCGAGAGAATTGGTTTCGACATAAAATCGAATCTAGTTTCGAAAACGGTGCTAACACCCCTACACTGGGAAAAAATGTTTAACCTATACCGTGGAAGTGGGCTTGGACTTGCACACGACTTAAACCAAATTGGTTACTTTCGCCCGCACAATACCGACGAGAAGTTCAATAACCTGTTTTACGTGGGTTCAAGCACCATTCCGGGAACCGGATTACCAATGGCAGTAATTAGCTCGCGATTAACCACCGAACAAATTGTAAAACGCTATGGATCTGTACAGTAAAACCTGCATGGGTTGTAGCAAACTTTTCACAACCCAGTACTCAACCTCATTCTCAAAATCGGTTTCCATGCTTCACCGGTCGATTCAGGAAGCCATTTACGCAATTTACGGTTATGTTCGGCTAGCCGATGAAATTGTTGATACGTTCCACCAGCATCCAAAACGTGAAATGCTAGCTGAGCTGAAAGCTCAAACTTACAAGTCGATAAGCGATAGAATTAGCACAAACCCAATACTCAACAGTTTTCAGCTTACTGTAAATCAGTATAAAATTCCACACGAACTGATTGAATCGTTCCTCTATAGCATGGAGATGGATTTAGAGAAACAGGATTACAGCGCAGAAGAATACAAAAAATACATCTATGGAAGTGCCGAAGTAGTTGGTTTAATGTGCCTTAAAGTTTTTTGCAATGGGAACGAAAAACTCTATAACGAATTAACTGCTCCTGCCCGAAGTTTAGGTGAAGCATTTCAAAAAGTAAATTTTTTAAGAGACTTAAAGGACGATTTCGAGGAACGAGGAAGGGTTTACTTTCCCGAAGTTGACTTCTCAAATTTCACCGAAGAAAATAAGAGGAATATTGAGCAAGACATTAGAAGCGATTTGGATAAATCGTTGGTAGGAATAAAGAAACTACCTAAGGAAGCAAAACTTGGAGTTTACTTAGCATACCGTTACTACGGAGCATTACTGAGAAGAATTAAGCGAACCAACGCTTCGAAAATTACTACGCAACGAATTCGAGTTCCCGATGCAATAAAATTCCTAATTCGGGTACGTTCGTGGTTTGATGTGAAACTCAAACTTATTTAAGCTACTTTTTTAGGGTAACAAACTGGCAATGGCTCATTGCCAAATCGTTGAAAGAATAGTTGCTATAGCTTTTGTTGAGCTGAATTTTCTTGAGTTCACCTACGTTTCCTTCTCTAATCTCTACAATTCTATAATCTAAACCCAGCCTATTGTATAAATTTTCGTAATCCTTAACGCGGAAACGGTTTTGTGGTTGAATGCTATTATCAATTATTCGCCACCTGCGAGGAGAAAATTTTAAAAAGTTATAAATTGAAATTGACTTATCGAAGTGAGCAAAATGATCTGTCATATCAATAAAATGTGACATTACGCCACCTTTTTTGAGCAACAAATTAAACTCGTCAAGAATTTCTTTCAATTCGTCCTCATAAATATGCTCAAACGTATTATTGGAATGAATTAAATCGAACACTTCAACTCCAAAAGCATTCTTGCGGGCATCCTTAATTCTTACTACAATGCCTAAATTATAGAGGAGTTGAACTTCCGGAATACTCTCTGAAACCAATAACGCTTTTAGCTGACGAATACGGTCATCGATAAATTGCTCATTACTAGAATTTAAACGCCCACTTTCAATTTCGTTAATAAATTTTCTAACCGTAAACTTGGTGTAATTCTTTTTAATGTGGTTGGCAATATCAACCGTGTAAATTGTATTAACTCCTTTAAGATAGAAATAAATTGGTATAACCGGATACCAGCCGGTTCCTAGCTCAAGCGTTTTAGCGGGAATAGTTTTACCGGTAAGTTCTGTGAAGTACTTCAGGTGATTACGAGCATGGATTAGCCTGTCGTTAAAGTATTCGTCCGACAACTCCACACCACGGGTAATATTTTTCTGAAAGAAAAAGTTAATCCTATGTTTAAGGGGAAGGAACGAAATAACTTTTTGAACCAACGCCTTTGTTACCCAACTAAATTGCATATAAAATAGCAAGTTTACTCTTTCTATTTGTAAATTTTTGAGCCTGTGAAAGTAGTAATTTGTTAGGAAATAGCCAAAGATGAAAAAGAAATCACACAGATTTCACGAATAACAATTAGAAATATATAATCCTCCTTTAGGAAAGGGGGAATTTTCCGAAACACTCCCCCTTTTTGAAAAGGGAGCCGGGGGGGATTAGATTGAATGTAAAAAACTTTATCTTTACTTTAATGAATCAAAATAATTACAATAAAAAACTTAGAGGATTCTCAAGAGAATTAAGGAATAACTCAACATTGGGTGAAATAATTCTTTGGAAAAAAGTTTTAAGAGCAAAAGAATTCCATGGTTATCAGTTCAATCGACAATTTATTATTGAAAACTTTATTGTAGACTTTATTTGCCGTAAACTAAAGTTAGTAATCGAAATTGATGGCTACTCGCATTATTTTAAGCAAGAAAAAGATGCCGAAAGAGATAAAGTATTATCTGATATGGGATACACAGTTTTAAGATTTACAGAGAATGAAGTGAGACACAACATAGACGATGTTGTGTCTCAACTTGAAAAGTTTTTGGAAGGAAAAACTTCCTAATTCAAAAATGAAGGCAAGTTATGAATCCCCCTAGCCC
>CAZLXF010000254.1:0-3947 GCA_964563065.1 uncultured Rikenellaceae bacterium | reverse complement strand
GATTCGGGCAGCGTCCGAATCCCCCGATACGAAGTATCGAAAAAGCCGATTTGTTCCCTAATCGGCTAGAAACCAGTATTTTTTACACCCTTTGTTGTAACCAGTTGTTTTTTTTATCTAAGAAGATTATTAACTTCTTGCTTTAATGTTGGTAAGTGTCTTACAATTGTACCCCAAATAATCTCATTGTCAATTTTGTCATAACCGTGGATTACACGATTTCTCATATTGATAATTTGATATTTGCTTGTAATGTTTATTGTTGAATCAATTTTTTCAATTCTATTCATTGCTTCACCTATAATTTCAAACTCTCTTTCAACAGCTCTGCGAAGCATTTTATCAGCAATATAGATATTAAAATCTCTTTTTTCTCCAAGATAATTTTCAATTGATTCAATAGATTCTTTTATGTCGAAAAGAAATTTTTTTATCTCAAGCTTCATAAATAGGAGTCTTGGTTTTATTTATTGATTCAATAAAATATGGATTTCCCAATGATTTGTCTGTAACTAAGTCAACAGGTCGTTTAAAGATATTTTCTAATTTTTCTGTTAATTCAAAATATGTGTCGGCATAATCTCCGTAATCCATTGGATTAAATGAAATTAAAAAGTCGATGTCACTATTTTCGTTAAACTTTTCGGTGCATACCGAACCAAAAGCATATAAAGATCTCACATTGTACTTTAAACACAATGCTTTCAAATTCTCAATATTGTCAATCAATATTCTATGCATCTCTTATTTTTTAGTCAATACAAAAATAATCTTTTTTAGGATCATATGCAAAATCTTTATTTTACAATTGGTTACAACGGCTCGCGTGTAGGTTTTGTTGGGAGATTGGAACTGGTTTCTTATCCCACGTTACACAGAAACGAAATTACAAAAAAGTTTGATAATCAGAGAAAAAGCCCAAAATAAAACCCCATGTTACCGCCTGTTTTTTTCTATCTTGTTTTCTAATTCACTTTCAATTTCTTCAATCGAAGGTAATTTCGTTTTAAAGTTTTCAGGGATAGCATCTGTCAGACGATATTCGCTTATTCCCATTGGTTTATTTATATCTCTTAGTGCATATTCTACTTCAATTCTGTCTTTTCTTTTGCATAAAAGAATTCCAATTGATGGATTGTCATCTTTTTTTCTTAACTGGCTATCAATTGCTGATAAATAGAAGTTTAGTTTACCTGCATATTCAGGTCTGAATTTTCCTGATTTTAATTCAATTATAACATAACAGCGTAATTCAACATGATAGAAAAGCATATCAATAAAATAGTCATTTTCGCTAATTTCTATTTTAAACTGTCTGCCAAGAAATGCAAATCCTTTTCCTAATTCCAGTAAAAATTCGGTGATATGTTTTGTTAATTCATCTTCAATTGCTCTTTCAAGAGCATCATCTTCTAACCCTAGTAAGTCAAAGTTATAGGGGTCTTTCAGAGTCTGTTCCACTAGTTTTGATTGAGGAGCAGGTAGTGTATTCCCAAAATTATGAATTGCTTTACCAGCCTTTTCGAAAAGTTTTTTTGAAATTTGTATTTCAAGAGTGTCTCTATCCCAGCCATTTTCAATTGTTTTCAAACAATAAAACTCTGCTTCTTCAAGATTCTTTACTTTGGTTATTATGAGTCTATTATGACTCCATGGAATTTGTGCCACGGGCTGTGGCACAAATTGATATTTCTGAGAATAGAATTTATGCCATTGACTCATAGCATATAAATTCCTACGAGAAAAACCTTTGATTTGTGGAAATTCATGCTTTAGTTCAATAGCAACCTTTTCGATAAAATTGCTTCCCCAGTTTGCTTTTTCTTATTTCTCAGCAATTGATTTTCCAATATCCCAATACAATTCAATTAATTGTGAGTTAATCGAAAAGGCAACTTTTCTTTGCGCTTCATGTATTCTGGATTTTAAGTCAATAATCCAATTTCCAAAGTCTGTTATGTTCAATTCTTGGTTCATAAAGCAAATATAGTAATTTTCTGTCGATTCCGCTCTCAGTCAAAATTGGCGGTAACGGTTGGTGGTTGGAAATGTTGGGGAGTTCGGAGCAGAGAAGTCATCACCCGTGATGAGTTCGCAGCGAGCGAAATCAGTTCATTTCCAGTATCAACCCCAATATTTTTAACCATATGTTAGTGGCAGAATATTATTGTTTTTTTAATTCTATTCTCGTTGGATCATTATTATCATCAGGGAATTCAAAATATAAATTATCATCTTCAATTATCAGGTTTTCAAAGCTAATATCAAAACAAGAAGTGTCAATTACATCAGTATAAACTGAAATCCAGCCTACAGTTATTTTACCTTTTCCTCTATTCTCTCCTATTTCCATTATTTTTATTTTCTCACAGTTTATTTCGCCTGGAACTCCACAACTATCTTGATAGCTATCAACACCATTAATGGGACCGTGATAATAATCTAATCGTTCTATGTTAAAAACACCCTTTTCACAATACGGATTAAATGAATAATAATCTGCTGTACCATAAAAATGACTACTACTATCAATTACTAGTTCAATCCCCCATTCACCTTGGTCATATCCTCTAATTCCTTTACCTTCCCATTG
Source organism: uncultured Rikenellaceae bacterium (assembly GCA_964563065.1). Taxonomy (GTDB): domain Bacteria; phylum Bacteroidota; class Bacteroidia; order Bacteroidales; family Tenuifilaceae; genus DAOSWM01. The sequence goes on along the minus strand of CAZLXF010000254.1, from coordinate 1,354 downwards.
ACCAATTATCTTTCTTTGTAAGGAAACTGTACTTTCCCAAATTGTAATTTCTTTAATTGCTGTTATACTTTTGTTATTATCATATCCAATTTTGACCTTAATTAAAAAATAACCGGCTTCTTGCGGAATCCAGCTAATTGATGATGAGTCAGAAAAATCATCAGCAATTATTACTTCACTAGAATTCTCGATGTACCAGTCGTAATAATCTGCGTTAATTCTACTGCCATCAATATCTGCATATTCTTCAACTTTTATTGAAACTGTGTCTAACACAGATACCGAAGTATTTTCTATCAATATAATTGGAAGCGCAATATTTATCTCATTTTCACATCCAAACAAAAAAATTACTAATGCTAAAATGATACTAATCTTTTTCATGTTGATTTTTTTAACTGTCAATTGTCATTTTATTTTGCCACTAGCGGTCGGGGGTGTGAAAAGTGCTGGGATTCGGGCAGCGTCCGAATCCCCCGATACGAAGTATCGAAAAAGCCGATTCGCTTCCTAATCGGCGGAAAACCAGCATTTTTTACACCCTTTGTTGGGCTTAGTTGTTTTAGGATATCTCAATTCCATTTCTTTGGATTTCAATCAAGAAACCACTAATGTCATTGTCTTTTTCTATAAGTATTGGTTCAATTCTATCGTCAATTTGTCTTCTTAATTTCCATAATAATGGTTGAATAGTAAAAAAGTCGTCTTCAATTTTTTTTACAACAATAGCTACGTCTATATCACTATCTATACGATTTGTGTTTTTTGCGTATGAGCCAAATAAATACACGTTCTCTAGAGGGAGGTACTTCTTAAGCAGAATAGTGTATTCTTTGACTTTTTTTATAGCTTCCCTTTTATCCATTCTTGTAATTCCTTTGTTTTGTCAATAATTTCAATACACTTGTTTTCGGTTAAACTCTTCAAAAGTCTTTCTTTATGAGAAGGATAACGAGCTTCAATGTTTAAAGGTTCAATTTGGTCAATAAAATCTTTTTGTCCCTCAGAGAATAATTCGTAAAAGTCACCTTTTTTTGCTAAATATGATAGACTGTGTGAATATGGAGCAACATCTGATTTCAGAAAGGTAAAATATGCCTTAAAAACCTTTTCTATCGTTTGATGACACATAAATCCAACATAAAGGAATCTTTTGCTTCTAAGCATTGCTTCAGCGGTTTCTAAATCATAATCTGAAAGCTCAATCCAATATTTTACCTTTTCTTCCATATCAAGTCCTTTTTAACAAAAGTACTAAATTCTATTCAATGAAATTACTATCTATTTGTCTTTTTACAATGTCTAGTCCTAAAATAAGTCTACAGGTTAAACAATAAATTAGGCTGAATTTTTA
>CAZLXF010000253.1:0-3955 GCA_964563065.1 uncultured Rikenellaceae bacterium | reverse complement strand
GAGCGTTTCTCTGCCGACCTAATTAATGTTGATAACAATTCTATTGTAGCATTACAAAACATATTCTTTACCGATGTGAATGAAGGTCAGCAGATTAACCGCGTAACTGCTGTTGGTGTAACCTTCGAAGGTATTATGCTCGATGTTGCTGCTGAAGATTTAGCTAGCCATGTAAACGGTGATGTTCCTGCAGGCGTTACCGCTGGTGGAAGTTCAACAGTAAACCTTACTAACCTAAGTTGGACATGGGCTTCACAAGCTGGAAAGTTTTAAAACAATTAATGAGCGATACATATTTTTCTTTTCACAACAATCAAGGGAGCGGACTTTTTAGTCCGTTTCCTTGATTAATTTATAAACCTACTGAAACAAATGAAGCAAGTACTTATTGTTTTTTTCGTGTTTTTTACCCTGGTTACCACTGCTCAGAATGGTACAATTAGAGGAACCGTGTTTGATGGTGCAACGGGCGAGTCGCTTGTTGGTGTTACAGTAGTTCTGCAGGGAACAACTACCGGAACTTCCACCGACCTCGATGGGATGTTTTCGCTAAAAGTTCCCGTGGGAACTTACAGTTTGCAGGTATCGTTTATCTCGTATCAGCCTCTGGTAATCGATGGGGTTGAGGTTAAAGCAAACGATGTAGTGGTGCTCGAAAATCTGAAATTAAACGAAAGTTCAGTTGAACTTCAGGCTGTTGTAGTTACTGCGCAAGCGGTTAGAACAACCGAAACGGCTTTGCAAACACTAAAAATGCGTTCGGCGGTTATGTTCGATGGAATTTCTTCTGCAAAATTTAAACTTATTGGCGATGCTACTGCTGTGGAAGCGGCAAAAAGAGTTACAGGAGTTTCTATTGAAGGAGGAAAGTATGTTTACGTTCGCGGCTTGGGCGACAGGTACTCGAAAACTACGCTAAACAACCTCGATATTCCTAGGTTAGACCCCGATAAGAACAGCCTGCAGATGGATATTTTCCCAACAAACCTCATCGATAACATTATTGTTAGCAAAAACTTTACTGCCGACATGCCGGCCGATTTCACAGGTGGAATACTGAATATTGAAACAAAAGATTTTCCTGAAACTAAAATTACCAGCGTTTCGGTTAGCACCTCCTTTAATCCGCAGATGCACTTCAACCCAAATTACCTAACCTACGGTGGCGGAAGTACCGATTTTTTTGGTTTCGACGATGGTACTCGCGCATTACCCGATAAGGCTCGCTGGACAAATATTCCTACTCCCATTAGCGGTGCTTCGGAACAGGAAGTAGTTGATTTTGTTCGCAGTTTCAACCCTGAACTTGCCGCAAAGCGGCAAACAAGCCTTATGGATTTAAGCGCAAGCTTCACAATTGGCGACCAAATTGATTTAAAAAAGAACGACAGTGAGTTGAACGATAATAGAAAACTTGGATACATATTATCACTTTCGCATAAATCGGACTATAAATATTACAGTGAGGTAGTTAATAGTGAGTATCAACGATATATTGACCCAAACATATACGACTTACGATACGCATTTACACAGAATGGAGAAATTGGCGAACGTAACGTGCTGGTTGGTTTGCTTGGAGGGTTAGCCTTCAAAACTAACTACTCAAAGGTTAGGCTTATGCTAATGCACCTTCAGAATGGAGAAAGCAGAGCAGGAAAATTTAGCCTTGAACAAAATGGCGAAGCCATTGGCCAGTCGGGCTACGTGGGAGCATCCGATAACCTGGAGTATAACCAGCGTTCGCTAACGAACTTGTTGCTTAACGGCAACCATATTTTAAACGAGAAGGGCTGGGAAATTGACTGGCGTGTTTCGCCAACTTTTTCCACATCAAGCGACCCCGATATTCGAAAAACCGCATTCACCTATCGTTCTGTGGATACACTCTTTCTTGCCGGAGCAGCCGGAAACCCATCGCGAATTTGGCGTTCACTCTACGAGCTGAATGCTCCCGCTCGAATCGATTTTGAGAAGAAGTACTCGTTTCTTAGCAACGATGCCAAACTGAAATTTGGCGCCAGCCATACGTTCAAGTATAGAAGTTATGAAATTCTGTTTTTCGATATTCAGTTCTTCGGTACACAGTCGTGGCCAAACCCCGACCCGGCAACGGTTCTCGATTATATTAACCTGTACCCCAATCGTCCAAACGCAATTTACTACCAGTCGGGTAATGGCAATCCAAATCCCAACGCATACCAATCAAACGTAAACAACACGGCATTTTACATTTCCAACGAGTTTAACTTTCATACAAAACTTAAAGTTATTGTTGGTTTACGGGCTGAAAATTTCGTTCAGCGCCATACCGGGCGTGACCAAAGCTACGCAAATGGTGATACGGAGAATGGGCAGAACCTCGATAACGAGAAGGTTTTGAATTCACTTGACCTATTCCCTTCGGTTAACACAATTTTTTCGATTACCGAAAATCAGAACGTTCGAGCTTCATACTCAAAGACCATTGCAAGACCTTCATTTAAAGAACTTTCCTTTGCACAAATTCTCGATCCCATTTCCGATAGGATTTTTAACGGAAGCCTTTTCACCTACTCATCATGGGATGGAAAGTTAACCGAAACACGAATTGATAACATGGATCTACGCTGGGAACTTTTTATGGAACGTGGTCAGGTGGTTTCGCTTAGTGGTTTTTTTAAGAAGTTCGATAATCCCATTGAACTAGTTCGTATTCCCGAACAGCAAACCAGCACCGAGTATCAACCACGGAACGTGGGCGATGGACAACTCTACGGAGTTGAATTTGAGTTCAGGAAGGACTTGGATTTCATCCCTGCTTTAAGTGACTTCAATATAAGTGGAAACGTAACCTACGTAAAGTCGGAAATTCACATAACCGATGTGGAGTACAACGCACGCAAGAACTTCGAAAAGAACGGTGAAACCATCGAGAAAACTCGCGAAATGGGAGGGCAGTCGCCATACGTAATAAACGCTGGAATAAGTTACAGCAACAGAACTAAAGGGATTGACGCAGGTTTGTACTACAATGTAAAAGGTTCAACCCTTACCATTGTTGGCGGTGGCTTGTATCCCGATATTTACATTGAACCTTTCCACAGTTTGAACTTCAGTTTCAACAAGAAACTTGGCAAGGAGCAGAATACGACCATTGATTTTAAGGTTTCGAATATTTTGAACAGTAAAACCCAAAGTGTGTTTAAATCGTATAATACCAGTAATGAAGTTTATAACAGTTTCAACCCTGGAGTATCGTTCAGTATGGGTATAAGCTACAAGTTTAACTAAATTAATTTGTATAGTTTTACAGTAACACAGCAACTAACTCTGGTACAGTTTTAGCTAGATATAGCAGGTAGGTTGCTACATAAAAATTTTAGGATGAAAAGAATACTTGCATTTTGTTTATTTGCCCTTTGGGCAGCGAGCGTTTCCGCACAACTCACAATTTCCGACGAGGGCTTGTACCTGAATAAGGATAATCAACCGTTCACTGGTTCGTACATCGAGAAATATGAAAACGGACAGGTAAAGATTGAAATAAACCTAAAAAATGGTTTCCTTGAGGGAAAATACACAACTTATTTTGAGAACGGACAAGTTAATGAAATAAGAACCTATAAGAATGGCGTTAAAGAGAACCGCTGGGAAACATACAATCAGAATGGCGTAAAAACCGCCGAAGCTAACTTTTTAAACGGTCAAAAGCATGGGAAATGGTTTGTTTGGGACGATAATGGAACCTTGAGGTACGATATGAGCTACAACATGGGAAAAAAATCAGGAGTTTGGATTATTTACGACGAGAGTGGAAAGAAGTTATCGGAAAAAGATTATGGTGAGTAACCAATTTTTTTACCATATTTGCAGAGGTTGAAGTTTTTACTTCAACCTTTTTTATTTAAAAAAACAATATGACATTTAAAGATAAAACCTGCTGGATTACTGGAGCATCATCGGGAATCGGGCG
>CAZLXF010000252.1:0-3965 GCA_964563065.1 uncultured Rikenellaceae bacterium | reverse complement strand
TTGAGTTCCGAAGTCTTCGATGGCCAGCAGGCAGGGAGTTCGGAACTCTTTCCATGAGATAATTAATTGAATTATGTAGTACCCCAACAAAAAACACTCTCCTCTACGCTTTCAAGTTAAATGGTACCGTTCTCAAATTATTAACCTAAAAAAAATAGTAGGCTAAGTACCTTTACATCAAACATTGAATAAAAAAACATGACAACAAAACTAAAAATAGCAATTATTGTTTTAGGCTTTATTGCTGGAGCCGGATATATTGTTTGGCAAGGCCAGTACATTTCATTTTCGAATGGTGGCGGAGTTTCACCCGAAAAAGCATCGACCTTAAAGTTTGGCAAAAAAACCAAAGGCACCATAAGGGATGCTAATTCCCCACACTGGTACAAGGTTGAAGTGCCGCAAGGCAAAACTCTTTACATAAGCGGTTTTGAAATTGAGGACGGCTATCTAAAGGTTGATGGCCGAATATACAACCGCGAAGCCCAAATTATCTTAAAGAGCGCTGATGCCAATTTTCAGGAACTACAATTTACAAACAATACCGATAAAACTGAGTTTTTCCTTTGGTTAGCTGTACCCGAGGGCAAAACACAAAAGAAGTATAACCTGTTTGCTAATATTGTTGATGAGCCAGCTGTAAGGCCAACTAACTAAACCTATCAACCCCAATTAACTTTTCACTATCATGAGCAACAAGTACAACCAACTTTTTGAGCAAGTTCTGGAACTAAAAACCTCAACTCAACCACAAAACCTGCAATCAGAAGAAAACAAAACCCTTACACCACTTGAAAACATTCGAACCTACTTCGATTCAACTATAAAGCCACAGTTCGAAAAGTTGGAATCTGTGCGCAAGCGCATTTCTCGCAGGAGAAAACTCGTATCGTTTGGTGTTTTAGTGGTTCTTGGAACCATAATCCTCACAGTTTTAGTTTTAGGATTTCTCTCGGGCGATATTGAGACCTGGCTCGATGAGAATATTTTCATAGTAATTGGCGTAACGCTTCCAACTCTAATGATTTTTGGGCTAACAACCCTTTTTGCCAGTCGCAGCATTCGCGAACCTTTGGATAAGTTCCGCGAGGTTTACAAGGAAATTGTTGTGCTACCCGTTTTTAAGATGCTAAACACCAGCTGGAACTACGACCCCAAGGGCACAATAAGCATGGACGCCGTTAATAGTAGCTACATTTTTGGTCCTATTGTCGATATTTCCTGCGACGACTACATTTCGGGCAAGATTGGCAGAACCGATTTTGAGTGCTGCGATTTGGTTACCTACGGAAAAGCTTACAATGAGCATAATGAGGAGATAAAGCGCGAGAGCTTCCGGGGCTTCTTCCTACATGCCGATTTCAACAAGAAACTTAACGGCACGGTTTTGGTTAAACCCGCCCAAACAGTTCTGCTCGATTTGGGTAGCGCCCGCGTGAAAATGGAAAACCCCGAGTTTGACAAGAAATTTGAGGTTCATACCAATATGCACAATGTTTTAAATGCCGTAGGTGGTGGTTCAATATCCGATATTATGCAAGCCGCCCGTGGCATGAGTTCCAACGAGAACCACGTTGAAGCACGGTACGTGCTTACCCCCCGAATGATGGAGGCAATTCTAAATATTGAGAAAGCTATTGGCTACCGTCCCGTTATCTCGTTTACCGAGAATAGGGTGAATTTTGGCTTCCTTACTGGAAAAGAACTTTTTGAAGCCAACATTAATAAGCCCATTAGTTTTAAGGACATTGAAGAGATTTACAGCCTATTTACTTTAGTGGAGGTTATTATTAATGAGATGGATTTGAATACACGTATTTGGACAAAAGAATAAATGAATAAAAACTAAATTTTTCAACTAACAAACTGCAACTATGAGAAAACTAATGATTATTGCATCTGCACTTGCTATGCTAGTATCATGCGGAAACGAACCAAAAGAGGTTAAAATCCATGAACTTGAGGACAGAGACGGAATTGCATACGTTGCAAAAGCCGATAATCCATTTACAGGTACTGCATACGCCTATTTCCCCGATGGTAAAACAGTATTTACAAAATCCGATTTTGTTGATGGAAAGCAGCACGGAGAGTACATCGAGTATTATCAGAACGGAACAATAAACTACAAGTACTGCTTTAAAAACGGGGTTGAAGATGGCGAGTGGATATGGAACAACGAAGGAGGTCAACTTCTAAAGAAAGAGAATTACAAAGATGGCCAGCTAAATGGCGAATGGATTACCTACTACAACAACGGTCAAATCCGCGTAAAAGGCCAGTTCGAAAACGGCGAAGAGGTTGGCGAATGGTTTGCCTACGATGAGCAGGGAAACCCAACTGAACGATAAAGTATACGATTTCAAACGCATTGTGTACACTTTCAAAACTCACCTCAAACGGGTGAGTTTTTTTATGTTGCTTTACGATGCAAATTTATTATAGCGCTGAAAAATTAACCAACCAATAAGTAATATTTCACCAACTTAAACTAATTAAAAGAATGAAAAAAATTATTTTACTTGTTACAGCAAGTTTCTTTATGCTTGTAAATTTGAATGCTCAAAACGAAGTGAGTAACACTTCTAGCTCGTTTTCAAAGGGCGATAAAGTACTTAACCTTGGTGTAGGCATTGGCTCAACACTTTATACTGGCTCCTACTACTCAACGCAAATCCCTCCAGTTTCGATATCGCTAGAGGTTGGTGTTTTTGATAATTTGTTAGAGATTGAAGGGCTGAATCTGGGTGTTGGCGGATATATTGGCTTCGCCAGGTCGCAGTACAAGTATTCATACTACGACTACTACGGAGATAAATATGAATATGGTTGGAGATATACCAACATTATTATTGGGGGAAGAGGAGTTCTGCACTACGAACTTACTAGCAAACTCGATACATACACAGGTTTACTGCTGGGGCCAAATATTGTTGTATCGTCTGAGTTCGGAACCTTTTACGAAGGCTATACCGATACCTCATCGGGAAGTGGCTTGGCCTACTCCTATTTTATTGGTGCCAGATACTACCTAACTGAGAACATTGGTGTTATGGGCGAATTGGGTTACGGTATTTCATACCTTAATTTGGGTATCAACCTAAAATTCTAAATACAAAGAATTACAAAAGTAAAAGAATACCACACTTAAAACTAATGCTTTTCTTAGGTTTCAATTAATTGAGTTGATTTGGTACGAGGAGAGATAGGATTCTGTCTCTCCTTTTCTTTTTTCAAGGTATATTTTTCAACTTATTGGTTTTTGTTTCGCCTTCGAAACATTTTTTTTAACAGTTTCAATTATAATGAGGGTGTATCAAAACATAATTAATCTGATTTTCAAACTTTTCAGTTCAGAGTATTCTTTAGATACAGCCTCTCCATTAAAAAGCCGAAAAGAAATTCAAACACCAAAGGCATTGAATACAAAACACTGTATATATTTACATTAATAATGCTAATTAACAGTTGAAAAAACTTTCATAAAAAGGATCTTTGTGATCCTTAGTGATTTGGTGTCTTTGTGGCATCTATTATTCTGGCCACGAAGGCTCAAAGTCACCAAGTTTCACAAAAACTAAATAATACAATCACCTACAAACCAATTTAATACGATTATGTTTTTTTTTATACATTCAACTGTTAATTCACGTTAATAAATTATTTTGCAGATTATTGAAAAAATTATACACTTAAAAAATTCCCATTTAAAAAAAAGTTATAATTTTATTTATTGAACCTAATTCATCATATTTAGCAGCATCTCAAACTTGCCGAAAAGTTCCTGATTTAATTATCGAATAGCAGAGTATTTACAGGAAAACGGAGTGATTCAGCAATTGGTTAGAATACTGGTTGTGGATGAATCACTTTTGTTCTATTTTTCTTGTATTTAAAGCTCGTCAAAGCTTCCCAAATATGGGACGCAATAAAAAAAGACTATCAACCTAAAATATAACTTAAAT
>CAZLXF010000251.1:2133-3970 GCA_964563065.1 uncultured Rikenellaceae bacterium | reverse complement strand
CGCAAATTTTTTGGGCAATTCTTAAGTTCTCAAGGGCAAGTTCGTAGTTTGTAGAATCGACGTAAAGTTTCCCAATAAGTTTGTAAAATTTAGCTTTTTGCTGTTTCTCAATGGAGAGATTTAAGCCTTTTGTAAAATATTCAAGTGCTAATGAGTAACTGAGAGAATCGTGGTAAGCAACACCAATTTTTTTGTAGAGATCAATTTGCTTTTCGGTTTCCTTTTGTTTTTCTGCTACAGATAAATCCACCAGCAAGCTGTCCAACCTTTGTGAAAAAGCAGAAATTGTTGATAAAAAGAGAAGTATGTATAAATAAAGCTTCAAACCTTGTAGGTTGGAGAAAAAACTTCAATTAAGTTGCAGGATTACTAATGCTTGATAAATATAAAAAGAATTATCCTAAATTACAAATTTTGATATTGATGGTATAGACATATACAGTAAAGGGAATCAAGGAAATGAAAGTCAATAAGAAATATTCTTGCTCAAAAAATCGAGAGGATTGTAATAGTACCTATTTAAATCCTGAGGTGTAAAGCATGCTATCGAGTAAGAGCCGAAAAATCGGTCGGGATGTTTACTGTCAGGGTCAAGAGGAATGGGATTAACTTTCAGGATTTCGAGGTGAAAATGGTTGAATTGCCAACCATACTTGTCAAGTTCTTCTTTACTCATAAAACGAGCCATTGGCCTGTGAGGAGAAACGAGCTGGCCAACTTCAACATTAATTCCAGCAACATGCTCATAAAGCGACCAAAATATCAGTTCGCTTGTTGAATGCTCAACAATAATTTGCGCGTAAGGGCCGTCGGTTCGTTTGCTAATTACAGTTCCTTCGGCAATTGGAAAGATAGGTTCGTTGTGAAAGTTACTACCCGGACGTTTTATATCAATTCCAGTATGGTAGTGCGCAGGAATTCCTTCACGCGCTTTTCTCATAACACCGAATTGCCCGATATCAGTAAGCCGAATTGTTGAAATATTACTTCGGTTTGTAGAGTTAATCGGCAGTAAGCAAAGATTGATACTTATGATAATTGCAAGGAAATACATGCTAATAGTTTTTACCAATTACACTTCGTTCCAGCTTTGCATGGTTGAAATCTGAAAAACAGCATTAACCTCTTCGCTGGGCGAGATGTTGAGGAATGGATATTTTACACGTGTAAGAAACAATCCCTGTGGGTATGCAATGGTAATTTCGCGGGGAACAATTTCACCTTCAAGAATTCTCCGAAAATCATCAACCGAAAGTTTTCCTCGTCCAATGTCAATCAATCGTTTTGCGATAATCCGTATCATTCCCTGAATAAACCGATTTGCCGAAATTTGAAACCGTATCCTATCGCCCTGCCGATTTACAAAAAGGTTTGTTGAGTGAACTTCGCAGATATTGCTATCGCTCTTATTTGGACTTTTGCAGAAAAGCGTATAGTCGGAATAGTTTGGAAGTAGTAACGCTGCCTGCTTCATTTCTTCGAGATTCAAATTCTCCTCCTGGTAGAGCGCGCTTAAGCCATGAAGAAACGGATTTTTCTTGGTGTGAATGTAGTACTCGTAGGTTCGTTCCACGGCATCGAGCTGAGCGTGAGGGTAACCATCCATGGGAATAATATCGAATATAGCAATATCGTCGGGCAGCGATTTGTTGAACTTGAAAAGGAAGTTCTTAGGAAGCTCCTCGTAAAAATCGAAATGGAAAAAGTACTGTGCTGCGTGAACCATGGCATCGGTTCGTCCGCAGCCAATGCAAACAATTTTCTTTTTTAGCAGCTTGCTAATCGTTTCCTCCAGAATCTGCTGAACCGAAATAACGCCAGCGACTTGCCTCTGCCA
>CAZLXF010000251.1:0-2033 GCA_964563065.1 uncultured Rikenellaceae bacterium | reverse complement strand
AGCTCATGCATCTGGTTTACCATATCAACAACAGTTTCGTCAAAGTTTCTGTATTTCAAACCAAGCGATTCCCTGCTTTTTGATGAGTTGAGTTTTAGCGGATAGCCTACATTCCACTTAACAAATTTTGGCGTAACACCAAAAAGTCCACCAACGAGATAGAGTATTGGTTTTGGCGCTTTCATAAGCGGAAGCCTATATTTCCCTTTAAAATTTTTGCCGATAACTTTGGAGAGCTCCATAACGTTCATTTCACTTTCCGAAAGGATGTGTCTACCTTCAGCATTTTCTTTTTCAAGTGCAAGAAGATGCGCCTTTGCAACATCGCGAACATCAACAAATCCGAAAGAAAGATCGGGTGCACCGAAAAAGAATTTCCCCTTTAAAATATCCTTCATAAAGTTTATGCTTTCGGAGTCGGAAGTATTCGCCAGCGAAGGGCCCATCACAAATGAAGGGTTAATTACTACTAGCTTCCAATAATTTTGCTTCTTAGCAATTTCCCACGCTTTTTTCTCAGCCGAAACTTTTGAGAACGAGTAGGGTTGATGAGTTGCTGAACTTGTTGTGTTGAAGTGTTCCTCAGTAAATTCTGTTAAACCTTGATTCCGCATATCAATATTATCGCCGTAAACTGCGGCAACGCTCGATGTTAGCACAATCCGTTTTACGGTTCCCGATTTGGTTGCTGCATTTAGAACGTTACTTGTTCCTTTTATTGCTGGCTCAATCAAATCGTGCTGCGCATCCTTATACCGAAGGGTAAATGGTGATGCAATGTGCATTATCGCATCGGCTCCACGAGCTGCCTCGTCGTACGAGTTTTCCTTCAGCAAATCGGCTTCAAAAACCTCAATGTTTCCATTCGTTTTTTCTGCAATATCAAGCAGATGTTGGTATTTTTTTGTGTTTATTTTGCTGCGAACAGCAATGCGAACAGTGTAATTTTTCTCGAGTAAATATTTTGTTACCCACGATCCAATGTAACCTGTTGCGCCAGTAACCAGAACTATTTTATTCATAAAACATTGATTTTAAGTTTTTCAATATTACTAATTAGTAAACAATGAAAATATTAATATGTTTTCACAAGTAAACCAAATACGTTTTAAGGTATCTCATTTTGAACTGGAAAAACCAGCGTATATTTGCACTCTTATCTTCTTCTTAATGCTTACTAAAATTCGAAAATCGCCATACTTCGCATACATTGCGCTTGCATTTGGAATTCTCTGTATCGGTTTCTCGGCAATATTTGTAAAGATAGCGAATGTTCCCGGCTCGGTATCATCGTTTTACCGAATTCTGATTGCGCTGGTTGCGATTCTTCCAATATGGCTTTACCGTGGAGCACGAATTCCTGCAAAGCGCGATCTTAGGCTAATTTTTATCGGCGCATTCTTCTTTGCCATCGATCTGTTCCTCTGGAACACGGCACTTCTTTTAACTAGCGCTGCAACTGCAACCTTGCTGGCGAATAACGCTCCCATTTGGGTTGGACTAATTTCGCTCATCGTTTTTCGCGAAAAACTATCGAACCGGTTCTGGCTTGGTTTGCTGGTTGCAATTGTGGGTTTGAATATTCTGATTGGGCTACAGGCCTGGCAGAATATGGATTTTAACCATGGCGACATTCTTTCGCTGATTGCCGGATTTTTCTACGCGCTTTACTTGCTCTTTACACTCGATTCGCGCAAAAGGGTTGACACAATTACGTTTATGACTTTCTCTGTGTTTTTCATGGCAATCTTCCTTTTCATTACAAATATTTCAATGGGAAATCCTTTTACAGGATTTTCAGCAAAAACTTGGTTTGGTTTGGCTGGGTTAGGATTGGTTGCGCATTTTGGTGGTTGGGTTTCCATAAACTACGCGCTGGGTCACCTGAAGGGCGCCAATGTTTCGGTAACACTTCTTTCACAATCAATTGTAACCGCAATCCTCGCATTCTTTATTCTCAACGAAAGCCTAAACTGGAATCAGATAATTGGCGGATTGTTGATTTTGACTGGAATTTTTGTGGTAAATAGAAG
>CAZLXF010000250.1:0-3970 GCA_964563065.1 uncultured Rikenellaceae bacterium | reverse complement strand
TTTTCAAAATACCACGGTGCTGGAAACGATTTTATCATTATCGACAACCGTGAGGGTGTTTTTGTTGCTGAGCAAAATCTTATAAAGAATTTATGCCACAGGCAATTTGGTGTTGGTGCCGATGGGCTAATGCTGCTCGAAAACGAACCTAACGCCGATTTTCGAATGCGCTACTTCAACTCCGATGGCAACGAAGGAACCATGTGCGGTAATGGAGGTCGCTGCATTACACATTTTGCAAACAAGTTAGGAGTTATTGGGAAACGCACTCGATTCTTTGGAATCGACGGTGAACATGTGGCCATAATGGAGTCCGACTCCATTGTGAACCTTAAAATGAACGATGTACAAAACGTAACGGTTGATGATGAATACTTTCTGCTCGATACTGGCTCACCACACTGCGTTTACTTTGTGAATAATGTCGACAGGGTTGATGTTGAGAGCGAGGGAAGGTTCCTGCGCAAGAATCTACGTCACGAATCGGGAGGGGTTAACGTTAATTTTGTTGAAGTTGTTGGCGATGACTTGAAAATTAGAACCTACGAACGGGGAGTGGAGGCAGAAACCCTGGCTTGCGGAACGGGTTCTGTGGCTGCTGCCATAGCAGCAAATGTTTGGCTAAATAATAGTAGAACAACTTTCTTTTTACATGCTCGAGGAGGAAATCTAAGGGTTAACTTCGAAAAAAACTCAAACGGAACTTTCCATAATGTTTGGCTGCAGGGACCAGTTGCTCACGTATTCGATGGTGTGATTAACGTCACGTAAAATATTTTCGTTTTTCTACACCTGTTTTAAAACACAATCTATACTGAATTTCATAATATAAAGATAATGAGAGGTTAGCGGCTCATATTCTTTATTTTTTTCTTTTTTGAAGTAAAAAGAAGATTATAAATTTACATATTAGCTATCTTTACTTCGTAAGAAATAATTTATGGAAGCAATAAGAATCGCCGAAACACATTTTTCACCCGAAGTAAACCTCGATAAGGAGAGAAGCAGGTTTGAATTTTTTGGTAAATCGTTCCCCGAGGATGCCAAAGAGTTCTTCAATCCAATAATTGCCTGGTTTGAGCAATACGTTGTTAATCCTAACAGAGAAACGATTGTTGTTTTCAAACTTGAATATTTTAACACGGCTTCTTCAAAAAAAATTGTTGATTTGCTAAACGTGTTAAAGGAAATTCATAGGCAAAAAAAATCCATTATAATTAACTGGTACTACAAATCGGATGATGAGGATATGCTGGAAACAGGTGAAACATTTTCCGAAATAGTAAACCTGCCGTTTAAATTTTTACCCTACTAATTAAACTGATTTTTTTTCAGTGTTGCCGCTAAGCATGTCAGAAAAACTGTCATGTATGTTAACCTGTGTTAATATTCAGGGGGTTGACAGCACAAGGCACATAGTTTGAACGTTACTATAACGAACATTAAAATTATGTAGCTATGAAAACACAAAGAATAATTTTACCATTTATTTACTCCTTGGTTGGAGGAGTAGTAGTTTTTTTTGCAGTTCAGTTTTTTTATCCACCAACAACAAAAGTTATAACTGTTAGTGAAGAAGCACCCTCAAGGCTAGCCGTTTTTTCAACCGAAACAGGTCAGGCAGCCGATTTCAGCTTTGCAGCTGAAAAAACGGTACATGCAGTTGTGCACGTAAAAACCATTTCCATGGTTGAACAGGAAGGCTACTCGTCTGGGAATCCGTTTTTCGATTATTTTTTTGGTCCCAGATTTCACATGGAACCTCAGCCAGTTACCGGAATGGGTTCTGGCGTAATTATTTCCAACGATGGTTACATTATAACCAATAACCATGTGGTTGATAGAGCCAATGAAATTGAGGTTACCCTAAACGATAACAGAAAGTTTAAGGCAACAATTATTGGGAATGATCCTAGCACGGATTTGGCAATAATAAAGATTGATGCAGAAAATATGCCTTTTATTTCCTTTGGAAGTTCCGAGGAACTTAAAATTGGCGAATGGGTTCTGGCAGTTGGAAACCCGTTCAACCTAACATCAACTGTTACTGCAGGAATTGTTAGCGCCAAAGCACGAAATATTAATATTCTTGCCGATCAGAATCCTATTGAGTCGTTCATTCAAACCGATGCTGCAGTAAATCCTGGCAACAGCGGAGGTGCTCTGGTTAATCTAAGGGGCGAACTGGTTGGCATAAACACAGCAATTGCTTCACGAACAGGAAGTTTTGCCGGTTACTCCTTTGCAGTTCCATCTTCAATTGCGCAAAAGGTTGCCATGGATATTATCGAGTTTGGCGAAGTTCAGCGGGCAATGCTGGGTGTTAGAATAAGCAATGTTAACGACGAAACGCAAAAAAAGTATAACATCAAAGAGATGAAAGGTGTTGTTATTGTTGGCGTTGAAGAGGGTGGTGCAGCCGATGAGGCTGGAATTAAGGAAGGCGATGTGATACTTGAAATAAATGGTGTTCCAGTTAACACCATGAACCAGCTCCAAGAGCAAATAAGCAAATATAGGCCAAAGGCTGAAGTGGAAGTTATTGTAAATCGTGATGGTAAAAGGAAACCTTTTCAGGCAACATTACGTAACATGAGAGGCGGTTTCGAAACAATGAACGCAAAAACTTTACTTGAACCGCTAGGTGCAGAGTTTAGCGAGATAGACGAAAAAGCCAAAAGTTCGTTGGGCATTAGAGGAGGAGTTCAGGTTGTTAAACTGAGAGACGGTAAACTCAAAGAGGGTGGAATTAAGGAAGGTTACATCATTACCAGGTTCGATAAAGAGCAAATAAGTTCGGTTGACGATTTAAAACGTGTATTACAGCGAGTTAAAGGCGCAGTTCTTGTTGAGGGTGTTTATCCAAATGGGGTGGTTGCTTACTACGGAATTGGATTGTAAACAAATCGCTCTCCCTTGCGTTTTATACTTGACTTATGTTAGAAAAAGCAATACCTTCGCATAAATTTTAAAAATAGCAGATGAGACAGTTAAAGATCACAAAATCAATTACCAACAGGGAGAGCGCATCGCTCGATAAGTACCTTCAGGAGATAGGAAAAGAAGAATTAATTACCGTTGAGGAGGAAGTTGAACTAGCGCAACGAATTAGGAAGGGCGATCAGGAGGCATTGGAAAAGCTTACCAGAGCAAACCTTAGATTTGTGGTTTCTGTTGCGAAACAGTATCAGAATCAGGGATTAAGTTTACCCGACTTAATTAACGAGGGTAACCTTGGTTTGATTAAGGCTGCAGAAAAGTTCGATGAAACCCGTGGTTTCAAGTTTATTTCCTATGCTGTATGGTGGATTCGTCAGTCGATTCTGCAAGCTTTAGCAGAGCAATCTCGAATTGTGCGTTTGCCATTGAACCAGGTTGGTTCGTTGAACAAGATCAATAAAGCTTTCTCAAAGTTTGAGCAACAGTTCGAAAGAACTCCATCGCCTGAGGAACTTGCTGATTTACTTGAACTACCCAAGGAGAAGGTTTCCGATACCCTAAGAGTTTCCGGTAGGCACGTTTCTGTTGATGCACCTTTTGTTGACGGTGAGGAGAATAGTTTGCTTGATGTTCTGGTGAATAGCGATTCGCCAAATGCCGATAAGCTGCTGCTTAACGAGTCCCTTTGCCGAGAAATTGACAGATCTTTAGCTACTCTTACTGAGCGCGAACGCGATATTATTAAGCTCTTTTTTGGCATTTCATGCCAAGAAATGACCCTGGAGGAAATAGGGGAGAAGTTTGGTCTTACCCGTGAGCGTGTTCGTCAGATTAAGGAAAAGGCTATCCGAAGGTTACGCCATACTTCACGGAGCAAACTGTTGAAGTCATATTTAGGATAAAATATTTTATACCAACAAAAAAGCCCTGATTTTCAGGGCTTTTTTGTTGGTAGGAGATGAGGGGATTGATATGTCAAATGTATGATGTCAAATGTATGATGTCAAATGTATGATGTCAAATGTATGAT
>CAZLXF010000249.1:0-4000 GCA_964563065.1 uncultured Rikenellaceae bacterium | reverse complement strand
TTCCCTTTAGATATTCAAACCCAGCACGGCTGTGTTTGCAGCGAGGATTGTGAAATATTTTGAGTTTCATGTCCTGTTTTGTCACGAATCTTCAGTTTTTAAGTTTGGTTTTGGCAATTTGAAACCTACAAGTTAGGTTTTATTCCCAAACTTGTCAACATGATTTAGAACATAAAACGTGGGGAATTTTTACAATGCGTTCAACTCCGCAACAATATTGTCAATCTGTTGGTCACTAAAACTTTTGCTTTTTGCTAACTCCTCTAACGTTCCCCAAACCGGTTCGCCACAAAGGATGCATACCAAACCCTTCTCGCGAAGGAATGTTACGGAGTCAGGTACTCTGTCAACCAGCTCTTCTACAGTTATTGCTTTTGTTATCATTGAAAATAGTTTTTAATGTGAATTAACAGTTGAATGTATAAAAAAATAAAATCGTATTAAATTGGTTTGTAGGTGATTGTATTATTTAGTTTTTGTGAAACTTGGTGACTTTGAGCCTTCGTGGCCAGAATAATAGATGCCACAAAGACACCAAATCACTAAGGATCACAAAGATCCTTTTTTAGAAAGTTTTTTTCAACTGTTAATTAGCATTTTTAGTTAAAACAATAAAAGATTATCCACTTTGATTCCTAGCAAAATCATATCGTTCAGAAAATCAATTTGTTTACCCCAAACCCTTAAGGGAGCAACTTGATTTTCTTCACTCCCCTGCCTGCAGCAGGCAGGCTTAAGGGACGAAGTAAATGAAGAAAATCAAGAACATATTTTTTTGGTATTAAAGTGGATAATCATAATATTAATCTCAGAACATAGAATGCCAAAAAATGTTTGCAAAAGTTACGGTTTTAGGAATCAACAAAAAACTATTTCTAAAATCACTATCTTCATCCCAAATTTTTGTTAATGAGCAAAAGCATTTTCATCCTCAGCGCTTCGGATCGTTTTAACTACGGCGACTTGCTGTTCCCAATTATTGCGGAGAAAGAACTCAGCAAGTACGGAAACTTCAATTTCCACAACGTTGGAATTGTTAAATCAAACTTGGAAAGTATTGGAGCCTTACCCACAAAAAAGTATAGTTTCCTTTATAAAGTTGATTCAAAAACCAGCAATTCCATTCTACTTGTCGCCGGAGGCGAAGTTGTGGGTGCTAACTGGATGAGACTTTACAGCTTTGTTTACCCCCGATTTAGCGGAATATTGAAGTTTCTTAGCAATATTGAAAGGGCAATAAGCAAGCTAGGGCCAGTAATCAGAAATCCAATCCCGTTTGTTCCCGTTGATAAACGATTGACAAACCGCTATAAGATTGTTTTTAATGCCGTTGGCGGCAGGAAAGTTGGCCACAGGAAACTCCAAAAACGTGCGGAGAAGACTTTCGAAAATTGCTTGTTTTTAAGCTTAAGAGAGAAAGATTCGTTTGAATCCATCAAAGCGCAATTTCCAACTTCAAACCCAGAGATGGCGCCTGACAGCGCAGTTGTAATGAGCGATCATTATCAATTTGAAAAGAACAACGATGGTTACATCGCGTTTCAGGTTGGTCACTACAAAAATGAGGGTAAGCTGGAGGTTATAAATCAGCAACTTCTGAAACTTTTTAATAGCACCAATCTTCCCGTCAAATTTGTTCCCATAGGGAACTGTGCCGGGCACGATGATATACTTTCGCTAAAATGGTTAATGGAAAATGCAGAGTATCCCTGTGAAATTGTATCTCCCGAGAATTTGGAGAAAATAATGAGAACCATTGCCCAATCGAAGCTTTTTATGGGAACCAGCCTGCACGGAATAATAACTGCCATGTCGTTTGCGGTTCCGTACGTTGGGTTAAACCCAAAAATATCGAAGCTAAAAAGTTACATTTTCACCTGGGCTCCCGAGCAGCTGAGGGTTATGTCGAATTTTGATGATTTATTTGAAAAAGGCATGGCTGCCTTACAGGTTGAAAATTCTATTCTTGAAAAGAATGCAGAAATGCAGAAACGTTTAGCGCGAGAGTCGTTCAGGAAAATTGGGGAGTTAATAAACAACTTGAATTAAGAATATTATCAATCCAACTTTTTAATTCCATTCTTACAAACGTAAAGGTCGGCTTGCTGCTTTGCTCGCATCATGGCAAGGTTTTCGTCCTGATTTGTCCAGCTCTCTTTGTGGTATAAATGGTACTGAACGGCTAAGTTTCGTGCCGATTTCAACTCGTACCCTGCACGACGGAAACGCCAGGCTAAATCGGCATCCTCGCCAACCGCAGGCTTAACGTAATCCTCATCGAAACCATTAATTGCCTGCAAAGCTTCTTTGTAAAAAGACATGTTGCAGCCTTTCAAATATTTCATGTTTCGAACACGAGGAATGAATCCAAGAATTCTATTGGGATTGAAGAAGAAACCTTCCTCCATGAATAAAGCGCCATTCCGGTGCATGCGCCTGTAGTTTTTGTACAGATAATTTTGAAAGTGCAGGATATTGCTCTTGTCCTTCATTAACCATTCTGTACTTTCTGCGTTAAGTTTGATCCGTTTCCCCGCAACAATTTGTTTCTCATGTGAAAGTTTAACGTGAAACTCCACAAAACGTGGATGCAAAGCGCAGTCGCCATCAATAAAAATGAGGTAATTTGAATGAGCAAACATTGCGGCTTTGTTCAAAGCCTTATTCTTCTGCCAACCCTTGTCGGGCTGAGAAAGGTGATATATTGGAAAAGAAGATTTGTATTCTTCAAGAAACTCACGCATGAACGAATGCTCTGCGTCCTCTGAAATTATAATTTCAAAATTCCTGAAGGTTTGGAACTCTAAACTATCGAGTACAAACTTTAGGTAGTTTAAATTATCATAAACCGAAACTATAAGCGAGGCTGCAGGGGTGTTCAATTGTTGGAATTTTATGTGGATTTTGTTTTTAGAATACTAACTCTGCTGCAATAATCCGTTGGGCGTTTTAATGGTTCGTGATTTTTTAACCATTTTTCTGATTTCCCTATTTTTTCTGATTGATTCTTTCGATTTGTAGGGTCGTCCGTGCTCAAGGTGAAGACAAATAGCCGAGTAACGTACCTGTTTTGATTTAACGCCAAGGTTCCTCAGTCTTTGTCCGAATTCCCTATCCTGACCGCCGTAAAGCAGCTCTTCGTTAAATCCGTTTACATCAAGAAAATCCTTTTTCCACCCCGATGCATTCCCTCCGTTCCAAGTTGCTTTTGCCGTGGTAATAAAATTCATGAAACCAGTAAAAAATTTCGATTTAATAAGCTTTGTACTTTTAAAAGCAATATCCAAGCCATTCTTCAGCAACCACCTTCGTTCAAAAGCAACCTGCGATTTAATTATATCTTCTGAAATAAAACGACTTAACTCAAGAGGCAATCGTATGGCTCCGCCCGATAAGAAGTAACCTTTCTTTGAATGTTTTAAGTGGGTTTCCACAAAATCGTTGCGAGGAATACAATCGCCATCGGTAAAAATCAAGTATTCGCCGCTGGCCTCAACCAGTGCTTTGTTCAGAATTCTACATTTTTGGTAGCCCTCATCGGGGTGCCAAACATGCGTTATTTTAAGTGATGAATTTTGCGAGAACCAATCCACAACCGCTTTGGTTTCTGGTCCAGAACCATCGTCGGCAATTACAACTTCAAAGCCGTTAACTGTTTGTAACTCGTAGCCCCACAACACTTTTCTCAACCATTCGGGTTGATTATAGGTTGTCATAATTACCGAAACTGAGTGAGGGAAAGGAACAACCGTTGGCATAGAATTATTTTCTAAGAAATAGCCTGCTTTGTAGTGACTCCAACCCTTATCTGCAATCTGAACCCGCTTATCGGTTTTTATTTTACGTTTTCTATTTTTTTTCTCGGCTAAAACAAGTGCTCTTAGCTTTGAATACTTCAAGTAACAGAGGTATGCCAAATTTTTGCTGGCAACATAGCCCATAAATCCTTCAAGGAAACCTGCTTTAATAATGTAGGAGTGGAAAAAACGCCAAGCAGTGC
>CAZLXF010000248.1:0-4047 GCA_964563065.1 uncultured Rikenellaceae bacterium | reverse complement strand
ACGTTGAAATATCCGATGATAATTTATGTACCGTAACAACACGAGATATCTTCCTTGCAGGTTTACAGGTTACCATAACCCCAACCAATGTTTCTTGCAACGGAGCCAACGATGGCCAAATTGAAATTACTGTTGATGGAGGAACACTTCCATACACCATAACTTGGTCGAATACAGCAGGTCCGTTGCCCGATTTCAACGATATGTTGCTAATAACCGACCTTGCTCCCGATACCTATACTGTTTACATTGTTGATTCGGAAGGTGTTGATATAACTTTAGTTCAGGATATTACTGAACCTGATGAGCTGCAAGTTTCTACAACGATTACTCCACCAACATGTACAGGCGATACCAATGGATCTATATTTGTTGAGGCGCAGGGCGGAACATCTCCATATATTTATACTTTAACCGATGCGGCTAGCAATGAGGTTACCGCAACTTCCGAAGGTTTATATGAGAACCTCGCCGCGGGCGATTATACCATAAATGTTGAGGATGCTAACGGTTGTACCTTAGATTCGCTCTTAACACTCCCCGATGCTGAACCAATAACCTATAGTGTTATTAAAGAGCATCCAACAGGATTTGGCGAAACCGATGGTACAATTGTGGTTAGCGCTCTTCCAGATACATACACATTTACTTTCACCCTGTTTACACAAAGTGGAACCGAGGTTGCAAACAACACCACAGGCTCGTTTACCGGATTAGGAGCAGGAACCTACTACGTTGTTATTGAGAATGAGTTTGGATGTTCTGTTCAAACTGAAAACATAGTTCTTACTGCAATTACTCTCGATGTAACACCTCATCCAGTGAGTTGCTTCGGAGGAAGCGATGGATGGATTGAGGTTGAGATTAGCGGCGGTTTACCTCCATTCGTTATTACATTAACCTCGATTGATACTGGTGATACTTACGAATCGGGTGCTGGAATTAATGCCGATCAGGCAGTACTACCTGCTGGAGCATACACTGTTTCGGTAACCGATAATGCCGGCCACACAATTACTGTTACCACTGAAATTACTCAGCCAGCAGAGCTAATTGCGTCGATTGTTGAGGCAGTTCAACCCCTTTGCTACGGAGTTGCTTCGGGTTACGTTGTGTTCGATATTGAGGGCGGAACTCCCGATTACACAATATCGTGGGACGGAGGAAGCGCAACGGGACTGATTGCCGAAAATCTTGATGCAGGATCGTATCTGTTCACCATAACTGATGCTAATGGTTGTGAGTTTGTTTTCGAGGAGGAGGTTTTAATTACTTACCCAGAGGGAATGTCTCTTACAAATCTATCCTTCTTCGATATTCCTTGCTACGGAGATAATTCGGGTTACATTTCAATGTATGTTGAAGGAGGAACACTTCCTGTTACCTACACAGTTGAAGGCCCCGATGGATTCACTGACAGTAATAATAACGGGGTTTTCTCGCAGCTTCTACCCGGAATATACAATTTATACATTACCGATGCCAATGGGTGCGAATACCTTTTCGAGGAGGGTAATAGGATTGTAATAAACGAGCCCGATTCCATTGAAATTACCACTCTTGCAAACGAGATTGAACCCCTAACCTGTCACTACGATGTTGCTGGAATTATTAACATGCAGGTAAGTGGCGGAACGCCAGATTACTCGTACTTGTGGAGCAACGGGCAGCAAACGCTCGATTTATTCAACCCAACTCCTGGAACCTATACAATTCGTGTAACCGACAGTCAGGGTTGTACTTCATACAAGGATGTTGTAATTCCTGGTCCTGAGCCACTTGTTCCCGATTATGAGATTACTACAGCAAACTGTATTGTTGCTCCCGAGGGCGATGTTGGTAAAATAACCATCAACGGGCTTACTGGAGGAAACGGAGTTTTTGCTGCCGATTTCAGCATTGAGTGGTACAGCGAAAAACTTGGTCACATTGAAAACCTCGATAACATTTGGGATCCAATAGAGCTTACCTACGGTTATTACAAAGCAGTTATAACCGATGCCAAGGAATGTAAGGATACGCTTGATTTCTACGTTCCTTTCGATGAATCGAAAAACTTTACTCTTGAACTTCTAGCCATCGACACTGCTTGCTACGGTTCCGATGTGGAAATGAACGTTGTTGCCTACGATTATGGAACCTTGGTTCCAGAACCGTATGAAGTTTTTAACCCATCATACCAATGGTTCGATTTGAATACATCCGATAACGAACCGGTTTACGAAGAGGATGATAGCTATACAACCGTTATTACCGAGAAAACCAAATTTAGGGTTGATGTTATGTCGGGCGATGGATGCTTGGCTCAGGTTACCGATTCGGTAGACGTTCACGCACGTATGCTGCCGTACATTCCTCGATTAATTGAACGCCATCCATTCCTGTTTAACAACTACGAGGATACCACTGTGATTGCTGTGCTCTCCGATACACAATATGAATTCACGGTAGTTGAAGGTGGCGAAGGTGAAGTAGAAACATATACATGGACACCTGACCCGGTTTTCTTCCCTGCTCAATACACTTGGGATGAGGTTTGGATTGATGAAACGGTTACTCCTTACATGGAGTTTAAAACTCCTGAATACCTCGACCTTCAGGATGGTGAAATAGTTTCGCCAAGTGGAAAAACCGAGAAATATATTCCTTTAAAACTAACGGTTATTTCAACAATGGGTTGTCCTGAAGTTATTGAATACAAAGCAATTGTTCTTAACCAAATTAGAATACCGAATGCCTTCTCGCCCAATAGCGATGGAATAAACGATTACTGGAAGATTCCATACGCTGAACTTTTTGCAAACATGACCGTTCGGGTATACAACCGTTGGGGCGCACTACTCTGGTCGGCAAAGGGAACTGAAATTGGCGATGGATGGAATGGAAAGAATAGCAACGGCAAGGATTATCCTGTGGGAACCTACTACTACGTAATTGATTACAACGTAGAGGGTACTACTAAATGGAAGTCAGTTTCAGGCTCAATTACAATTGTTAGGTAATAAAGGAAGCATTTTAAATAGTTAATAACCGATTTTGAAAAGAAACAGTAAAACCTTTAAAGCTATGAAAAAGGTTCTTAAAATAGCCCTAATTTCAACCATTATGGTTGTAGGGTTTCAGCAAGCAAACGCTCAGCAGTTGCCTCAGTTTACGCAGTATATGTTTAATAATTACATTGTAAACCCTGCTGTTGCCGGAGTGTACAACTACTATCAAATTCGAACCAACAACAGGTTCCAGTGGATTGGAGTTCCCGATGCCCCACAAACGTTCAGCTTTAGCGTGTACGGACCGCATGGTTCCAAGGATATGGGGTTTGGTGGATACTTCTACCACGACCAAACGGGGCCAACAAGCCGCTCTGGCGGACTATTCTCCTACTCCTATAACATGCCAATTAACAAGGAGATTAGGGTTTCGGGAGGTGTTTCGTTGGGTTTCCTAATGTTCCGTGTTGATGGGTCGAAACTTGATATGGGCGACATGAGCCTTGGAACGCTCGATCCGGCTATGTTCCGCAACTCAAAATCGGTTTTCACACCCGATGCATCCATCGGTTTTCAGGTGTACACAACCTACTACTTTGCTGGAATTTCGGCACACCAACTGTTTGGACAACGACTTTACAAATCGATTTTGCCCCGTGGGGGCGAATTTCAGGACACTGTTTACGGTATAAACAGGCTTAAACAACACTTTACAATGAGCGGCGGCTACCTGTTTATGCTAAACAGGGATTGGGACATTGAGCCCTCAGCACTTATTAAATACATGATTGGTGCCCCCATGCAGGTTGATTTAAACGTAAAGGTTATGTACCGCAAGCAAGTTTGGGCAGGGTTAACCGGACGTTGGCAGGATGGAATTTCAATATTGCTAGGCTATAACCTTGATAACAAATACCTGTTTGGTTACTCATTCGACTTCTCGCTCACTGGAATTAGCCGGCACCATGCTGGCTCCCACGAGATAATGATTGGGTATATGTTCGATAAGTTGAAGTAACTTGTTTACACGAAGTATAATAATCGAAGAACCAGCGAA
>CAZLXF010000247.1:0-4063 GCA_964563065.1 uncultured Rikenellaceae bacterium | reverse complement strand
ATCACGGGAGTCAAGAAATGGGTAAAGGATTAGAGAAAAAGATTTTAAAGGACGCAGGAATTAATTTGTTGGATTAATAAAAAGAGCTGGTTATGAAAACGTTAAGAAAAAAAATAAAAATGATAGTGGAAAAAACTGACACAGGTTTTTCTGCATTCTCGGAAGAATATCCTATTTACACTACTGGAAGAACAATTACTGAATTAATGAATAATTCGCTAGAAGCTGCAAACTTAAACTTTGAAGAAGATAATATTACAGTAACTCAAGAAAACTTGAAATTTGAGATTGATTTTAAACAGTTTTTCCAATACTATAAAGTTTTGAATGCAAAATTTCTAGCAGACAAAATAGGTATGAATCCAACACTTCTTTCTCAATATGTGCAAGGACGAAAAAAACCATCTGAAACACAGACAGAAAAAATATTGTATGGAATTCATCAGATAGGACAAGAACTTTCCGAAATTAATTTGATTTACAGACATTAAAGATTGTTAGCACTAGCTACAACACGTGGTGCTTCGCACGCTGGTATCCAGCCGTTTAACAAGATAATCGTTCCACGCCAGCTTTTTCTCGGGGGATTCTGACTCGCGTCCGAATCCAGCGCGAAAACACTCCACCAGTCGTTACAAATAAAATTCGGGAGAAAAACTCACTTCGACCCTTCGATAAACTCAGGGCAACGCAGCTCAGCGATCATTTTCTCCCGAATTTTTATTGGTTGTTTTTACAAACTATGCTTTAATCATCTCAACGCTACGTTTCACAAAGCGGCTTAGCTCCTCACCCTTTAGCATATTGTTGGCTAGAAGCGCTAAATCGATAAGCTGCTTAACCAAATTCTGATCCTTCCCGAACGATTTAAGCGTTTCAGTTCTTGAGCTGTTCACTTCCTCAACTTTCTTCTCCAAATCGGCAACCTCATCCTTTTCGGCCTGAGGAATATCTTCATCCTTCTTGTTCTCCTGCGACTTTTTAAGCTCGTCGAGCTTAGTTTTCAGCGGTTCAACCTGCGAGTTGAATTCTTTTATTTTATCACCCAACTTCTTCGATTTTGTTTCGATAACCGTTTTTACCAACGGATGCGCAACGTTAACCACCAAGTTCACAGTTTCGGGCATATTTCCGTACATGCCTTCAGTTCCGCTCATAGCAGCCATATCCTTCATTCTACGAATAAATTCGCTGCGGGTAATTACCACGGGAGCTCCCGTTTCACCCAAATCCTCGAACTGTACCCAGTAATTTGTGCTATTTGTAGCTCCCTCAAAAACGCTGCGCAAATCGGTCTGCTCCTCGTACGAGAGCGAAATCTCTTTCTTATCCTCCTTCTGAATTAATTTCTCAACAACATCGCTGTCGACACGAACAAAACGCGAATCCTTAAATTTCGATTCGAGGTGGTTAATAACATGCGGGTCGAGCTGACCGTCCATTATCAGCACATCGTAACCTTTCTTCTTTGCCTCATCAATGTATGTAAATTGCTCCTCAGTATCGGTAGTGTATAGGTAAATTAAGGTTTTATTCTTATCGGTTTGGTTCTCCTTAATTAACTTCTCGTACTCCTCAAAGGTGAAGTACTTACCATCGGTATTCTTGAAGAAGGCAAACTTTTCGGCGCGCTCGTAGAACTTCTCGTCGGTAATCATGCCGAAATTTATGAAAAGTTTCAGGTCGTCCCATTTCTTCTCGAATTCGCTGCGGTCGTTCTTGAAAATTTCGTGTAGCCTGTCGGCAACCTTTTTGGTAATGTGACTCGAAATTTTCTTCACGTTCGAATCGCTCTGCAGGTAGCTACGCGAAACGTTCAGCGGAATATCGGGCGAATCGATTACACCGTGAAGCAAGGTAAGAAACTCTGGCACAATCCCTTCTACGGAATCGGTAACGTAAACCTGGTTGCAGAAAAGTTGAATTTTATTTTTCTGTATATCAAAGTTCGACTTTATACGTGGAAAGTAAAGTATTCCAGTGAGATTGAACGGATAGTCAACGTTCAGATGGATATTGAAGAGAGGTTCCTGCGCTGCAGGATAAAGTTCGTGGTAAAAGTTCTTATAATCCTCATCCTTTAAATCGGCTGGTTTACGGGTCCAAAGCGGATTTACCTCGTTTATAATTTTATCCTTTCCAGTATCAACCTCTTTGCCATCCTTCCACTCCTTTTCAGTTCCAAAAGCAATTGGTATGGGTAAAAATCGGCAATACTTGCGAAGCAGCTCGTTTATTTTACTGTCTTCTAAAAATTCTTCGTTATCTTTATTCACGTGAAGAATTATGTCGGTTCCGCGCTCCTCGCGCTTTGCTTCATCAATGGAAAATTCGGGCGATCCTTCGCACGACCAACGTACGGCTTTGGCTCCTTCTTGGTAAGAACGGGTTACAATTTCAACCTTGTCACTCACCATAAACGATGAGTAGAAACCCAACCCAAAATGACCAATTATTGCGTTGGCCTTGTCCTTATACTTTTCAAGAAAATCCTCGGCTCCCGAGAATGCAATCTGGTTTATGTACTTCTCTATCTCTTCAGCGGTCATACCTACACCATTATCGGAAACTGTAATGGTTTTCTTCTTTTTGTCAACCTTAACTCGAATGGTAATATCACCCATTTCACCTTTGAATTCTCCCATGGATGAGAGCGTTTTCAACTTTTGGGTAGCATCCACAGCATTCGAAACCAATTCACGAAGAAAAATTTCGTGATCGGAGTACAAAAACTTTTTAATAATTGGGAAAATGTTTTCGGAGGTTACGTTAATTCTGCCTTTCTCCATTGCTATTTTATTTTTTAGTTAAACATCAATTTTGTGTGTTTGGAATTGAACAAAAGCAATGCCATTGACAAAACACTGCCAAATAGTCATATCGAACTCGATAAAAATGGCAAATTTTCGGTTACCGAAAACGAAAGTGAAAAATAATAGCAGCAACTGCCAAAAGGATGCAGTAACCAACAAAAACCCTGACCGAAACGTAAAAGGCTCTGCGTTTTTGGTGCAACTTTTTATGGCTAATTATGCGCATTATTATGTTATCAATACGCAGAAAAATGGTGTCGTTCTTTGGAATGAATGCGAAAGCTCCACTTTTCATGGCGTAGGAACCGTAGCTTCCCTCATCGGGGCCAGAAAGCATAACCACTTCCATATCGCGATTGATGACCTTCACAGCATCCAGAATTTCAATTCCATTCATCAGTGTATGGTCACCCTCGTCGAAAAATTGGTAACCCAGAAAAACGATGTGAATTTCGTTTTTATGAAACTTCAAAGGGGTAATGTGAGCAATAAACTTTTCACCTGTGGTGAAGGTTTCAATGGAATACTTCTCAGGCTTATCAATGGCTCGTTTCAACGACGATGAGTACAAAGAATCGTGATCGACAATGTAGATATAGGCCAGCGTTTTTGGCTTGATAATTTTGTCAATTCCTAAGGTTTCCATGCCACTAAAATAGGCAAAAGGGAGTTGAAAAACAATATTACCTAGAAATTAAAATTTTACAACTAAAAATAAAAACTTAAACAGTTTTAATAAGCTTATAAAAAAATATTGCGAGTCGGCCAATGGCCGACTCGCAATGAAAATGAATTGGTTATACTCTAGTTATAGGTTGGCAAAAACGAATACTCCTTCGAGTACCTCAACATTTGTTCAGTGTAGTTATCGGGGTACTCAACTTTTACGTCAACTATCTTTTCTCCCTCGAAAACGGGAACCAATTTTGGATTGAGGAATCCACCGTAGGGAGCAAGGTTCAACTTGGCGTACCTGTCTAGTATTTCCTTATGAAAATCGTAATCAATTTTTACAGCGTACTTCTCAACCAGCTCCTTGCCTGCTTGAAAGTCGCCGGTACTTTTAATTCGCTGAACCTCTTTTAGAAGCTGGCCAACAAGTTCGCGTAACTTTTGGTAATCGTTAATTACGAAGTAAGTTTTCCCATCGCGGGTTTTCTTTTCAATTACATTCTGGTCCTTACCATGCTCGTAGCACCAGCTAGCAATAAGCTGACGGTTACGCATGTGCGCCTGCTCAATATCTTTCC
>CAZLXF010000246.1:0-4070 GCA_964563065.1 uncultured Rikenellaceae bacterium | reverse complement strand
CACCATCAGTTTTGTAGAGAATTAAATCACCATTATTTGTGTATGGATAAATTTTGAAGTAGTAGTGAGTTGAGAAATCGAGTCCTGTAAATGTATATGCTTGAGCACCCTGTTCAACATTTACAACTCCAGATCCGTCGGAAAGATCTAAATCGTCAGCCACAGGACTTGCGTTTGTTGGATTGCTGAAAATTCCCGTAGTATTTGTAAAAATTAGGTAACCATCGGGTTCAACTCCCGAAGAGGCATCAACCCAGGTTAATGGAATTTCATTTTGAGTAACAGTTCCTGTCACAAAATCTGAAACATGATTTGTTGGTAATTCTTTCGGAGTAGTATTTGCAGTTCCGCTTAGCTCGAATAAATTGTAGCAATCATCGGATGAAAAGTATTCGTACACCGAAAAAACGTAGGTTGTTACGTTATTTAAATTTGTAACGGTAACGTTAGTGCCAGTTCCATTGTATACAACATAGTTGTTTGTTCCAATTTCATCACCCAATCCAAATACAGAATTAGCAATATATGATTCTCCCTTAGTTGGATCGGTATGTTCAGCATCAATTTCACGGGCAACAACAAGAACATTATCACCGCCAGAAGGAGTTCCTCTTGTCCAGGCAATATCAATTGAACTAGAAGTTTCGTTGCTTGCTAAAAAGTTTGTTGCTTGATCGGCAGGAGGAGTACAGGTTGCGGAGCCGGTAATGCTAATATCATCAATTGCCCACCCGGCACCAACAGCAGCTCCATCGGATCCAAATCTGAATCGAATTCTGAAGTCAGGATTTTCATCAAAAGCAGAAATGTCTGCAGTTACTTGAGTCCAATCCCGAATTGCAGAAGGACTCCAGCCAAGCTCGCCAGCTAAAGGATTTCCAGAACTTAACGGACCGTCGTATGGTAAGCTGGTTTCAATTTTTATCCAACTAGTTCCATCAAAACCTTCAATGTAGCCACCATCCCAGTAATCGGTTCCGCTTGCTAGTTCTGCATTCATGTATATCCAGAATGTGAGTTCGCAATCTGCGAATCCGTATAAGCTAATATTTGGTGAAACTAAGTTGTAAACAGCATTTGTGCTGTATTCGTTATTCCCGTTTGTAACGAAGCAGGTTCCGCCTCCGGTATGATCGCCAACGGGAGTTGTAGGAGTTACATTAGCCCAATCGTCGTTGCCGGTAATTCCATTCCAACAATTATCGCCTGTATCAAAATTTTCAGAGTATGGTAAAGTAATTCCAGCACAGGGATCAACCTCAGTTTGAGCGGAAGCTTCTGGTACTGCACCGTCAGTTTTATAGTAAATGTTTGATCCTGTATTGGTGTATGGATAAATTTTGAAATAGTAGGTTGTTACACCCACCAAACTGTCGAAAGTTACGGTTTGTAATCCGGCGGCTACATTCTTAATTAACCTAGAATTACTTTCGGGAACTCCATTTGTTGGAGCAGTTATATCATCGAAACTTATACTGCTGGCTTTTATTAAGTATCCATCTGGAATTACAGAGCCACTAGCATCAATCCATGTAAGCGGAATGTTTGTTGTAAACGGTACTCCTGCAACAAATGAAGTAGGATAGTTTGTTGAGGTACTTTTTATGGTAACTTCATCTGTGTAAACTCCTGCCGAATAATCGCCCGAAGGTAGAATCGACCACATTTTGTAGTAGTAGTGAGTATTCTCGCTAAGCGAAGAATGGTTGTACGATGTTGCGCTACCCTTATATAGAACGGTGCCACCGCCAGGAATTGAGTTCCCTACGTTGTATGTGCTCTGGTCTGTTGGATTTCCGAAAGTACCGTTACTGCTCCATGCAATTATAACATCGTTATTGTTGGAATTCTTGTTCCAACTTAAATCAATCTGGTTAGGATCGTTAGATACTGAAGCGAAGCTATTTGGTGAATTTCCATCAATGCCTGACACAATTAACGAGTAATCCTGGCTTGAATCCAAGGTTCCTTTATGCGATACAGTTATGGTGTAGATTGTTCCGGGAGTGGGACTCGAAATAATAATTTTTTCGAATGGATCGACAATGTTGTCGCCCGTTGTATTTGTTGTAAGCGAAGTTAGTTTGAAAGGGTAGTAAGTATTTGCTCCCTCAGTAATCCTAATGTCCAAATCGTTTACCAGCACTGGAGTTGATAAATTTGCAGTTCCCTCGTTTTCTGGTCCCGGAGGATCTGTCCACGATATTGAAACCACCAAATCTTCTGTTCCGGTTGCATAAACATCCATTGCTTGAGTTTGCCCCTGACTCAGGTTCAGTTCACTTATTACCGAACCGTTATTTCTGCTCGAAATAACTTCTGCTGCTTTTTTTGCGTTTAGCAATCCCCATCCAAAAACAGCATCGGGTCCAGGCGTGCCGGCATCATCAGCAGTATGTAGCGCTAAGCCTTTAAGCGATGCTGCCCTCATAAATGTTGAATTCAAATTGTTGTAGTGCTGTTGGAGTAACAGGAGAGTTCCAGTAACGTTAGGAGTTGCCATTGATGTTCCAGTAAGAGAAATGTAAGCGCTGTTTGATGTCTCTGCGCAAGAGTATACATTTGTTCCTTTTCCAGTAATATCAGGTTTTATGCGATAATCATCGGTGGGTCCTTCGCTACTTGAAGAGTTTATGCTAATGGAAACAAGATTCCCGTTCTCATCAATACCAATGCTCTGTGCATTTGCTACAACTAAATTATTTTTTGATGTTGCATGGCTGGATAATTTATCGAAGTATGGATCGCCATCAAGAGGAGCGCCGTTTGAGGTGTTATCGTCGCCATCGTTGCCTGCAGCAACACACATAAGGTAGTATGGAGCATTGTACATAATTACGTCCCAATCTCTCGAATCGCTAAGGTAAGCACCGAAACACCAGTCAGGTATATCGGATGCACGCCAACCGTACGAATGGTTCGATAAAAGCATTCCGTTTGCTGCAGCTTCAAGGGCTTCTCCCATGTCGTTATTCCAGTCAAAACCCACTGCATATGCCTGCGGTGCCATTCCTTTTGCGTTTTCCTGAACGCCTGATGCCATTATTGTTCCTGTAACGTGGGCTGAGTGGTAGTGAAGAGCGGTTGATTCATCGCCTATTGAGAACCTGTCGTTTCCACCAATTCCATCGTACTCATTATGAGTTGATCGAGCCAGACCACCATCCCATACATGTGCAGTCAATCCTTGCCCCTCAAGGTTTAAGCCTAAAATACCTCCGTTATGAAGCGTGTTTGCACGAGTTGAAATTGCAGCAAACTTATTAAATGTTGTATAGTAAATTGGGGTTCCTTCCTTCGAAACTTTCATTAGTTCAATAAGTTTCCCATCCTTATCTTGCCTAACAATCCACCCTTTCTCTGTTGCTAATTTCAGCGCTTTTTCTTTCTCTTCGCTAAATTTTTCTTGAAACTTTTTATCGAGTCTCTTTAACTCTTCTACATTAGTTTTTTTTATTATTTCTGCTTTCTGCGCTTTGGTTTGAGAGGATACTATTCTCGGATATGTAATAAATAATGAACAGAAAAAAACAAGTAGAAAGGAGATTTTACTTTTCATTTGGTTGGTTTTATGGGTTGTTATATTGAAATGATTTTAAAAATGTGCAATTTATTACAATAATCTACATTCAAAAAATTTTGAAACTAAAAAACTTAATCTAACGTGAGTTCGATCAAAGAAAATACATTTTTTCGATTGCTGCCATAGCGCAATCTGTTCAAAAACAATAAGGTAATAAGGTAGTATCTCAACTAAGATTAGAATCTTTACTAAGGTTAGTAATGAAAAATAAGGTTTTTAGTCGATATCAACCTTATTTCTCTTCAAATAACTTAGTAACATAACAAGAGAGACAAAACAGAACCTTATTACCTTGTTAATTAGCAACTAAAATTTGCTCTTACATCGAACTCACGTTAATATACGTTAAGGCGTATTCTATACAATTATCAAATATTATCCAATGAAAAAAGGCTACTTGAAAAAGTAGCCTTTAATATCCTGATTTACATTACTTTATTTGTCGAATAATTTTGCCCATTCAAACTTTTTACGATTTTTCCAGGTT
>CAZLXF010000245.1:0-4100 GCA_964563065.1 uncultured Rikenellaceae bacterium | reverse complement strand
GAAGGGAGAGTAGCGATGTTACTGAAGAGTACATTGATATTGAGAGCCGGTTGAAAAACCTGAGAAAGGTTGAGAATACATTTGTTCGCCTTCTGCGAAAAACCGATTCCATAGAGGATATTCTAAAAATTGAAAGCAAGTTGGCTGAGGTAAGAGGCAACATTGAATCCATCGAGGGACGTTTGAAATACTTGAAAAACAGGGTACAGTTCAGCACGGTAGAACTTCATGTTTACCAAAAAATTGATTTCAAGTATGTACCCGAGGCGAGCGAACGCTTTGGAGAGAGGTTAAAAAAATCGTTACACAATGGGTGGAAGGGTTTTGTAAGTTTTCTTCTGTTTGTAATTGCCATTTGGCCTCTCTATATAATTGTTGGAGTAACCGGATTTTTGATTGCATACTACCGTAAGAAGAAAAAAGTTGAGAAACCCGTTAAGCTAACTAAGAAGGAAAAAAAGAAATTGAAAAAACAGCATAAGCTTGATAAAAAGGAAACAGAAGATAATCAAGTAGTATAAAAAGTAACCTAAATTTTCTACAATGAAAAAGATAACATTTATTCTAGCAGTTTTTCTGACAATCCTTTCTGGGAAATCGTTTTCACAGGAACAATCAGCACAAACCAAAAGTGAAATAAAACCAGCATTGCTTGTTATTGATATCCAGAATGCATACTTAAAAGGGATTCCTGAAAACGATAAGGAGATAGGGTTGCACTACATCAATGGATTAATTGAACTTTTCCGGGAAAACGGATTTCCAATTATCCGGATTTACCATTTAAGCGAGAAGTACGGACCAACTCCCGATACCGAGCAGTTTGAATTTCCTACATCGGTACTAATTAAATCGGAGGATACAAAAGTGGTTAAAACCTATCCAGATGGTTTCAACAAAACTGACTTGGATAAAATTTTAAAGGAGAAAGGATGTAACACCGTTTTCCTTTGTGGGTTAAGTGCTGTTGGATGTGTGCTTTCAACATGGATTGGTGCGCATAACCACGATTACAAAGCATTCATGGTGAAGAATGCAATTATGAGCCATAACTCTGAATATACTGACAATGTTGAGGAAATGTTTGATGCGGTAAGCTGGGATATGGTAAGTTTAATTGTGGAGAATTCTGGAAAATAGTATTTAAGTTCAAACCAACAAAAAACCCACTGATTTCAGTGGGTTTT
Organism: uncultured Rikenellaceae bacterium; assembly: GCA_964563065.1. GTDB lineage: Bacteria > Bacteroidota > Bacteroidia > Bacteroidales > Tenuifilaceae > DAOSWM01. The sequence goes on along the minus strand of CAZLXF010000245.1, from coordinate 2,913 downwards.
TTGTTGCAATATTTTACTACTGAAGAGGTTTGATAACCTCAATTAGTTCAGGTAAATCCATTTTAATTTTCTTAAGATGCTCAATGGTTGGAACTCCATTGTTGTTCCAGCCGCGGCGCTTGTAAACAGCATCGAGAAGCTGCTCGTACCTGTTTTCGCGGTACTTACGTAAGGCAGCAATTTTCTCGTCGATATTCATGTTTGTTGGGTCAACACCAACTATTTCCTTTAGCTGCTTGTCGTAGCGTTCCTGACGGCTTTCGTACTCCTCACGGGTAACAGGACCAGCGGCACGGTAGGGTTGAGCATCGTGTTTGCGAAGCCCAAAACCACGACGAATGTTGAAAATTCGCTGGAAGTTGTACACACGCTCACTCTGAACAATCATTTCATCCTTATCGAACGGTTTTCCGGTTACTCCTTTGTAAATGGCAACGTAGTTGTCAACGTGCCCAGGAATTTTATGGGGTTCGTCCTGCTGAGCATTGTCGCTAGGAACTACATCGTTCCATGGAAGTTTACATAAACCTTGCAGACCAAACCATGTGCGGAACATGGGGAAGTAGTGCAACGCTTCGGCTTTATCCTCAAAAGTAGGAATTTGGTTGTTAACCATGTCCATAAAAATTAACCAAGCCTCATCGTGCTGTGGTCCTTTGTTTGTCATGGCATAACCACCTTGCTGTGCAAGCGATTCCTTTGAAACGTACTGTGAATACTCAAGACCTTTGTTTTCCATTCCAATATCCTGCAAGAATTTTGGATCGGCGCCATACTCCTTCGCAAATATTTCCTTCATTCTGCGAACGCCCTGTCCAACAATCATTCCGAATCCTTCGCCACGTGCTAGCTGGTGCATAACCTCCATCATGTTTTCAAACTGACCGAAGTTAAGATCCAGTCCACCTGTAATTTCTTTATTCAGAATACCATTCTCGTAGCATTCCATTACAAAGGCCATGCAGGTTCCCCAGGTTATGGTGCAAATTCCGTATGTATCGCAGTAGAAGTTAGCTTCGATAATTGCTTCGGGGTCGAAAATTCCGAGGTTCGATCCTAGACCGGCAACGGTTTCGTACTCTGGCCCGTCAACAATAACGGCTTGGCCCTTGTAGGGGCCAGTTTTCAGAACAAAATCATCAACGCCCTTGGAGCAGCTCATGGCACAACCAATCCAGCAGCCATCGGGAATATTTTGTGTAAAGTAGTTGTCTCTAAATACGTTACTGTGAATTTTTAGCCCATCCTCAGAGCTACCAAACTTGAAGTTGTGGGTTGGCAGCAAGTCGTAATCATTCATTACGTTGGCAATGTTGGCAGTTCCCTTTTTGCGCATTTGGCACTGATGGTCGTCGAGCTCGCGCATCTCTTTCTGATACTTACGTCCACGCTCGGTAATTGCCTCGAGGTCAGCAACATTGTTGAGGTTGCCTTTTACACCATCAATTTTTGCAACAATGGCTTTAATTTTTTTGTTGCGCATTACGGTTCCAATACCACCTCTACCAGCTTGCTTTAGACGAATTTTTTTACGCTTTGGATCGTAGAATGTAAAGTTTACCATCCCTATTAGAGAATTTTCTGCTGCTGCACCCATTGAAACTATACCAATGTTTTTGTAGTCTTTTTCGTCATCAGCAAAAATTTCGGATAGCTCTTCGGCAAGAATGTGTGAATCCTTTGCCAAGCCCGGATCCTCGAAAATTTCAACCTTGCTATTCTTTGCATCAATGAAGATAATTAAATCCTTCTCTGCTTTTCCTTGTAACTCAAGCGCATCGAACCCTGAAAACTTAAGGAATGGTCCAAAGAAACCGCCCACGTTGGAGTCCATTATTGAGTTGGTTTGTGGCGAAATGCTAACCAGAAGGGATTTACCTGTTCCCGAATACTGGGTAATACCACCAATAGGACCTGAACTGATGATTACCTCATTCTCAGGGTCGTTCCACTTTGTGGCTGGGGTTGTTGCATCCCATAGCAGTCGGAGTCCGTAACCTTTACCGCCAACAAATTTCTCCTTCATTTGCTCGGGAACATCCTTTTCCTTTATTTGGTTGTCACCCACATTAATGTAGAGAATTTTATCGGTATAGCCCCTGTAGAGCTCTTTTTTAGTGTATTGCCAAGCATTCAACTTTTTTGCGTTGGCAAACATTTCCTTTGGGTTCATAGGCAAATATTTTTTGGATTTGAATTATTCATTTTCAATTTGGTGTTAAAGTTATTAAATATTTAGTATGATGTAAAATGATTATTATCAATATGAAACGGTTTGCATATTGGTTTTTTTATAGTTTTTTTTGAATATTATTCATTCTCAGTTGGTACTGGAAAAAATGAATATGATTGAAAGCATGTTTTTTTAGAAAAAAAATGCAAATAAGATTGATTGTTAGTTGTTTTAATTGATAAAGTAACCCCTCTAAAACTATTAAATTGGATACTCAGAAAAGGTTTTGGGTATTATCTACCTGTGAATAAGGGTCTCAATTTTATTTATCACATCCTTTGTTTCGTTTAAATTTGAAACAATTACCCAGTCGTGAAACATACGGGGATACTCAAAGTATTTAAAGTCAATGCGATAATTCTCCAATATTTGTTTAAATTTACGAGCATCTGCAATAAAAACCTCATTTGTACCAGTAAATATTGATATTTTGCCCAGGTTGGAAAAATCACCATTAATTGGGCTTACCCGGAAATCTGTAAGACTCATTTCATCGGCATATTTTTTTCCTGCTATCTTTAGTCCTTCTATGCTTAAAATTTTGTCGAGTTTATCAAACTTGACAATTTCTGTATTTGTCATTGAAACATCGAGCCAGGGCGAAAACATAATAATCTGTTCGGGTTGCTTTAGGTTTTCGTTTCTAATTTTTTGGGCAAAGCCCAATGCCAATCCGCCAC
>CAZLXF010000244.1:2987-4127 GCA_964563065.1 uncultured Rikenellaceae bacterium | reverse complement strand
CTTATAGAGTTCGTTCCAGTCGGTTGCTTTTGTTGTGCCTCCTTTTTTTAGACACTCAAGAAACTTAATTTCTGCAATATATTTCACTAATGGCTTTTCGCAATCCAAATCACTAAAACAAAATGTTTCACCTATAAGTGGCATATCCTTCGTATGTACCAATAAAAAATTGCTTCGTGCATGAATAGCAAAGTTTCCAGCTTTTACCCTATTGTCAAATTTAATTCCGTTAATTTTTGAATAAACTTGTGTACTGTAATACTCTTCAAGTCTTTCATTACACCTGTTAAGAATTTCTTTGGGTGTTATTAGCATATTCGTTTCTTCAATGCTTCTTCTCAATTTGCTTATTTCTTCCCGGACAAACTGCTTTTGTTCTTCGTTATCGTATAGCTGCAAACTTGCTTCATGTTTGCGTTTAAGTTCATCGAATAACGACTCCCAACCATCTGTTATATCCGCAATGTATTTTTCAATCAGTTTCTTTTGAAATTCTTTTACTGACTGTGAGTAGTATTGCGCTTGAAATTCACTTTGGTATTTATACTCCTTCTCTTTGTCACTTAGGTACATTTTAAAAACTTCCAGCCAATTGTAAGCATCTTGAAATCGCATAGCATCCAGCCCCTCGGTTTGGTTAAGGAAAACGCCTTCATCATTTTTCTTATAAGCATCAACTTGTTTCTTTTTCTCTTCGATAGCTTTTAAATCATTCCTTAGCGATTCTAAAAAGTCAACAATCCAACCGGAGTTGAGTTCAAGTTCTAATAGGTATGCTTTAACCTCCTCGGCTGTTGTAAACGTACCTAACTTGTAAAAGCTTATAAGTTCTAGTTTCATCATTTTACCTACTATTCGTTAACTACTTTCATTGCCTGCCTGTTCCACATTTCTCTCATTTTTTCAGCGTGTTCTCTTGGTGTAATCTTAATGTACTTCAAAAATGAAGTTTCGGTTTTATGTCCTGTTATTGCCATTATGGTTATGGTTGGTATTCCTCTTTTATACATATTGGTTGCGAAGCTCCTCCGGGCGGTGTGAGTTCCAACCATCTTCCATTTTTTATATTTAGTTGTTCTAGTAATTCCTCCCTTAGTGATTGTTTTTTCAACCTCTTCCGTTATGCCTGCCATTTTAGCA
>CAZLXF010000244.1:0-2917 GCA_964563065.1 uncultured Rikenellaceae bacterium | reverse complement strand
TTAAATAATCCCTCAATTTTTGGTCTGAAATCATACGAGGTAAAACACCTTCGTACTTCTCCAATATGTTTAAAACGTTTGTATGTACTGGTATTATAACCGGATTGCTTGTTTTGGATTGCTTTATTTTTATAAAACCATCGTCAATACTTTTACTATTAACCTTGTGCCAGTCGCCATAACGTAACCCCGTCCAGCAACCAACAATAAACAAATCCCTTACCCGTTCCAATCGCTTATTATTTGTCAAATCCAGCTCGTACATTGTTTTTAATTCTTCTTCATTCAAATAAATATTATCGGATTCTTCACTAATAACTGTAAAACGGTGACTTTTAAAACTCATGTTGGTATTTACGTTTGCATCGGTTGCAGCGTTAAGAAAGATCTTTAGCGTTTGGATTTTTTTCCCTATGGTATTTTTTGCTAAGTTCAAACTTTGAAGGTACAAAATGAAATCGTGGTAAAAATCTAAATCAATATCTTTAAAATCAATAGTACGTTTGTTTTTGTCGGCAAATCCTTTCAAGTAGTGGAATGTTCGCTCGTACTCCCTTTGCATTTTATAACATACAGGTTGCCCCGACTTTGGGCTTACCCTTGTGGGTGCTTTTGCAATAAACTCTTCAATAAAACTAAATAAAGTTTCCTGCTTGTGTTCGTACTTTTCCGGGTTATGAAACTTGTCAATCGCTTCTTCCAACCATTGTTTTGAAGGCATGGTATTTGTCAACTCGTTAAGAATGTGATTTGACAAATCCCTAATCTTTTTATTTATTTCATCCTTATTGGTAGCATCGGCAATATTCTTAACCGTTTGCGTTTTGTTGCTCCAATGGCTAACATTTACATTTATTCCACTGTATGCCGTTAAATCAATATTTCTGCCAGCCCTTAATCGGCATTGAAGGTTTACAACTTTATTTTTTGCTGTTGACCGGGTAAAAAATTGTACTGTTGCCATTGTTTTGAGTATTGATTTAATGCAAATATAAAAAATGCACCACAATTGCCCCACATTTTTTGAATATATTTTAACACAACTTATCAACAGTTAACAATGCAAAATATACTGTAATACAGTATTTACGTTAATTTCAGTAATGATTAATTGATTTTATTGACTTGTAAAAAATGGGTGTGTTAAGTCAAAATTCCTCCTGCCACCCCGACTAAATTGATTATCAAATGCTTGCAGAAATGCAAGCCTTTTTTATTTAGTAAAATTCCGATAAATTTTTTCGAAAATCTTGGTTCAACAAGCCTACCTTCTCCAGGCAAACTCATTATGACAGGAAACTAGACTAAACTTTGGGAAACAATACTTATAGATATTTTATAATAAGTTTAAAATCAATCATATTTTTTCATATAATTTTTTTAAAATCTTTAAATTTATTTAACAGTAAACTTTAATCAAACCAAATTTTAAAAGAAAAAATTATGAAAAAGATTGTGAATCAACACCCAATTACATCATTTTTGTGGATCACTTTAAAAAGTTGTGGACTAAGCATAAATTTTAGCCAGCCTAAACATAAAAAATGAAGTATCCGTAACCCCTCTAAGGGTTGCTCTAAACGATTTTATTTTAGCATTAAAACTTTCAGCAGAAGCGTTTGTGCTCCTGTTATCGAAGAAGTTTAATATTTCAGGGTAGTGGGAGTACACCGTTGCTGAAATGGTATTGAAGGATTTAAACCCGGAATCGGTAATATCATTAAACCATCTAGCAAGCTTTGTGTATGCAACTCCTTTTTCTTTAGTTTGAGTAAAAATCATTCGTAAAGAATGAGTCAGGCCGTACGCCTTCTTTATATCTGGATATAGTTCAAACAGCACTTTGGCGCGCATTTTTTGTTTACCCGTCCATTTCTCGGCTGATTTGAAAAGCAGATACCTGCTGCGGGCCAGTAGCTGCTTTTTGCTATCCCCATTTGGTAACATATCTGGTATGTACTTCGAGTTGTTCAGCTTCGCATTTTCAATAGCATTTGTCTCTTCGTTGATTGCATCCCACCTATGCTTTATTCGCATTTCCTGTAAAGCATCATGCGCTAGTTTTTGAACATGGAACCGATCGATAACTTTTATGGCTTGGGGGAAACAGGTCCTGACAATCTTATGCATCGAGCCGGCCATATCCAGGGTTACTTCTGTTACCGTATCCCTTAGGCTCTCCGGGATATGCTCTAGGGCTTTTATTACGTTGTCAGCCAGCGTACCCTCCACCATGGCAACCAATGTCCCCCGTTGCCCTTTAGCGGCCTTATTGGTCAACACCGTATATAGCTCACCATGGGACAGGCTTGTTTCGTCGAGGCTTAAGTGTGGGCCAACATTCTCTGGAAAAACAACCCACTGTACTGCATGCTCCTTCTGATTCCACTGGTTGTAATCACTTAAATGCTCTTTGTACTGCTGCCCAAATTGATTCCCATCTATCAGGTAGAACTTCTCTAAACTATTACTGCTTATGGGGTAGGTATCCAAAAACACCTTTTAAAAAAGCTGCGAATTCTTTCGTTAAACGAGTCCCTTTTGCAACGGTATCCCAATCCCTCTCTACCAAACTATTTGTTGACTCACAGTACCACCTTCGCCTTCGTACATGTAAGTACGTGGCTTTATCTCGTAATGGAAAATCTTGTACGATGGAGGCTTTGTGGAACCCCTTTGATGTAAGAGTTACAACCTCGTTGCCCTCGGGTTTAATGGCTTTCTCATCTAAATGAATATGAACCTCCTTCTCTTGAATATCTACCGAAACAATGTCGAAAAAATCAAAGATCTCTCGGGGAAGCAGCAACCTAATCAAGCTATTAAAATGTTCGTTATCGGATGACATAATCTTGGTGTTTTAAACACCGCAAAGATTATGTTTTAATTATTTCTCCACAACTTTTTAAAGTGATCC
>CAZLXF010000243.1:0-4159 GCA_964563065.1 uncultured Rikenellaceae bacterium | reverse complement strand
TAGAATATTTTTGAATTTCATAAACCTTCAAAATCTTTGAGGAATCATCGTGAAATTCATCAAAACTCGATTGATAGTTCGCCCAAAGAAGTATTAGGATGGTACAGGCCAAGCCAAAGGCCAACCCTAAAATATTTACGATTGTGTAAAACTTCCCTCGTGCAGAAACCCTTACAAATTGTTTTATCCAGCTGCGTAGCATAATAATATGTATTTAATTTATAATCGTACAATTTTGAGAACAATTAACCAAACATCAGACCAATACGCACAACTTACTATCATACTGTTAGTTACCGAGCACACCAAGGTTGTTAATTTTTTCATCTGCCAGAAACTGTCCGCCAGCCAACACATAACCGTCCAAAAGTGGACACTTTTCAAACCTTAGCATTTATTGCATATATTAGCTAAATAAAAAGTTCGAAATGAGTTCGAAAGAAGGAAGAATTCTAATTGTTGATGACGATGAATACATAAGGCTGAGCCTAAGGGTTCTGTTGGAGGATCATTATTTACAGGTAGACTGCATTGGGAATCCTGAACAAATTCCCCAGAAAACATCATCTGAAAATTACGATATTGTTATTCTCGACATGAACTTTACACCCGGTGAAACTTCCGGAAGCGAAGGTATGAAGTGGCTGAACTGGATAATAGAAAATTTTCCTGACATTTCGGTAATTATCATAACTGCATACGGCGATTTAAGCCTGGCCATTGACGCAATCCGATCGGGCGCAGTTGATTTTCTGGTTAAGCCCTGGGAAAACGAAAAAATGTTGGCCACTGTAAACTCGGCATTCCTGCTTTCGAAAAGCAAAAAAGAACTGGCATCGCTTAACCAGAGGCAAAAAGCATACGGAAGGCTTTCGGGTTCACCTTTTGAAGAAATTATTGGAAAATCGGCTGCAATCCGAAATGTTTTCGAAACCATTTCAAAAGTTTCACCTACCGATGCCAACGTACTTGTTCTTGGTGAAAACGGCACAGGGAAGGAATTGGTTGCTCGCGCAATTCACCGGTTATCACCCCGGAAATCCGGAGTATTTGTTTCGGTTGATGTAGGCGCCATTCCCGACACGCTATTCGAAAGTGAACTTTTTGGGCACAATAAAGGAGCATTCACCGACGCATCGGAGGATAGAGCCGGGCGATTTGAAACGGCAACGGGCGGAACGCTATTTCTGGATGAAATCGGAAATATCCCGCTAACACTGCAATCGCGCCTCCTGTCGGCTATTCAAAACAAAGAAGTTACCCGATTGGGAAGCAACAAGCCAATTGGTGTTGATGTTAGATTAGTTTGCGCCACAAACAGCAACCTTCTGCAGGAAGTACAGGACGGGCTATTCCGTCAGGATTTGCTCTACCGTATCAACACGGTTGAAATTATGCTTCCTCCCCTGAGGGAGAGAACTGATGACATTCCGCTGCTGGTGGTACATTTTGTACAGATGTTCTGCCGAAAATATAACCGACCGTTGCTAAAAATTCCCGATCATGTAATTCGCAAGCTTCAAAAGTACCACTGGCCAGGAAACGTTCGCGAGCTAAAGCATGCCATCGAGCGTGTGGTAATCCTTTCGGAAAGCGAAGGCCTTCGCTCTGCAGATTTTCTTTTTTCGGAAGCAGGCAAGCCCGCCGGATTCCCGTTGCACGATTACAACCTTGACAAGCTGGAGTACTGGGCAATTTCTGAATGCTTAAAAAAGTATCACGGTAACGTTAGCAAAGCAGCAGCTGAGTTAGGGCTCACTCGTGGAGCACTTTACCGACGTATAGAAAAACATGGTATTTAAAGATTGAAATTTAAATGATTTCAATAAAACATCAGCTGGGATTTTTTGTAAGAGTAGCACTTTTGGCGCTTTCTCTTGCACTACTTATGTATTGGTTATTTATTGATATTCATTATGTTCGATGCATCTACCTTGCTATTCTTATCGTCTACCTTATTTGGAACATTTACATGAATACAAGTCGGCTTAGCCGCGATTTTTACACATTTATAGCTGCGCTGGCAAACGAAGAGTACTCAATTCAATTTTCAGAGAGAAACATCAACAAACAAGTAAAGAAACTTTACCATTTGTACAATACAACCGCTAGAAGGTTTCAGCATGTAAAAGAGCAGCGCGACATTCAACACCTTTTTCTTGAGGAAATTCTCAACCAAATTGACGTTGGAATTATTGCGTTCGACACTGATAAAGAAATTGTACTGATTAACAGAGCATTCCAAAAAAGTTTCCGCTGCCTGAAACCTAAAAGCATCAACGATCTTCGAAGTGATTTGGTTGATTTGCTTGCTAACATAAATTTAGGCTCACGCAAAATGTTTTTCCCGGTTATTGAAGACGAAAGGCAAACACTGGCGGTTCATTCAACTTCTTTTGTACTGAATAACAAAAGGTTAACCCTGGTTTACTTTCATAACATCAAAACTGAGATGGATGAGCAGGAGCTGGAGTCGTGGCAAAAACTTTTCAGCGTTTTAACCCACGAGATAATGAATTCGGTAACTCCCATCAGTTCTCTCTCTTCAAGTCTCAACGAAAAGTTGAAGCGCGACCTAAGGGAGAAAGGGGTTGCCGAAGAAAAAACTGTAAATTTACTTTCCGAAGGATTAGCAGCTGTTACAGATCGTTCAAAAGGATTGCTTACTTTTACTGAGGCATTTCGTAAGCTCTCAAAAATTCCGCAACCAAAATTAGTAAGCGTCGATCTGGGTTTAATGCTCGATCGCATTAAAGTTCTGCTTACAGAAATTTTGGAAACCTCAAAAGTTAAGTTTACTTACAGCATATCTCCAGAAACCACTATAGTATTTGTTGACCAACAACAGTTCGAGCAGCTATTTATTAACCTTATAAAAAATGCTGCTGAGTCAATAGATTCGCAAAAAAATGGTGAAATAAAAGTTGAAGCATCACGCAGCATCGATGGTAAAATACAAATTACCGTAACCGACAATGGAACAGGAATGTCTCCCGAAGTTATGGAAAAAGCATTTATCCCTTTTTTCACCACAAAAGAAAAAGGGAACGGAATTGGGTTAAGCCTATGCCGTCAAATAATCAGGTTGCATGGAGGTACGCTAGGAATTAAAAGCGACGAAGGGGTAGGCACAACTATCACTATTAGATTTTAGCTCAATCATATTTGTAAAAACCTAAATACTCTACCAGCCAATTCATTAACGTTTAAAAACTTATTAAACCTAAAAAAAGGTTTTGTGGTTATAAAAAGAAATCAAGTTCAGGTATCCAATCTACACTCTCAGCATAAAAAAATCCACCCTCAACCCTTTTCAATTTTATACAGAGTTACTTGAATCTACTTTTGTTTCGTGATATTATTTCAAACTAAAAAAAAGAAAACATGAAAACAAAAGGATTATTTACATTTCTAGTACTTGCAGTATTATCGGTTAACAGTATTGCACAGGAAAACGAGAAACGTTTTGGAATTGAGATCAACGGTGAAGTATCGATTGTTTCCACCGATCTTAATGGGGCTAACTTGAATACCGGCTTGGGATTCGAAACCATTTTTCAGTACCGGTTTATGCCGTTTACCAGCGTTTACGGTGGTTGGGGTTATACCCACTTTAACGCCAACGAATCGTTTGCAGGTTTGGATATCGATTTTGAGCAAACTGGTTACATCCTTGGATTGCAGTTTAAAAACGCCATTGGCGAGTCTCCACTTTCCTACTTCGTTAGAGGCGGCTTGCTTTACAGCCACATTGAAACTGAAAACAATAATGGCGAAATAATTAGCGATACTGGACACGGCGTTGGTTTTCAGGTAGCAGGTGGACTAGAAGTAGCGTTAGGTAAAGATTGGAGCTTAGCGCCCAGCATAAAATTCAATTCGCTATCGGGCAAGACTGAACTGGAAGGCGTTAACCACCAACTTGACCTACGCTACGTTTCGGCACGATTAGGAATTATAAAAAGGTTCTAGATGCTATTTAATTCTGTCGGGAACTTGCACTAGCTTGGTCCCGACAGAATTTTTACTAGGGAATTGCGATTAGTAAGAATAAAAAGAACTAAATTACTAGAATTATGACAACAAAAGAACTACACAACAAGTTGGTTGAGGCTTATTCGCCCGACAATCTAAATAAAATCGCAATAACCCTTTTAAC
>CAZLXF010000242.1:0-4175 GCA_964563065.1 uncultured Rikenellaceae bacterium | reverse complement strand
TCTTTTACGGCTTCAATAGCATTTGCTAGCAAAGTATGTTCGCGATAAGTTCTACTAGTACTTCCTGAATTAGCATCCGGGTCGAATCCAAGAGTGTTTGTTGTTTCGTTGTAGGGTTGGTAGTATGCCCGAGGGTTTTCATCAGTAAACCAAACCACATAGTCAGTTGGTGTTTGAGGGAGGAATACTGACTGTAGGGTTAGCTGGTTGTTGGTAACTTGCTGGTAGTAGTGAATTAATGACGATTCCTGCTCATTGAGATATATATCTTCATAGTATGAGATTTCTTCGTTGGTAACATTCTCATCCGAAAACTGAATGAAAATTACAATGTTGTTTAATGCCTCAGCACTTTTTTTACGGGTAACAGTTGGTTCATGAATCCCATCCTTCTTTTGTTCTATAGGAATTTCAAGTTTTTCAAGCATTCTGTGTCGTTTCTCGGAAACAATTTTTTCTGAGAGGTTAACGTGCGGGGTTAACCCAACTTTTGAGGGATCGACTTTCCCAACAATTAAATTAGTGGCTTTTACTCTTTCTCCATCTTGCTCTGCATAAACATAGAAACCGTTCTTCGGATGCTGAATTATTGTGAAACCATTTTCATCGTGAAGCCAGTTGTGAAATTCATCGCCGCTCGAGAAGCAGTTTATTATGGTTCCATCGGGTTGCCTAAGAGTTAACGGAAGGTTGTTGAATGGGGCAGCATATGTGGCAAAAGCCATCCCTAAAAAAAGGAATACAGTTACTACTGCTTTCAATTCAGTTAAACTGTTGTTCTGTTTTATTTTCATAGTATCTGATTTGTATTTTTAAAAAATATTTTTACGTAAGTTCATTGAATTTAGTTACCAGATAGTTTTACAACATCCTTCTTGTAAAAGCCTCTAAAGTTTACTTGGTGAGTAATTGTTCGTTGAACAATGGCATTTTCTCCATTTATACCTGGAATTGTATCAATCGATTCGAAAACCTTTTGCCATTCTTCTCCCGCTTTAAGTGAAAGATTTTCATCTTTAAATCGAAAGAGCATCGATTCACTAGTGAATCCATCGATGGTGAAATTTGCATCGCTGAAAGGAAGATTTTTTACTCCTACAAGCCGACTCGATAGGCCTCCACCTTCTGTTCCGCGTCTTATTCTTCCAACGCCAACAACTGTTGAAATGGTGTCCATAGAAAAATTCGATTCCATGTAGGAATCAATCTCACCGTTCTCACTGTTAAATATGTAGGTTGGCCCGTCGATTCGCATACCGGGAGGAGGGTTTCCCTCAAGGGGTTTCCCATCGTAGGTAATGTAGTATTCAACAAAAGCAAATTGGTCGGCTGGAGGCTTCCATGTTGTTTCTTTGTTTCCCTTCTTACAACCGCCAAGAAGCGAAAGTGTAGCCACTGAAACGAGTGTAATTGTTGTTTGAGTTTTCATCTTGCTTAAACGTTATTAATAATTCAAGTTTATCGCAGCTTTTCAGCCACTGATAGAATTGGGTTCAGGATGCTTTCGCCAAGTTTTATGGAACGTAGCGACGACCAGCCGAAGTGCTTATCGGGCAAATTCTTATTATCCTTAAATGGCATTTCAATGGTCATTGATAAGCACTTAAAGTGTTCTCCCACAAATTTTGAGCCGATATTGAGATTTGCTTTACCAGGTTCATTCTTTGGGTAACCATGCTCAGTTTGAAAATCGGGGCTGTACTCAGCCCATTTTGTAGTAAAAGTTTCAAGCAACCATTTCAACCTATCGTCAAACGAAGGGATGCCTTCAATTGCTGAAACAAAGCAGTAGGGAAGCCCTTCGTCGGCATGAATGTCAAGAAACAGATCAACCCCAATTTCTTCCATTTTCTTTCTAACGTAGTACACTTCTGGGCTAAGATCCTTGTCGGGGTTTCCCCATTCGCGATTCAAATTCTTACCAGCAGCGTTAGCGCGTAGGTTTCCTGCAATGCTTCCATCGATATTAATGTTGGGAACAAGGTAGAAGGTTGCCATCGATAGCAAGGTACGTGACACCGGGTCATCCTGATCGAGAATACGCTCAACAACTCCTTGTATAAACCATTCGGCTTGTGGCTCGCCAGGATGCTGCCGGCCAACAATCCATATTTTTCGCTTGCTGGGGTCGGGTTCCCCCACAATTAATAGGTCAATATCTCTGCCCTCAACTGTTTCTCCCAGGAACTCCAGTACACAGAGTGGGGAACGTTGGGCTGCGCTCACCATGTCAAGATGTTGCTCGTATGTGAATGGAGCCGAGTAGGCATAAAAAACCGAACTCTCCTCGGGTGTGTGCTCAATGGTTAGAACCCCATTTTTATAGAATGTTGGTACGCAAAACCAGGTAATTCGGTCGTACGATGCGTACGCATTGTAATCGTCCCATCCCTCAGGGTAGCTGGCTTCACCGGCATTTTCAAGATGAATTACACAAGGAAACCCTTCGGCTCCATGGAGACGAAAGTAGAACCATTGGAATGTGTCGGAATACGTATCCTTCCTAATTCTCAGCCTAATACTATCGTGTTTTTCTGCACTGATAATTTCAATGTTTCCACTGTCGAAGTTCGCTGATATTTTCATGGCATTTGGTATAAAAACTTGGCAATATACAATTTTTAGGAATTAATAATACTATAAAAAAGCAGGAAACGTTAATGCATAAGTGAACCGTACCGCTGAACAATTTCGTTGTTTGGTTAATTATTGCTAATATTGTGGCTCAATTTTTTATGAGAGATGTTTTACAACGTTAAGGGATTTCGATTACTAGTTTTACTTGCTTTTTTTGCCCTTGGGCAAAATGGTACCTATGCTCAGCTATTTGCACCAAATCGCGATTGGGCAACCTCAACACAGTACGTTTGGGGCGATGAGCAGGATTCGGTTTTCCTTTACTTTTCAACTGCCCAGGATCCTGTGCTGGGCGAACTCAGAGCGCAGTTTTCCGATTCATCGGCTGCAACTTATACATGGTTTAAGTATAACGAAAATTTACCCATTGGTCAGCGGTTTGAACTCCTTTCCGAAGAAACCGATTCTATTGCAACCGGTTTAACCAGAGGTGGATATAAAGTGTTGGCCCAGCGAATTTCCGATGATAGCACCGAGGTTTACACAACCTGGATAATGATTGATGATGTTGAGATAGAAAGCCTTGTGATTTGGGATAACCAGTGCGAACGCTTAATTCTTGAAATGAAAACGTTACCTCTCAACTCGTGGGATATTTCTCAACTTTTTTCGTACTACGACCTTTCAATTCCAACTGAACAGGAGCGTAGCATTTTAGCAAGCGGAGGATATTTTAGCAACAATCAGTTCTCGTCTAATAATGTTGATGTTCAGCCAACGATACCCACTCTCTCAAGTTCTCCTTTTATTTATATTGAATATGAAAATGAGTTGAATGGAACCATTCATGGTCCATTGAAGGATGCAACCTACACTATTCAGGTTACCAACCCGTTTGGTGGACAAACGCTTCAGGCAACAACTGAAGAGATTCCTGCAATTTCAACCACAACCGATTTTGATATTTGGTTCAATGAAGGCGATGATTTGCTCCCCGATTGGCAGCTTAAAGATGGCGATTACGTTAACGGCGAAGCGTTACTAGAGGTTAAGTTGGAGGCTAAACCCGAGAATGCCGATTCAGTAATTTGGCGAATTATTAACGATCCCTATCTTTTCGCCCGTGGGCGAGATAGTATTCTGTGGAAGGATAGTTCGCTTTTCAGCTCAGTTTTTGAGTTTTATCCTCCCAAGGAACTAATGATTCCTGGAGTATATAGCGTTGAGAGTATTTCGCTGAACACCATCGCTGGTTGTCGCGATACTCTTTACAAAACCATTGAGGTTGATACTTCATTTATTAAAATGGAAGCAATACCCAACGTTTTTTCACCTAATGGCGATGGTGTAAACGATTTCTTTGTTTTAAAGGAGCCTGAAACCAACGTAATGTCTGTAAAACATTTTAAAATCTCCATTCTCAGCCGGTGGGGTAAGCAGGTTTACTATTATTCAGGCAATCCCAAAGCGTGGGAAGGTTGGAATGGAAAAATCGATGGTGATAATGGCGATGCCGCTGCCGGAGTTTACTACTTTGTTATTGATGCAATTGGGTGGGACGGGAAACGCTTCAGAGACAAGCAATACAAGGGATTTCT
>CAZLXF010000241.1:3022-4205 GCA_964563065.1 uncultured Rikenellaceae bacterium | reverse complement strand
AACTGCATCGATAATGCTTTTTTACTAATTGACAATGGATTAATTGTCGATTTTGGTTCAATGAACCAAATTCCTGTTGCAAAAAGCGACTGGGAAATTATCGACTCAACTGATCGCATGGTTTTCCCCTCGTTCTGCGATTCGCACACCCACTTGGTTTATGCCGGCAGCCGAGAAATTGAATACGTTGATAAAATTAGAGGGTTATCCTATGAAGAAATTGCCAAACGTGGTGGAGGAATTTTAAATTCGGCAAAGCTACTTCACAATACATCCGAAGAAGAACTCTACAACCAAGCGCTCGAAAGAATTAATGAAATTATTGCACTTGGAACAGGTGCCGTTGAAATTAAAAGCGGTTACGGACTTACCGTTGAGGATGAAATTAAAATGCTCAGGGTAATTAAACGGTTAAACGACACAACACCAATTACCATAAAATCAACATTTTTGGGTGCACATGCGGTTCCTGCTGAGTATAAAGGTCGCCAGGGCGAGTATGTTGACCTAATTATTAACGAAATGATTCCGCAAATTGCCGCTGAGGAGCTGGCCGATTACATTGATGTTTTCTGCGATAAAGGTTTCTTTACCGTTGAGGAAACCGAACGTATTCTAATGGCTGGAATGAAGTATGGTATGAAAGGGAAAATTCATGCCAACGAGCTGGCACTCTCAGGGGGAATTCAGGTTGGCGTTAAGTACAATGCACTTTCTGTGGATCATCTCGAGTTCACTGGCGATGACGAAATTCGTGCATTGCTAAATTCTGAAACTATGCCAACCCTGCTCCCCGGAGCAGCATTCTTCCTTGGAATGGAGTATCCCCCAGCTCGAAAAATGATTGATTCCGGTTTACCTCTGGCTTTGGCTTCCGATTTCAACCCAGGCTCCTCCCCTTCTGGCGATATGAAGTTCATTATGTCGCTGGGATGCATCATTATGCGAATGGTTCCCGAGGAAACAATTAATGCAGCAACCATAAATTCGGCCTACGCAATGGGAATTTCCGATACGCATGGTAGCATTGCCAAAGGCAAGGTAGCCAACGTTTTTATCACAAAACCTATTCCTAGCTACGAATTTTTGCCCTACGCATACACAACCAAGCTGGTAGATACAATAATTCTAAACGGGAAGGTTGTTCAAGGTTAAAGGATTCAAGGAGAAATTGCCACGGGCT
>CAZLXF010000241.1:0-2922 GCA_964563065.1 uncultured Rikenellaceae bacterium | reverse complement strand
AAATAGAATCTGAAATGAAAAAGCAAAGTTTTAAAATACTTTTTGTTGCTACTGCAACAATGTTTCTAGTGAGCTGTGCAAATCTAAACCTACCTCTCGATTTCCCAACATCACCAACTCAACCTGCCGGTTTAACAACCGCTGAAATTATTGAAGGGTTAAAGGAAGCCCTTACCGTTGGCGCAAAAAACGCAACACAAAACGTATCAAAAACCGATGGTTTCTTTAAAAACCCTCAGCTATTTATTCCATTTCCACCCGAAGCCATAAAGGTTAAAAACAAGCTGGAACAGGCTGGTTTCAAAAAGCAGGTTGATGAATTTGTGCTTTCGCTGAATAGGGCTGCTGAGGATGCTTCTTCACGAGCCTTGCCCATTTTTACCGATGCGGTGAAAAACATGACCATCACTGATGCCAAAAATATTCTTAACGGTAGCGAAAACGCTGCCACTCAGTACCTAAAAGACAAAACACATAGCAAACTTATTCAGGAGTTCACTCCTGTTGTAAAACAATCGATTAACAAAGTAAAAGTTACAAGTTACTGGAATCCAGTTGCAAATACATACAATACGCTAACAGCGTTTACTGGAGGCGAACAGGTTAACCCAAACCTTGAGGAGTACATCACAACAAAAGCAGTCGATGGACTTTTCCTAATGATTGCAAAAGAGGAAGCCTTAATTAGAAAGGATCCGGCAGCCAGAATAACAGATATTCTAAAGAAAGTGTTTGGAAACTAAACTCATTATGAATCCATAAAAACTTCATAACAGGAGACCCTCAACCTTAACCCTTGTGCTGAGTTAGTCGAAGCATCAACCTCAACCTCAACCTTAACCTCAACCTTTTTTACTTTAAAACTAATCTCATAACCTTAAAATAGTTTTTCAATGAAACAGCTAATAGAATGCGTACCAAATTTTAGTGAAGGTCGCGATTTGAACATCATCAAGCAGATAACAAACGAAATTGAAACTGTAGAAGGCGTTCGCTTAATTGATGTTGACCCCGGCAAAGCCACCAACCGTACAGTTGTTACCATGGTTGGAACTCCCGATGAGGTTTGCGAAGCAGCTTTTCGCGCAATAAAAAAAGCGGCAGAACTTATTGATATGAGCAAGCACAAAGGTGCACATCCACGATTTGGCGCCACCGACGTTTGCCCCCTTGTTCCAGTTGCAAATATCACCATGGATGAAGTAGTTCAGTACGCTCACAAGCTTGCTAAACGCATTGGCGATGAGCTAAACATTGGTGTATACTGCTACGAGTTTGCGGCTCGCGAAGAAAAACGAAGGAACTTGGCAACATGTCGTGCTGGGGAATACGAAGGACTACAAAAAAAACTACAAGATCCTGCTTGGAAACCCGACTTCGGCCCCGCAACTTTTAACCCCAAAAGTGGCATTACCGCCGTTGGAGCACGAAATTTCTTAGTGGCCTACAATGTTAACCTCAACACCACATCAACCCGCAGGGCAAACGCTGTTGCGTTTGATATCAGAGAAAAAGGACGTCCACAAAGAGTTGGCAATCCAATCACTGGGAAAAAAGCGGTTGATGATAAAGGCAAAGAAATTTGGATTCCTGGCTCCCTAAAAGCCTGTAAAGCAATTGGCTGGTTTATCGACGAGTATGGTATTGCGCAAATATCAATAAACCTAACCGATATAACAATAACTCCAATGCATATTGCTTTTGAGGAGGCAAACAAGAAAGCTCAGGAGCGTGGACTGAGAGTTACCGGCTCGGAACTGGTTGGGGTTGTTCCCTTAAAAGCAATGCTTGATGCAGGAAAGTACTTCCTGAAAAAGCAGCAACGATCAACCGGAATTTCTGAGAAGGAAATAATCAAAATAGCTGTAAAATCAATGGGGTTGGATGAACTATACCCCTTCGATCCCGATAAAAAAATTATCGAATACATTCTTGAAGATAAAACGAAGAAAAAGTTGGTTGACCTGACCGTTGAAGGTTTCGCAAACGAAACTGCTTCGGAATCGCCCGCACCCGGTGGAGGATCGATCTCTGCAGCAATGGGCGCTTTTGGCGCGGCACTCGGTACAATGGTTGCTAACCTCTCTGCCCACAAGGCAGGATGGGACGAGCGTTGGGAAGAATTCTCGAACTGGGCAGATAAAGGTAAAGAGTATATGGATCAGCTAATTAAACTCGTAGATGAGGACACCAACGCTTTCAACAAAATAATGGACGCATTTGGCCTACCAAAATCAAACGACGAGGAAAAAGCAGCACGAACCAAAGCAATTCAGAATGCCACCATTTACGCCATTGAAATTCCATACAAAGTGATGGAAACCTGTTTCCAATCGATGGAAGTTATGAAAGCAATGGCAGAAACTGGCAACCCAAACTCCGTTTCCGACGCTGGCGTTGGAGCAATTGCAGCCCGCTCGGGCGTACTCGGTGCTTTCCTAAACGTAAAAATCAATGCTTCAGGCCTTAACGACAAAGAGCTTGCTAGTAGTTATATAAATAAAGGACAGGCTATTGCCGATAAAGCCATCCTTTTAGAAAAGGAGATACTTGATACCGTTAATAGTAAAATATAGAACTTTCATATAATAATAAAGTAACCTTGGTCAAAATAAAAATCTAATTTTTTTAAAAAAAATAGATTTTTATTAAACACCCTTTTAAACGAATAGCAAAAACCGCTATATTGCAATATGTCAGCAATATAGCGGTTTTTATTTCATGTAACAAGCACCTGTATCACCATGATTACAGGACTTTTTGTTAACATCTGTTAATTTTTTTTTATGAAAACGTTTGTTGTACCAATAATTATTGAATATATTAGCCCCTGTATTAAGAAAAATTATCAGCTCTATTAATTAACCCTAAAATTTGTTGTATGAAAAGACTATGCGTATTCCTTGCATGTCTTGTGTTTGT
>CAZLXF010000240.1:0-4277 GCA_964563065.1 uncultured Rikenellaceae bacterium | reverse complement strand
TCTAAACTCTTTATCTGGTGCGTGAGCGCACCAACCGAAATGTAATCAACTCCGGTTTCGGCGTAGCTACGAATGGTTTCGAGGGTAATTCCGCCCGATGATTCGGTTTCAAACCTCCCGTTAACAAGTTCTACTGCCTGCCTGGTTTTTTCAACACTGAAATTGTCGAACATAACTCGGGTAACGCCACCAACGGAAAGAACTTTTTTAATATCGTCGAGGCTTCGGGTTTCAACCTCAATGGGCAAACTTTTTCCGGTTTGCTTAAGGTATTCGTTGGCTTTTTTTATTGCCTGCTCAATGCCACCAGCAAAATCTATGTGGTTATCCTTCAGCATAATCATATCGAAAAGTCCCATACGGTGGTTGTAGCCGCCACCAATTTTTACGGCTAACTTATCGAGGATTCGCATCCCGGGTGTTGTTTTTCGTGTGTCGAGTATTTTTGCATTGGTTCCCTCAATTTCCTTCACGTACCTTCGGGTTTGGGTGGCAATGCCGCTCATACGTTGCATTACATTTAGTACAATTCGTTCTGCTTGCAGAAGCGTGTGCACACTTCCTTTAGCAATAAACCCGAAATCGCCTGGGGAAACTTCATCGCCATCGGATAGGAGCGACGTAAACTCAACTTTACTATCAATTCGCTCGTAAATTTTTGCAGCAATCTCTATTCCTGCAACCACTCCTTTTTCCTTGAACATTAACTTTACGCTTCCAGTTGCATCTTTCGGTATGCACGAGAGCGAGGAGTGATCGCCATCGCCAATATCTTCGGCAATGGCAAGATTGATAAGCTTTTCAATATATTCGTTGCTATTCACGGTTTAAAACTATTTAGTTTGTAAAATCACCGTTTCTGAGGAAACTAATGGTTTTTTCAATCTCCTTGTACATTACAACATCAACCTCAATGAACGGAACTTCCTTACGGTAGCTGGTGAGTAGCTCCTCAAGGTAAGGTGAAGTTTTTGCTGGGCGGCGGAATTCGATGGCTTGGGCTGCGTTAAAAAGCTCAATGGCAAGAATCCGCTCCACGTTGTCAACCACTTTTAGCAGCTTGGTAGCTGCGTTTGCGCCCATGCTTACGTGATCTTCCTGTCCGTTCGACGACACGATGCTGTCAACCGATGCGGGTGAGCACAGTTGCTTATTCTGGCTAACCATGGCGGCCGCTGCGTACTGTGGAATCATAAAACCTGAGTTTAGTCCGGGATTGGCAACCAAAAATTCGGGAAGACCTCTCAACCCAAAAATTAGCTGCGCAACTCTTCTCTCCGAGATGTTGCCGAGTTCGGCAAGTGCAATTGCCAGAAAATCGTAGGTGAGAGCCAACGGTTGGCCATGGAAATTTCCTCCGGAAAGAATCAGATCCTCATCGGGCCAAATAGTTGGGTTATCGGTTACCGAGTTTATTTCTGTAAGTAGAACGTGCGAAACGTAGTTGATAGCATCCTTTGAAGCACCATGAACCTGAGGCATACAGCGGAATGAGTAGGGATCCTGAACGTGTTTTTTGGGTCGAGAAATTAGCTCGCTGTCTTCCAGTATTTTTCTAATATTTCGTGCAGTTTCTGCTTGTCCTGGATGCGGACGAACACTATGAAGGTTTGGGTGGAACGGATCGATACGACCATCAAATGCTTCTAGCGAGAGCGCGCCAATAACGTCGGCCAGCTTTTGGATTTTGAAAGTTCTGAGCATTGCGTATACACCATGTGCGCTCATAAACTGAGTACCGTTGAGTAGCGCTAAACCTTCCTTCGATTTTAATGCAATTGGTTTCCAGCCAAACTCTTTAAGAACTTCTGCTGCTTCACGCTTTTCGCCTTTGTATCGAACTTCTCCCATGCCAATAAGCGGAAGGAAAAGGTTGGCCAGTGGAGCCAAATCGCCCGATGCACCTAACGATCCACGATCGTAAACGATGGGCAGAATATCGTTGTTGAAAAAGTCGATGATTCGCTGAACGGTTTCCACCTGAACTCCTGAGTTTCCCAACGAAAGCGCGTGTGCTTTTAGGAGCAACATTAACTTTACAATAGTTGGTTCAACCTCTTCGCCAGTGCTACATGCATGCGACATTACCAGGTTGTTTTGTAGCTGCGACAGCTCATTCTTCGAAATGGTTTTGTTGCACAGTGAACCGAATCCGGTTGTAATTCCGTAGATTGGCTTCTCCTCGTTCTCCATTTTTTGGTCGAGGTAGCTGCGGCATTTCGAAATCAGATCGATGGATTCCTGCGAAAGTTTTAGCTCAAAATTTCCATCAAGAATGTTCTCTATTACTTGGTATGTTAAGGGTTGTGGTGAGATTTGGTGTATGGTTGACATTGTTAACTATGTTTTTTATTGTTTAATTTTACTAAGGTTTTTAAAGCGAAATAAGGTTTTGAAAATCTTTAAAAAATCAAAATCTTAAAGTGAATTTGATAGAAAAGATACAAGATTCTCAATCTTAATCGTTTCTTGGTTTCCTGTTTGCATATTTTTAACAGACGCATTTCCGT
This sequence comes from uncultured Rikenellaceae bacterium, assembly GCA_964563065.1. GTDB lineage: Bacteria > Bacteroidota > Bacteroidia > Bacteroidales > Tenuifilaceae > DAOSWM01. The sequence goes on along the minus strand of CAZLXF010000240.1, from coordinate 1,767 downwards.
TTTGCATTTCCGATTCGCCAATAATAACTACGTAAGCAATATTCTTCTTGTTGGCGTAGTCGAACTGCTTCTTCATTTTTGCAGAATCGGGGTAAAGTTCAGCAGAGATTCCGTTGGCTCGTAACTCCTGAATAATTGGGATGCAGAATGCTGATTCTTTTGAACCAAAATTTGCAAACATCACCTTGCTCGATGCGAGCAAACTCTCGGGGAAAAGGTTTAGGTGAAGCATCACGTCGTAAATTCGGTCGGCCCCAAATGAAACCCCAACACCCGAAACGTTCTTTAATCCAAAAATTCCTGTCAAATCGTCGTAACGACCACCACCACAAATGCTTCCCATTTCCATGTCGTTGGCCTTAACCTCAAAAATTGCTCCGGTGTAGTAGTTCAATCCGCGTGCAAGCGAAAGGTCAATCTCAACGATTGAAGTAATGTTTTTGGCATTGTTGAGGTACTCAAAAATCTCCTCCATCTCGGCAATCCCTTGTAGTCCAATTTCAGAGGTTGAAAGTACGTTTTTAAGTTGATTTAACTTTTCTGCGTTTTCACCTTTCAGGTTAAGGATTGGCTGCAACATTTCAATTGCATTTGCTGAAACGCCTTTTTCAGCAAGTTCGCGGTTAACACCTTCAATACCAATTTTATCAATCTTATCGATGGCAACCGTAATATCAACTATTCGCTCCAACTCGCCAATTACCTCGGCAATTCCGCTCAGAATTTTTCGGTTGTTAAGTTTAATGGTTGTGCCAACTCCCAGCTTGCTGAAAACTTCGTTTATAATAAGTACCAACTCAACTTCGTTCAGCAGCGAGTTCGAACCGATTACATCCACATCGCACTGGTAGAATTCGCGGTAGCGACCCTTCTGCGGCCTGTCGGCACGCCAAACGGGTTGAATTTGGTAGCGTTTAAATGGAAATGTGATATCGTTTTGGTACTGAACAACGTAACGTGCAAACGGAACGGTTAAGTCGTACTTCAACCCTTTTTCACAAATCTTTACAGAAAGTGGATTCAGATTTTCGTTGCTAATTTCGCTGGAATCAATTCCTTTCAGAAAATCGCCTGAGTTTAGAATTTTGAAAAGTAGCTTGTCGCCCTCCTCGCCGTACTTTCCTAGCAGTGTGCTAAGATTCTCCATGGCGGGAGTTTCGATGGGTTGGTAACCGTAGGTTTTAAAAACCGATTTTATGGTATCGAAAATGTAGTTTCGGCGCGACATTTCGATAGGCGAAAAATCGCGGGTTCCTTTAGGTATGCTTGGTTTTGACGAAGACATTTGTAGCCAGTTTTAAATTGGCTACAAATATAGGAAATATTTGGGGAGAAGGGTTACTAAATTTATGTTACTTAGCCTTTAAAGAACGAAACCAGCTTGTACATTTTATCAACTTGTTCTGAAAGTTGAATTGTATTTGAAGCCATGGCTTCAGAAGTTGCAGCGTTTTCCTGTACAACATCGTTTAGCTGGCGTAATGCATTGTTTACCTGTGTTGCCACTGCCGATTGTTCGTTGCCTGCTGCAGCAATTTCCTGAATTAAACTTACGGTTTTGCTAATATCGGGAAGAACCGAAGCCAGCTTCTCGTTAGCCATTTCAACAACCTCGTTGCCATCGCGCGAGAGAAGAATAATTTCATCGGCAGCCTCACGGCTTTTTTCGGCCAATTTTCTAACCTCGGAAGCCACAACTGCAAAACCTTTTCCATGCTCACCTGCCCGGGCAGCCTCAACGGCTGCGTTAAGAGCCAGAATGTTAGT
>CAZLXF010000239.1:1960-4278 GCA_964563065.1 uncultured Rikenellaceae bacterium | reverse complement strand
AAGCATCCTGTTGCATCGGTAATATTTATATTATCAACACTAATGGTTGAAGGAGAAACTAGGGTTATAGTTCCTGTGCTAACAGGTCCACAACTATTATCATCCGTAACAAATACTTCATAATCGCCACCACCAAGATTTTCGAATAAACCAGTAGTATTGCTAGCTCCGCCAGGTTGTAACGTGTAAACAAGCGTTCCGGTACCTCCGGTTGCCTCAACCGAAATTAATCCGGGATCGTCACAGGTTGGGTTTACTGCCAAAATATCGGCAGGATCAATCGTTATGGCAGGAGGATCGATAAGTTCAACGGTAGCGGAGTTAGTACAGTTATTTCCATCCAAAACTATAACAGTATGGAAGCCTGCTCCAAGTCCCGTGAAGTTTCCACCTGAATTCCAAATACCATTACCATCAACTTCGTAAAGAATTGGTGCGGTTCCACCAGTTGATGTCGCTTGAATTTCGCCATCGAAACTACCGTTACATAACGGATGGCTAACAATGGTAATGTCTATTAGAAGTTCGCCTGGTATTGTAATGGTTTCAATCTCTGTGGTTTCACAATCGGCATCGTCCTTAACCACAATGGTAACGTTTACGTCAACGCCTCCCTCTGTAGGAGTAAACTTGTACTCATTACTTGGTGAGAAAGCGCCGCCATCGAACGAGTACTGGTAGCCAACTCCACTTCCTCCGGTTACGTTATTTACAGTTACCGTAACCTCATCGCCAAAGCAGGTTAAACCGGTAACATCAACTTCAAACTCTATGGCTGTTGGTTCAATCAAATTGTATGGACCTGCCGTTGGGCCAGCACAACCGTTCTCATCTTCAATTGTAACAGTGTAAATTCCCGGCTCCAAATCAATAAATTCACCGGTTGTATTATTGGTTATTTCACCTAAAACATCTTCTGTTAAGGTGTATGTTAAAATTCCTGTTCCGCCGCTGGCATCAACGGAAATACTACCGTTATCCTGCCCGTTACAAGAAATTGGTGTTGACGATTCGCTATCGATTACTATTGCCGTAGGCTCAAAGATGGTTAAATCGGCAGAGGTAACAAAGCAGCCATTTGCATCGGTAACGGTTACCACGTATGTGTAAACCGGGTCGCCGGCATCGAGGTTGGCAAATTCAATCTCAGTATCGGCAGCAATATCATCGAAGTTTGCAATATCAAACCCATCCTGCGAAAGAACGAAATCGAAAGGTGCGGTTCCCTGGTTTGCCTGTGCAGTAATTGAACCCTGATCGCCGTTACAAACAACATCGACAACATTAACCGTAAGGTTTATTGGATCGGGCTCGTTTACTACTAAATCGGAGGAAAGAACCGGACCACAACTCTCATCGTCGGTGATGGAAATTACGTATGTACCTGGCTCAAGCGGACCAAACGTTCCGTTATTGGTTTGGGGAACAAACCCAACAACCGGAACACCTCCCTGAAGCAGGGTGTAGTAAAGATTTCCCGTACCGCCAGTTGCCGTTACCGAAACCTCGCCATCGTTAGATCCAAAGCATGAAATATCGGTTGTGGTAACTGACAGCGGATCGATAGTAATTGCATCGGGCTCGGTAATATCGAAAGCAGCAGTAGCAATTGGACCGCAACCATTTGCGTCGTCAATTGTAACGTAGTAACCGGTTCCTGCAGGGTAATCAATAAACTCAACGCCTGCGTTGTCGTTTAACGTTTCGAGAGCATTATCGCCGCTATCGTAAAGTACGAATGTGTAAGGTGGATTTCCTCCGGTTCCGGTTACAGTAACCTTACCCGTTGGAACTCCGTTACAAGTTAAATTCTCAATAACAGGAGGATTAATTACAAGCGGATCGGGAACTATTACAGTAAGTAACCCTGAAGCCACAGGACCGCAGCTCTTGGTGTCGTCAACTTCTACTTCATAGTCGATTCCACCAGCCAATCCAATGAATTCAACCACAATATCCTCATCAACATTTGTGTACTGGTTTTGCTGAACTCCACCTTTAAATAAGGTAATTGTGTATGGTGGATTTCCTCCGTTTCCTTTGGCGGTAATTTTACCATCGTTCCCCGAGTCGGAGCAGGTAACATCATCAACCTGTGTTGTAAGAATCAGCTCATCGGGGCTAAGAATGGTTGCATTATCGGTTAGCTCACAACCATTACCATCGGTGATGCTAATATCGTAATCGCCATTTGTTAGGTTTATGAACAGACCATTATTTACCTGAGGTCCAATAGTAGTAGCGCCCAAAGTTAATGTGTAATTCAAAGCGCCTGTTCCGCCCGATGCGGTAATATCAATTTCACCATCGGTATTTCC